>CAYWST010000006.1:0-40758 GCA_964461075.1 uncultured Solibacteraceae bacterium | reverse complement strand
TACGCTCGGAGTCAGGAGGCCTCATGATCCCGCAATCCCTGGATTCCCTCGAACAGCAACGCGCCGCCATCGCGCTTGAGATCGCCTCTCTCGGCGATCTGCGCTGCGGCTCCATCACTGCCACTGGCGGCCGCTGCGGCAAATCCAACTGCCACTGCCATCAGCCCGGCGATCCCGGTCACTCTCCTCACCTCCGCTTGACCTACAAGCTCGGCGGCAAGAGCGTCACCGAGTCGCTGCCCGATCCGGCCGCCGTCCGCAAGGCCGAAACCGAAATCGCCGAGTTCCGCAAGTTCGACGACCTGCGCAAACGGTTCCTCGCTGTCAACGCCGAGATCTGCCGCCTCCGGCCGACCGATGAAGCGCTGACTCCGCAGGAAAAAAAACGGCCGAAGCGGCCAGCCGGGAAGCGACGCGCGAAATAGGACAGATCGTGCGCGTGATCTTCCAGGGCCGCCGCAAGACGGGCTCACTCGACCTGGAAGCCATCGAGTTGGCGGTGCGCACGGCGATGCACCGGGCCGGCGCGGCCGTGCTCACCGAGTTGCTGCGCTTTCCCGCCCCGGCCGACAGCGAGCGAGAGTTGCCCTGCGGTTGTGGAGACAAGGCGCGCTACCGGGAACTGCGCTCCAAGCCGGTGCTTACAGCGGTGGGGCCGGCGAAGGTGTCGCGTCCCTACTACTTGTGCTCACGCTGCCACACCGGCCAATACCCGGCCGACGTTGAGTTGGACATAGTCAACACCGAGTTCTCTCCAGGCGTGCGGCGGATGTTGGCCACGGTCGGTCAAGAGGCCGCCTTCGACCGCGGACGCCGGCAACTGGAACTGCTGGCCAACCTGGAGGTGACCGCCCAGGCGGTCGAGCGGCCGGCGGAAGCCGTCGGCCAAGAAATCGCCGACGACGAGCGGAAAGAAATCGAAAGGGCCATGCAACTGGAGTTGCCGATTGTGATCGGCGAACCGGTTCCCGTCTTGTACGTCGAGATGGACGGGACCGGAGTGCCGGCGGTGAAGAAGGACACCGTCGGCCGGCAGGGCAAGACCGAAGGCCAGGCGGCGCACACGCGCGAGGCCAAGCTGGGATGCGTGTTCACGCAGACGGCGTGGGACGCGGAGGGCTTCGCCATTCGCGATCCGGATTCGACCACCTACGTCGGCGCCATCGAATCGGCCGAGGAGTTCGGCAAGAGAATCTACGCCGAGGCGTTCCAACGCGGCTGGAGCCGCGCCAAACAAAAAGTCGTCCTGGGCGACGGGGCCGAGTGGATCTGGAACCTCGTCGCCGAATTCTTTCCCGGCGCGGTCCAGATCGTCGATTTGTTCCATGCCCGCCAGCACCTCTGGGACTTGGCTCGGAGGCTTTATCCCAACGACGACAAAGGCCGGAAGCGATGGATCAAGATTCATCAAGACCGCCTGCTGGACAAGGGCCGGATTGAACAGCTGGTCGCAGCTTTACGATCCATCCAGGCCGACAGCGCCGAACTGGCCGACAAACTTCGCACCGAGGCCGACTACTTCGAGCACAACGCGGAGCGCATGCGCTACCCGGTCTTCCGCCGCCAACACCTGTTTGTCGGTTCGGGCGTGATTGAGGCCGGCTGCAAGACCGTGATCGGATCGCGCCTGAAACAGTCGGGAATGTTCTGGACCGTTCGCGGCGCCAACGCCATCCTCGCCCTCCGCTGCTGCCATCTCAATAACCGTTTCGAAGACTATTGGGAGGCCCGCCGGGCCGCTTGACGTTCACTTCTATGTCGCACACCCTTCTCGAACGGCAATGATTTGATTGGCGGCCAATCCTGAGAACCTCTGTTTTGCCGCCGACGGCCAGACGATTTCCATCGAATCCACCTGAGCGAATGCGCCAAGCCCGAAGTGCTGCCTGCACGGATTGGTGGCCCCGAAGCCCTCGCTCCCCTTCACTTCGCGATAGAAAGTCCTGCCGCCGGCTTTCAGAGTGACTTGCGCGCCGATGGCGAAGCGGTTGCTTTTGACGCCCTCGAGATCGATCTGCAGCCAGTGGTTGCCGGCGCCGCTGGAGTTCCGGTAGAAGGCGTTCTCAGCGTGGTCGCCGGGATAATGGCCGCCGAGCTGGGCGTAGACGTCGAGGTCGCCGTCAGAGTCAATGTCGGCAAAGGCGACGCCATGGCCCTTTTGTCCGGGCCGGGCCATCTTCGCGGAGGATGTTGCATCCGTGAACGTGCCGTCTCCGTTGTTGTGAAAGATGCGGTTGGGTTCAATGCGGCTCAGTTGCGGGTCGCCGGTACCGAAGTAGACGTCCAGGAAGCCATCGTTATCGAGGTCGGCGACTCCGCCGCCCATCACGCCCATCGGCCTGGAGAGGCCCGCTTCAACCGTGACATCCACAAAGCCTGTGGATCCGTCGTTGCGGAAGAGGCGGGACGCATCCCGGTGCGCCTGCTTGCCGCCGGGCGGGGTGAAGAACGCCTTCAAGCCTTCCACGACGATTTCCCAGGGCGCGAGGCTGGTTGTGAGAATGTCGGGCCGGCCATCGTTGTTGTAGTCGAAGAAGAAGCAGACGAATCCGTTGTGAAGCGGCTGATTCAAGCCGACGCGGCGTGAGACCTCGGTGAACTTCCAGTTGCCGTCGTTGCGATAGAGGCGTGTTGGAGCGGGCTCCAGGCCGTTGACCAAAAGATCGAGATCGCCGTCGCGGTCGTAGTCGCCGAGGGCGATTCCGATGGCACCGAAGCTGGACGGCTCGTGAATGCCGGCGGCCTTGGTCATGTTGGTGAAGGTTCCGTCGCGGTTGTTTCGATAGATCTGCGGAGTGGATCCGTCTTTCAGAACGCCGTTGGCCATGGCAAGATCGATGAAGCCGTCATTGTCCAGATCGCCCCAGAGCGAAGTGAACCCGGAGCCTGGGTCCGCGGCGCCGCTCCTGGCGGAGACATCCCGAAAGCGGCCTCCTTCATTCCGGAACAACACATTGGCCATGGGCCCGCTCCAACCGTTGAGGGAGATGTAGAGATCGAGCTTGCCGTCGTTGTCGAAATCGATCAGATTGAGCGAGTATCCGGAAGGCACGCGCGCAAGGCCGGCCGCCTCGGTCGCATCCTTGAACCGGCCGTTGTCATTGGCGTAAACAGCGATGAACGATCCGCTTCCGCTCAGAAAGACATCGAGATCGCCATCCTGATCGTAATCCCCGAAGGCGACGGTTCCGTTGCCATCAAAACGGTTGAGGCCGAGTTCCGGCGCGACGTCCTTGAATGAAAACGGACCGCCACCGGAAGGCGGGCGCATCGCCGGGAAGACGAAGCGCTCGGGCAGCGGCGGCTTCTGCTCCAGTTGGTCCATCGCCACCTTGAGCAGCCACTGGTCCACGGAGTTGAGGTTCACGTTCAGCACCTGATAAAAGAGCCGGGCCGATTCTCCGAAATCGCCCATGCGGTAACAGGCGGCGCCCCACTCCCGCAGGACCTCCGCGCGCTGGTCAGGGGTCTTGGTCCGCTGGTTCGCCAGGCGGAAGTATTCGAGCGACCGCGAGAACTGGCCGCGCCGGGCCAGGGTCTTTCCCATGAGGAAGAGGGCCGCCGCCTCTTCGTTGCTGAATGGCATGGCGCCGTCGACGACCTGCTCGAGGAGGACGATACTGCGATCGAGACCGAGCAGCGGATCGTGCGGAACGCGATGGCCTGTCTCCTTGGTGAAGCGAACCTCACCGGACATCCACTCCGTCAGAGTCAGGATGAACTCATTGGCGTGAGGCTGCAGTTTCGTGACGCGCGCGGCAAGTTCGTATGCCAGATCGGGGTCATAAAACAGCAACTCGGCGCGGGCGTGAAGAACCGACTTCGCTTTCAGCGCGGGGATGTAATCAGAATTGCGCTTGATGGATGAAGCCAGCCACTCCATCGCCTGATCGAGCGCGATCCGGCCTTTGGACGGATCGCCGCCGCCGAGCATGTTGAAGTCGAGCAGATATGACCGCGCCATCTGGTAGTGAAGCTCTGCGTCGTCCGGCGCCTGATTGAGCAGGCGCTGCAGAATGGCCCGTCCCTCATTCGTCTTCCCGTTCCTGAGCAGGCTCAGCGCTTCGGCTCGGGGCCCCTCCTGGCGGGGAGGAGCGGGAAATGCGTTCTCATGACGTGAAGGCTGCTGGCCCGCGCCCAGCGCAAGAAACAGTAGAAATGCAGGCTTCATTGGGCCCTAAACACGGAACACGGGCTCAACCTGCCTGGCCCTGGCGAGCAGCAGCTCGTGTTCAGACGAGGTGAGCGGCGTCAACGGCCCGAAGGCAAGATCGAGCGCGAGTTCGTAAATACGCTCGTCGCCGGGCGGGATCGCGGCGGTGATTTCCTTGTTCAGAGTGAACCTCAGCGCGAGCGCGGCGAGTTCCTTGGCGGCGATAGGCTCATACCAGCACTTCGGATTGGGCCGTTGTTCCCGCTTCATCGTTTTCGGCCATTGTCCAAGCGCCAGGGCCTTGAGGGCCAGCCGCGCCATGCCTTTGGACTTGGCCTTTTCGAGGATCTGAGGGCCGAAGCCTCCGGCCTCCCAGGCGGCGAAGTTCACCGGGAACAACACGGAATCGAGCGGGAGTGCATCCATGAGCCGGATGGCCGCGGCGGCATGATGGGCGGAGAAGCCGAGGAAACGGACTTTGCCCTCTTTCTTCGCGCGGGCGAATGTCTCGGCCGCGCCGCCTGGCGCGAGGATTTTCTCGGCGTCCTCCATCGAACCGACGGCGTGGAACTGATAGAGGTCGAAATGATCCGTCCGCAGGCGCTTGAGCGACTGCTCGAGTTCAGCCTGCGCGCCCGCCGCGTCGCGGCGGCCTGTCTTCTCGGCGAGAAAGACGTCTTTGCGATAGGGCTCAAGCGCGGCGCCAAGTTTGATCTCGGCTTCGCCGTTGAAGTACGAGGGGGCGACGTCGAAATAGTTCACTCCGCGATCAACGGAAGCCGCCACGGATCTGGCCGCGCTCCTGGGTTCCATTCCGCAGACGACGATGCCGCCGAATCCGATGATGGACAGGTCGATACCCGCCTTGTACGGGCGCCGCGGCAAGGCCGCCGCCCCGGGAAGCGCGCTTCCGGCAGATGCGGCGACGAAATCTCTCCGTTTCACAGACCACCTCCTTGCGGGGAATCCGCTGACTGCGATCATACGCCCAAACGTCAAGCCTGGCGCGGCGAGCTATGATTCTCAGAGAATAGACGAATTCTATGAGTCTCGAAGAAGTCGCCCGGAGAGCAGGCGTTTCGACGGCCACGGTCTCGCGCGTGCTGAACGATCTCGACGTCGTGAAGAGCTCGACAAAGTCGCGGGTGCTGCGCGCGATCAAAGAGCTGAACTATCACCCGAACCTGCACGCGCGCACTCTGGCCGGCGGCAAGAGCAGAACGATCGGGCTGATCGTCTCGAATCTCGAGAACCCATTCTTCTTCGACATTTATCGCGCGCTGGAATCGGAGGCGCACCGCAACGGCTATGAGGTGGTGGCGGCGAATACCGCGTACTCGCCGGCGAGGCTGCTTCGGTCCGTCCGATTGATGATCGGGCGGCGTGTGGCGGGGCTCGCGGCCATCGTTTCGGAGATGGACAAAGCGCTGATCCGGGAACTCGTGCAAGCGGGGATTCCGGCCGTGTTCTACGACGTCGGAACGGCGGGGCGGAATATCTCGAACATCCGTTTCAACTACCGGAAAGGAATTGAACGGATCGTCGATTACCTGCGGCATCTCGGGCACGCCAGAATGGCTTTCATCGGCCACCACAGCGGGTTGGGGCCCATCAGCGAAAGGGAGCAGGCCTTTGTCGACGCCGCATCGCGCCACGGCGGCGCGATGCAGTGGAAGTGCGCCGCGGACCAGGACGGGCTTCACGGAGGAAGGAACGCGGTCCGCCAGATTTTCGCGTCCGGTTTCAAGCCGACGGCGATCATTTGCGTCAACGACTTCATGGCGGCCGGCGCCCTGCGCGAACTCCGTGAGCGCGGGCTCCGTGTGCCCGGGGACATCTCCCTGACGGGCTTCGACAACATCACGTTGTCGGAGTATTGCGATCCGCCGCTCACCACCGTGCACGTGCCGCGCGACGTCGTGGGGCGGACGGCGTTCGAGGTTCTCACTGCGGAATCGGGCCTGGAAGGAAAGCATGGGAGGGAGATCGTGCTAGACCCCGAACTCGTACTGAGGGAATCCACGGGCCCGGCCGCGAAGTAGCCGCAGGCCCCTTGAAAACGGTTGCAGACCACCGTTTTCGGATACAATCACCCATTTGGAGCCACAACTCGAATGCCGTTGAGTTTCCTCGTGCAGTCCGCCCCGTCGCGCCTCATTTCTCTGGGCCCGATTGACATCACCATCATTGCGATCTACTTCGCGATGGTCCTGGCGATCGGGTTCTACTTGAAACGCCGGGCTGAAACCGGGGACGATTTCTTCCTCGCCGGCCGGGAGATGACGGCCTGGATCGCCGGCCTCAGTTTTCTCTCCGCCAATCTCGGATCTCTCGAGCTGATGGGCTGGGCGGCGGCGGCCTATCAATATGGGATTCTCGCCACGCACTGGTATTGGGTGGGCGCGATTCCCGCAATGCTGTTTCTCGGCATCGTGATGATGCCCTTCTACTACATCTCGAAGACGCATTCGGTGCCGGGCTACCTGCAACTGCGCTTCGGAGAATCGAGCCGCGCGCTGTCGGCGGTCACGTTCGGATTCATGACCGTGCTGATGAGCGGCATCAACATGTACTCGATGGCGCTGGTCATGAAGGTGGTGCTCGGCTGGGACATTCACTTCTCCATCTGGGTGAGTTCTCTGACCGTGGCGGTTTACGTGGCGCTCGGCGGATTGAGATCGGCCATCTTCAACGAGGTCCTGCAGTTCGTCCTGATCTGGGCCGGCGCGCTGGTGATTCCGATCGTGGGCCTGATCGAAGCGGGCGGATGGGACGGCATGGTGGCGCGAATCGCGAAGAACTTCCCGGGCCAGGACTACACGCACCTGTGGAGCACCATGGGCTCGTTCCAGGACAATCCGATGGGCATTCACTGGACGGGAATTGTGCTTGGCCTCGGGTGGGTGATTTCATTCGGGTACTGGACGACGGATTTTCTCGTCGTGCAGCGCGTGCTCGCGGCCAAGGACCTGAGGGCGGCGAAAATGGCCCCGGTGATTGGCGCGGCGTTCAAGATGATGGTGCCGTTCATCGTCATCCTGCCCGGCCTGCTGGGCCTCGCGGTCCTTCCCTTCCCGCTGACGGGCGAGGCGGAAGCGGTGGCGAGCGGCGGCCACAGTTACAACGAAGTGCTGCCGATCATGCTCGCGCGTTACTGCGGGCCGGGCCTGCTGGGGCTTGGAATCACGGCGCTGATCGCAGGCTTCATGAGCGGCATGGCGGGCAACGTCAGCGCGTTCGCCACGGTCTGGACCTATGACATCTATCGCGCGTTCATGAAGAAGGACGCCGCGGACGCGCATTACGTCTCGATGGGCCGGTGGTGCACCATTCTCGGGGTTCTCGTCTCCATCGGCACGGCCTACCTGGTGATGGAGTTCAAATCAATCATGGACTACGTTCAGGCGCTGTTCAGCTTTTTTATTGCGCCGCTGTTCGGCACAGTCCTGCTGGGGATGCTCTGGAAGCGGGCCACGCCCGCCGGCGGATTCTGGGGGTTGCTGAGCGGCACGGCGGGCTCGATCGCCATGTGGGCCTGGGTGAAAGCGGACCCCGGCGCCATCCGCTACATCGCGCTCTCGACGGACGCCAAGGACATGGCCGAGAACATGTACCGGGCGCTCTGGTCCTGGATCATCTGCGTGGCGGTCACCGTGGCGGTCAGCTATATGACGCGTCCAAAGCCCGAGACGGAACTGGCCGGCCTCGTCTACGGATGCACGGAAGTCCCGTCAGAGGCGCATATGCCGCTCTATCAGCGGCCCATTTTCCTGGCCGGGATCGTCGGCCTTGTATTTCTGATTCTGCAAGTGATCTTCTGGTGACCAACATGACCGGCGAACATGGCTCGATCTCAATCTGGTTCTTCACCGGCGTTCTGGTGCTGATTTTCGGCGTGCTGATTCTGGGCGCGGGCGTCTATGGCCTGTCGAATCCGTCAGAGCGCCCGGTCGTTCTTCACGAACTTCATATCGACCTGTGGTGGGGCTTGGCGCTCACCCTGGCCGGCGCGTTTTACTGTTGGAAATTCGCCCCCTTTCGAAAGGATTAATGCATGGCTAAGAAAATGACATTCGGCCTCATCGTCGGAAATCGAGGATTCTTCCCCGACCACCTCGCCAAATCGGGGCGGGAAGAGATGATTCAGGTTCTCGAAGCCGCCGGATACGGCGTGGTGGTGCTTTCTCCCGAGCAATCGAAGTATGGCGCGGTGGAAACGCGCGCCGAGGCGCGCGCCTGCGCCGAATTGTTCGCCAGACATCGGGGGGAGATCGACGGAATTATTGTAACGCTGCCCAATTTCGGCGACGAACGGGGAGTCGCCGAAGCGATCCGCGGCGCGGGACTGAACGTGCCGGTGCTCGTGCAGGCGACGCCCGATTCCGCCGGCAAGATGACCATCGCAGACCGCCGCGACAGCTTCTGCGGCAAGATGTCGGTCTGCAACAACCTGAAGCAGTTCGGCATCAAGTATTCAATCACGACGCTCCATACTGAAGCGCCCGATTCGCCGGAATTTGCGAAGGACCTGGCTTGGTTTGCCGCCGTCTGCCGCGTGGTGAATGGTCTGCGGACGTGCAGGGTCGGGGCGCTCGGCGCGAGGCCGACCGCATTCAACACGGTACGCTACAGCGAGAAGCTTCTCGAGCATTCCGGCATCGACGTGGACACGCTCGATCTTTCCGAATTGTTCGGAAGAATCGGCAAGCTCGCCGACGATGACGGCGACGTTCAGGCGAAACTCGCGGCGATCAAGAGCTATGTGCCGACCGAGGGAGTGGACGCCGCCGCCCTGGTCAAGATGGCCAAGCTCGGCCTGGTGGTCGACCGCTGGATGAAGGACAACGAACTCACCGTCACGGCGGTTCAGTGCTGGACTTCGATGGAGGAGTACTTCGGCGTGGTCCCCTGCTCGGTGATGAGCATGCTGAGCAATCAACTGATGCCGAGCGCCTGCGAAGTCGACGTGCCCGGCGTGGTTTCGATGTACGCGCTGGCTTTGGCGAGCGAAACGCCCAGCGCGCTGCTGGACTGGAACAACAACTACGGGGCGGACCCGGACAAGGCGGTCTGCTTCCACTGCTCCAATTTACCGAAACACTTCTTTGAATCCGCCCGGATGGATTACCAGGAGATCATCGCCGGCGCGGTCGGCAAGCTGAATACGTTCGGCACCGTGGTCGGCAAAGTGAAGGCCTCTCCAATGACGTTCCTCAGGGTGTCGACCGACGATCTTTCGGGCCGGATGCGAGGCTACACGGGCGAAGGCGAGTTTACCGACGATCCGCTGGAAACCTTTGGCGGCGCGGGCGTGGTCCGCATTCCGAATATGCAGAAGCTGCTTCGGTATATCTGTGAGAACGGCTTCGAGCATCACGTCGCGGCGAACATGTCGCGGGTCTCGACGGCCGTCTACGAAGCTTTGGGCAATTACCTCGGCTGGTCGATGGAAATCCACCAGTAGTCCGGCTCGTCTGACAGGAGAGTGAACGTGATGCTCCCGAGAAGACACTTTCTGCAGCTCGCGGGAGCGGCCGCGGCGGCCGCAGCGCCGCCTCAAGCGAGACGGCCCAACGTGGTGATTGTCCTCGCGGACGACCAGGGCTGGGGCGACTTGAGCGTTCACGGCAACACGAACCTCTCGACGCCGAATATCGACTCGCTCGCCAGGGACGGCGCGCTGATGGAGCGGTTCTTCGTCTGTTCCGTCTGCGCGCCGACCCGTGCGGAGTTCCTCACCGGGCGTTACCATCCGCGCGGCGGAGTGCGCGGCGTCACCGCCGGGCTCGAGCGCCTTGACCTGGGAGAAACCACGATCGCGGACGTCTTCAAATCGGCCGGGTACGCCACCGGCGCATTTGGCAAATGGCACAACGGGAGTCAGCTTCCCTATCATCCGAACGCGCGCGGATTCGATGAGTATTATGGCTTCACGTCGGGCCACTGGGGCCACTATTTCGAGCCCGAACTCGACCGCAACGGCGAACTCGTCCGCGGTAAGGGCTTTATCATCGACGATCTGACCAACAATGCGCTCAGCTTCATCGAGGGGAACAAAACCCGGCCGTTCTTCTGCTATCTGCCGCTGAATACACCGCACTCGCCAATGCAGGTTCCGGACCGGTTTTACCAGAAGTTCGCCAACTTCCGGCCGCGGCTTCTCGCCCGCAACGCGAGCCAGGAGGATCTGCTGATGACCAGGGCGGCGCTGGCGATGTGCGAGAACATCGACTGGAACGTCGGCCGCGTTCTCGCGCATCTGGAGAAGCTCAACCTTTCGCGCGACACGATTGTGATGTACTTCAGCGACAACGGGCCGAACAGTTGGCGCTGGAACGGCGGCATGAAGGGGCGCAAAGGGTCAGTAGATGAAGGCGGGCTTCGCGTGCCCTGCCTGTTCCGCTGGCCCGGCCACATTCCCGCGGGCACGCGAATCCCGCAGATCGCGGGCGCCATCGATCTGCTGCCGACATTCACCGATCTTGCGGGAGTAGCCGCTCCGGGCCGGAAGCCGCTGGACGGCAGGAGCCTCAAACCGCTGCTGACGCGATCGGCGGCCGATTGGCCGGACCGAATGCTGTTTTCGTTGCAGAACAAGCGCGCATCCGTGCGCACGCAGCGCTATCGCCTCGACCCGGCAGGGCAGTTGTTCGACATGCAGAGCGATCCGAACCAGGACCGCAACATCGCGGCGGAGCAACCTGAAGCCGCCGCGCGCCTCCAGAAGGCGCTCGACGCGTGGACGAAGGAGATGCTCGCGCTGACGGGCGGGAAAGACACTCGTCCCTATCCGGTGGGCTACGGCCGCAGCACGATTCTCCCGGCGCGCGACGGCATTGCGCAAGGCGGAGTGCAGCGAAGCTCGATTCATCCGAACTGCTCGTACTTCAAGAACTGGACATCAAGGAACGATGCGATGACCTGGGACATCGAGACCGCCCGGGCCGGCGACTATGAAGCCACCGTTTACTACACATGCCCGGCGGCGTCGGCGGGAGCGACGATTGAGCTCTCGTTCCTCGACGCCAAAGCGCAGGCGAAGATCACCACGCCACATGACCCGCCGTTGACCGGGACCGCACAGGATCGCGCGCCGCGAACGGAATCGCTGGTCAAGGATTTCGCACCGCTGAGGGTCGGACGCATTCGTTTGGAGAAGGGCCGCGGACTGCTGACGTTGCGGGCGTTGGAAATCCCCGGCAAGGAGGTGGCTGAAGTCCGCTCTGTCGCGCTCAGGCTTCTTTCCTGAGATGCATCTTCCTCTCCAATCCCGGTTACAATAGGGAACCGTTATGGTCAGTCGGGTTTCCAGGCGCGCATTGCCGGGTCTTACAGTCCTGGCGATTCTCCTCCTTCATCCGCTCCGAGCGGCGGATGACGAGTTTCCTCAGCCCGCCCGCATCGTCGTCGTCGGTGACGTGCACGGAGACTTCAACCAATTCTCTTCCGTCCTTCGCTCGGCCGGTCTGATCGGCGCCAAGAACAAGTGGACGGGCGGTCAAACCCACCTGGTTCAGCTTGGCGACATCCCGGACCGTGGACCGGACACGAAGAAGATCATCGAGTTTCTGATGGAGCTGGAGAAGCAGGCGAAGAAAGCCAAGGGCATGGTTCACCTGCTGATCGGCAACCATGAGGCGATGAACGTCTATGGCGACCTTCGTTACGTGATTCCGGAGGAATTCGCCGCCTTCTCCAGCCGCGACGCCGAGTACCGCGCGGCCGCGTGGGAACAGCATGAGAGCGTGGTCAAACAGAAGACGCCCGATGCGCTGACTCCGGAGTACAAGGCAAAATGGAACGCCGAACGGCCCAACGGCTTTTTTGAGCACAGGGTTTCTTTCGGTCCGGGCGGGAAGTTCTACAAGTGGATCGCCGGGCACAACGCCGTGCTCAAAGTGGGCGACAGCCTGTTTCTTCATGCCGGGATCTCGCCGAAGTATGCCGCGCAGGAGCGAGCGGCGATGAACAAACAGATTCAGGAGGAGCTGGCCGACTTTTCGAAGTTGCAGGGCGGGATGGCCATGGATTCGGAAGGGCCGCTTTGGTATCGCGGGCTCGCTCAGGACGAGGAGAGCGCGCTCGCCGCCCATGTCGACGCAGTGCTGGCCAAGCACGGCGTGAGCCGCATCGTCATCGGGCACACGCCGACCGCCGGCGCTGTTCTGCCGCGCTTCGGGGGGAAGGTCATTATGGCCGACGTCGGCCTTTCGAAGGCTTACGGCGCCCGCATGGCATGCGTGGTGATCGAAGGCGGCAAGGTCAGCGCCATCCACCGGGGAAAACAACTTGCGCTGCCCTCCGGGGGCCTGAAAGAAATGATCGAGTATCTCTCCGCCGCGGCTGCGCTCGATCCGAGCCCTTCGCCATTGGCCGGCATGATCCAGCGGCTGCAGACCGCGGCATCCGGACAGTAATGGGGGAGCGCTCCAGCCTTTCGAGACGCCGCTTCGTTTCCCTGTTAGGCGCCGCCTCGGCCCCGAGAGCCGGTTCATCGAGTCACCTGCCCGCCGAGAGAGTTGAGCGCTTTCTCGCAAGCGCCGAAGTCGTCTCCGGCGAAGCGCTGAAGATCGGAATCGCCCGCACCAGGCGCCTCAAGCTCTCAGACGGCGCGCTGACCCATGACGCGCATTTCCAGACCATCGACATCGCGCGGAACAACTTTCGCGACACATACAAGTTCAACATCGCGGCATACAGGCTGGACCGCCTGCTCGATTTGAATATGACGCCACCATCCATTGAGCGGCCGGTCGATGGAGTCACGGGCGCGCTCACCTGGTGGATTCCGGGCGGGCTCATGGAGTTCGATCGTTTGAAGCGCAAGATCGAGCCGCCGGACCCCGGGTACTTCCAGGCGCAGATGAATGCACTCCGGGTCTTCGACCAGTTGATCTTCAACATCGACAGGAATCTGCAGAATCTGCTGCTAACCGCGGATGGCAAAGTCTGGCTGATCGACCATACGCGCGCATTCCGGCGCAATGAGGATCTCAGGAGCAGGAGAGATCTTGTGCGGTGCGACAGGAGATTGTTCGCGTCTCTGCAGAGGCTGGACGAACCCGGCTTGAAGGCGGCCATGGGCCAGTTTCTGGGTCTGGAGGAGACCGCAAGCCTGCTCAAACGGCGGGATAAAATCGTCGAGTTTTTCCGGGCAAAGGCCGCGAAGGAAGGCGACGCGAAGATCTTCGAGGATCTGCCGCCTCGCGCCGCCGAGTACCCAATCGAGCCGCCCGGAAAGCCGTGGCCGGAGTGAATTCCGAGACTCGCGTTCGTCAGGACGGCGCGGGCCAGCGCGATCGGCGTCATCAGCCACCAGGGCAAGTTCCTGAGACGGGACCGGGCTGGAGATCCTGCATCCTGCCGATCCCGCGATCCTGGCGCACGCCGCGTAATATGATCGCTTTCAGCATGGACCTCTCACGCCGGTCATTCCTTCAGGCAGCGGCGGCCCCGTCCGCGCGGCGGCCGAACTTCCTTTTTCTGTTCCCGGATCAGCACCGGCACGATTGGATCAGCGGCTTTCCCGAGATTCCAGTGCGGACCCCGAATCTCGATTCCATCGCCGCACGCGGAGTGCGCTTCACACGCGCGATGGTGGCGTCGCCGCTTTGCGCGCCTTCGCGCGCCTGTCTCGCCGCGGGGAAGGAGTACGACCGCTGCCGCGTGCGCAACAACAAGGACGATTATCCTCTCGATCAGCCGACTTACTATCAGGCGCTTCGCGCGGCAGGCTACCATGTCGCGGCGTGCGGCAAGGTGGACCTGCACAAGGCGACGCAGGATTGGGGTCTCGACGGCAGGCGGCTGCTCAAGGGATGGGGCTTCACCGACGGCATCGACAATGAAGGCAAGGGAGACGCCATCAACAGCGGCGCGATATCACCGAAGGGTCCGTATATGGCCTATCTCCACAAACGAGGCTTGGCCTCGGCCCATGTGGACGATTTTCGCCGCCGCTCCAAACAAGGCTATGCCGCCACCTGGAACACGCCTCTCCCGGAGGAGGCATACTGCGACAATTGGATCGGCAGCAACGGAGTGAGTCTCCTTCGCGCCGCGCCTTTGGACCGGCCCTGGCATCTGGTTGTCAACTTTACCGGGCCGCACAACCCCGTCGACATTACCGCCAGGATGGAGAAGACCTGCCGCGATCGGAAATACCCCCAACCGAACGGGTCGCGCGGGTACACGCCTGAGATTCACAACACCATCCGGCAGAACTACACCGCCATGGTCGAAAACATCGACCGTCTCTGCGGGGTGTTGCTAGAGGAGGTCCGCAAGCGCGGCGAACTGGACAACACCGTTGTGATCTATTCAAGCGACCACGGCGAAATGCTGGGCGATCACAACCGCTGGCACAAGTCGGTTCCGTATGAGGAAGCGGTCCGCGTGCCGCTGATCATCGGCGGCCCGGGGATCCAAGCGGGCCGCCGCAGCGATGCGCTCGTCAGTCACATCGATATCGCGGCGACCATTCTCGATTTTGCGGGACTCTCAGCGCCGCGGCAAATGGACGCGCGGACCCTCCGCCCGGTGCTCGAAGGCCGGTCAGGGAAGCACCGGGAGCATCTGCTTTCCGGGCTCAACGAATGGCGGCTCGTGACCGACGGGAGGTACAAGCTGGTGCGCGGGTTCGGCCCCGAGCCGATACTGTTCGACCTGGAAGCCGACCCGCTGGAAAACACGAACATTGCGGTGCAATCGCCGCAGATTGTGAAACGTCTATCCGAGATTCTTCCGAAAGCGTAGAGACAATGGACAAGTCTTCACTGATATCCAGGCGGCGCATGATCAAAATGATGGCGCCCGCGCAGAAACAAAGGCCGAATGTGGTCGTCATTCTAGCCGACGATATGGGCTTTTCAGACATCGGGTGCTACGGCGGCGAGATTCCGACCCCGCATCTGGATCGCCTGGCTTCCCGAGGCGTGCGGTGGACGCAGTTTTACAATACGGCGCGGTGCAGTCCTTCGCGCGCGGCCCTGCTCACGGGGCTTTACCCGCATCAGGCGGGCATGGGGCACCTGGACAACATGGTTGTGCCCGGCCAGCCGGGCTATCAAGGGAAGCTCGCCGGCCATTGCCAGACCATCCCGGAGGCGCTCAAGCCGGCGGGTTACTTCACCGCAATGACCGGCAAGTGGCACCTCGGCCAGCAGCATGGAACGGGCCCGTCCCAGAGAGGTTTCGATAGGAGTCTGAACCTCGCGGCAGGAGGGATCTATTACCCCAACCAGCGAGGCCGTGAGGAGACGCCGCTGTTTTTGAATGGCCGGGCCATTTCACAGACTGCGCCCGAGGTGGGCGATTCCTGGTATGGGAGCGATCTCTGGACCACGTTTTCCTTGAAATTCATCGACGAGGCTCGCGCCGCCTCCAAGCCGTTTTTTGTCTATCAGGCTTTTGTCGCACCGCACTTTCCGTTGATGGCGCCGCAGGAGACCATCGCGCGATTCAGAGGCAAGTACCTCGCCGGATGGGACGAGCTTCGAAAGGCGCGCCACGCGCGGCAGGTCGACATGGGCCTCCTCGAAAAGCGGTGGGGGCTGACGGAGCGGCCTCCGGATTCTCCGGCGTGGGAGAGCCTGTCAGAGGTGCAGCGCGAAAAGTTCGACCACCTCATGGCAGTTTATGCAGCCACGGTTCATCATATGGATCTCGCAATCGGCAGGCTTGTTGACGGCCTCGCCGAACGGGGCGTGCTGGAAAATACCCTCATTCTCTTCATGTCGGATAACGGCGGCAACGGCGAATCGGGTCCTTCGGGACGGCTCGAGGGCGATCCGCCGGGAGGCCCCAATTCCAACGTCTTCCTCGGCATGAACGGGGCGACGCTGAACAACACGCCGTTCCGCAGATATAAGCACTTCACGCACGAGGGCGGTATTGCCACGCCGCTCATCGCCCACTGGCCGGCGGCGATTCCGAAGCGCGAAGAGGGCAGGTTCGACCACCATCCCGGACATCTCATCGACATCATGCCGACAGTGCTCGATGCGGCCGGCGTAAAGCCCGATCCGGCAAAGACACCGCCGGAGGGCGTCAGCCTTGTCCCCGCTTTCAACGGCGGCGAGGTGACGCGCAGGCAGCCGCTGTTCTTCATGCACGAGGGCAACAGGGCCGTTCGCGACGGGCGCTGGAAGCTTGTCTCCAAGCACCTGGACGAATGGGAGCTCTACGACATGCAGGCCGACCGGACCGAGATGCGGAACATCGCTTCCGCCAATCCCGGGAAGGTCAAGGAGCTTGCAGCCGCCTACGATGCGTGGGCCGCACGCACCAATACGCACCCATGGACCGGCCCGCGGCGAACGGACTGGGGCCAGGAGATGAAGCGATAGGCGCTACTTCTTCTCTTTCTTCTTGGACTGCTGCAGCGCGACGAGGTTGTTCGTTACCGAGAACACTCCACCGACGGTATTAGCCTGCATCCCGGCGATCTGTTTGTCCATGTCGTTGTCGACAACCCCCTCGAGCGTGACGTTCCCGTTCTTCACGATGATGCTGATCGGGTGGTATCCAATTGGAGGGTTGTTTGAGATCCCCATCGCGGCGGTACGCCGTACGCCGGACATTCCGCCATAGATCGGAGTTCCCCGCCCGGGGTTGTAGCGGCTCAGGGTCGGATGGAAGTAGATGGCCGCATACACCTTCATGCGTGCGTCTTCATCGACTCGGGAGAGAGGCAGCACCTCGATCTCATTCGCCACCTCGCCGACGCCCTCCACTTTCCTGGTGACCTGTTCGACGCCGGATGTGAGCGTAGGCCGCGATGCGGAGCCCTTCAATGTCACCTTGTAGCCGTTCGCGCCCGGCGCCATCGAAAACGTAATCCAGTCGAAGACGCCGTAGTCGCTCAGGGTCACGATCTCTTTGCGGATCTTGTTCGCGGCACGGATGAGCGCTTCGTCCTGTTCACCCTGCTGGGCGGCCAAGGGCAAGGCAGTCACTGAGGCAAGCAGAAGCGCCTGCCCGATCATTAGCGTGAGTTTCGAGTTCATACGCAGTGTCCCTTCCTCGCTCATGCGTCTACTTGACCTTTGGCTCAACGAGCGGCCGGGAGCTGGTCCACATCTCCCAGGCGATCTTCAGAGCGCCGTCCTTCTGCTTGTGCCAGAGAAGCATGAAGTTGCCGGAATCCATGAACGGCTCGCCCGCTCCCTTCGGCATCACATTCCAGGAGTAGCGGCCGCGCTCGGCGATCCACTCGGGGCCCAGGACCTGGTATTCCCGTGTTTCGCTCACGGCCTCAATGGAGATTTCCTTGAGGGCCTCGGCGAGCCGGGACCGTATACTGGCCTTGCCAATGATTTCAGGCGAATATGGGGGCACGACGACGGCGTCTTCTTCGTACGCGCCGGCATACTTCTCGACGTCGCCGGCCTGCAAGGCTTCCAAACGGCTCTTGCCGGCGGCGCGCATGGACTTGATGTCCGCATCGCCGGCCTTGGCCGGCGGAGCGGACTGTTCCCCGGGTGCGCAGGAGACAAGTGTGAGAGCCCCGCACACCGCCAGCGCACAAAGGCAGCTTATTCGCATGGATAGACTCCTTTCCCTCGTGAGAGTCTACATCAGGAAGAACTGTCACTCCGTGCGCAGGGCGGCGGAGGGCTGGATGGAAGCCGCCCGCAGCGCGGGCCAGGCTGCCGCGGCGGCTGCGACTGCGACAGCCAACCCGGCCGCTGCCGCAACGGCCGGCGCGCCGGACTGCTCGACTCCGAACAGAAAGCTTCGCAGCGTCTCTCCCGCGCTCCAGGAGAGCGCCGCTCCCGCCGGCAGGCCCAGCAAGAGGTAAAGGGCGACGCTCGCATATACATGGCGCGCGAGCCTGACGGGCGTCGCGCCGAGGGCCAACCGGATGCCGAATTCACGGCTCCGCTTTCGCACGGCGTCCATCGTGACGCCGAGAAGGCCGGCGGCGCCAAGCATCACGCTCAGAATCGTCAATAGACCGCCGACGGCAGCGGCCATCTCTTCGCTGTTCCTGGCGGAGCGGAGGTGATCGAACAGGGTACTGAATCGCCTTGGACCGAAGCCCGAGCCGGATTTCTGAAGGAAAGCGCCAAGGATCGCGGCGGTCTTGTTGGGCGAGCCTGCGCTTTCGATCATGAACACCGGCGAACGGACGGGCTTCTGCGCGAAGGAGAAGTAGACGAACGGTTCGATGGGCTCGCGAAGCCGCACGCTGGGACCATCCTCGACCACGCCCACGATGAGCCACGGCTTTTCGTCAAGCCTCGCGTACTCGCCGACGGCGGGCCGCCCGAGGGCGCGTTCGAATGCGGCGCTGACGACAACCACAGGTGTTGTCATGGGTCCATCGGCGTCGTTGAACGTGCGGCCTGAGAGGAGCCGGGTCCCGGCGGCCTCGAAGTAGCGGGAACTGATCTGGTTGTAGCGCATCGTGCGGGCGGCCTCCCCCGGGCGCTCCCACTTCACCCTCGCTCCGCCGCCCGAACCCGAGAGCATCACGCGGCGCGCATAAGCGACTTCCCGCACGCCGGGAATCTTTTTGAATTCAGAGGCGAGCCGCTCGCTCCGCTCCCAATGGGCCCGATCTCCATCCCATGAGCCCTCCACAAGCACCAGCGGGCGCGATGGATCCATCGCCGGCCTCACCATCGAAATCCGGCGAAGGCTCAACCCGAGAAGCCCCGCACAGTAGGCCATGGCGACCATCAGGGCGATCTGCGCGGTCACCAGAGAAGCCAGCCAGCGGGAAGCGCGTGGCGCGGTGTTGGCGCGAATGGAATCCGTGAGGCTGTGCCGCCATGAATCGATCGCCGGCAGCACGGCGATCAGAAGGCCGACGAAGAAGAGGCTGAGAAGAGTAAACAGCCCGGCGCGCCAATCCAGCCGGATGAAGTACTCCCGGTAGTCGCTCCCGCCGCGCAACCATCCGGGAGCGCGCCTGATCAGATACGCAGCCAGCGTAAGCCCAAGCGCGCCGCCAGAGGCCACCATCAGGAGAGTTTCCGCGGCGTGGTCCAGAAGCAGCCGCGACGGCCCTGCGCCCAGAGCCAATTGAATCCCCCAATCACGCCTGCGGGCCTCGTTGTCCACCAACCGCAGCGCGACCAGGTTCGCGGCCGCCACGAACAACAGCATGAACGCCGCGGAGCCGAAAATCCTCGCCGCCCGTCCGGCATTGACATCGGCCTTCAGGAAGCTCTCCACTCTGGCGCGCCGCCCGCCGTCGAGGGCGCCTTCAAACGACTTCTCCGCCTGAGAATCGCCTCCCGCGGCATGGAGCCGGCCGAGACCTTCAAATTCTCCATGCGGGGAATTCCTGTCGGCGAGCCGAAGCGATCCGAAGGCTGTTTGTTCCGGTACGAACAAATCCACCTTCAGGCCTCGAATCGTGCCTGCCATGCCTTCGGGGAGGATTCCGGTCACCCTGAGCGAAGCCGGCCCGACGGAGATTATGCGTCCAATCAAGTTGGGATCGGCGGCGAACTCCCTGCGCCAGTACAAGTCGCTCACCACCACCTGCTGGTCGGTTCCGCTGCCGGAATGGAAGACGTCGCCGCGGGCGGCGGAGACGCCGATCACATCGAAGAAGTTGTCCGACACGGCGGCGGTGATGGGGTAGTCGTCGCGGCCGGGAAGGCGGACCTTAGGAGAGAATCGGGCCTGAACGGCCAGGCCGGCGAGGACGCCGCCGCGGCCGCGCAGCCGTTCATACTCGCGCCATGTGAGCCCATCGGGCCGCTTCTCTTTCGTCTCGACGTACACGAAAGCGAGCGTCTCGGGAGTGGACACGGGTAGTGATCGAAGGTAGTAGGCGTCGACTGTGCTGAACGCCGCGGTGGTGACGCCGACCGCCGCAGCCAGGGAGCCAACCGCCAGCGCGGTCACAAAGGGGCGCTTAGCCAGGCGCCGCCCGGCGCGGCGCAGGGTACGAGCAAACAACATCCCGTCTGCCTCACTACGGCGAAGAAATCGGGGCGGATCGCCTCAGGGCTTCTCCCCGCCTCCACTTACAATACGGTCCACCTGGCGAATCAGCTCTGAAGAATTAGAAGAATCCGCATCGAGCACCCAGGCGGGACCGGAGGAGTGAGGCCGCCATCGGGCCCTCATCCGGTCGCTGGCCGCTCCGCCGAAGATGCTGATGAGCGGAACCCCCAGAGCCGCGGCGACATGCTGGCCGGCGGAATCGTATCCCACATACAGCCGGCTGGCTGCAATCATCGCCGCAAAGCTGGCGAACGAGCCTTCGTGCAGTCCGCAACTCTCGCTTGCGGCCGCGCTGCGTTCCAGCGCTCGCTTCACCCGCGCCTCTTCCTCGCTTTCCGGAGCGCCCGCGTCGACCATCACCAAAGGCGCCTTGCGGGCGAGAAGCTCCACCAACTGCTCTTCGAAGGGGTCTTCCACGCGCTTTGCCGGGTTTTCGCCGACGCCCAGGCTGAGAGTCGTCAGCGGTTGCGACCCGAGAGTGAATTCGAACTTCGGGTGTAGCCACGGCTCGGCGCCGTCGGCGCCGGTGACGGCGAGCGCCCAGTCCCTGGCGAGTTCGACGAGCGACTGCATCCCGCCGCCCCCGTAGGAGCGGCTCTCGAACAGAAAGTGGCGGGCCTCGTCGCAAACGGGTAAGAGGCCTAATTGGGTAAGCCGGGAGTCGGGGTCCAGCACGAGAGCGCCCGGCGCGTCGAGCGCGGTTTTAAGTTCGCCGAAGACGCCCAGCCGGTCCATGAGCCGGCCTGAGCGGCCGTAGGGCATCGGAACCCAATCCACGTCCATCGAGCCCTCAAACAGTTCCCAGCTTTTCTTCGGTCCGACGAACCAGAGTTTGGCCTTGGGCCACCTGCGGCGCGCCGCGTCCAGCACGACGGAGGTCACCGCCACGTCGGCGCCCAAGGTGACACGAGAGAGCACGAAAATGTTCTTGGGCTCGAATCCTGCGCGCCGGACGCAGCGCACCCTGTCGTACCGCGAAACGAGATCGGCGGCTTTCAATTCCGGGATGCAGCGTTCGATGACCTGAGCGAACAGGGCCGCGTAGACATTACAAAGACGCGGCTCAAACAGATCCGCGAGCCGTTCCACAACGATCGAGAACAGCGCTTTCGAGGCTTTCGCGGAGTCGCCGGGATCTTCATCGAGCGCCTGATCGACCAGGGCGAGGGCGAGCTCTTCAGGCCACTGGGGTCCCCTCAGGCAATGGTTCAACAATTCGAGCGCAAGCTCATTTGGCGAAATACTTTCCAACGATCAGCTCCAGCTTTTTGTAGGTCTCGGCCGGCAATGTTTTCCTGTCGGTGATCAGGGCGTACTCCAGCGCCTTCGAACAGGCGCAACCGCGATCAGCGAGAGAGAGCGCAGCCACGGCGGCTTTCACCACCTTGGCGGCGTTCCCGGCGTTGTGTGTCAGGTTCCTGACGATGTCGGCGACGGTGACCTCGTCGTGATGCGGATGCCAGCAATCATAGTCGGTCACCATCGCGATGGTGGCATAGCAGATCTCGGCCTCTCGGGCGAGTTTTGCTTCCTGAAGGTTGGTCATCCCGATGACATCCATGCCCCAGGAGCGGTAGAGGTTCGACTCGGCCCGGGTCGAGAACGCGGGCCCTTCCATGCAGAGGTAGGTTCCGCCCATCTTGGCGGGAACACCGGCGACGAGGCAGGCGTGATGGAGCAGTTTGGCGAGGTCGTGGCAGACGGGGTCGCCGAAGCTGATATGGGCGACGAGGCCCTCGCCAAAGAAGGTCGAGACGCGGCCGCGGGTGCGGTCCACAAACTGATCAGGGATGACGAAATCGAGCGGCTTGTGCTCTTCCTTCAGGCTCCCGACGGCGCTCAGAGAGATGATCCACTCGGCTCCGAGCTTTTTCATGCCCCAGATGTTGGCGCGGAAGTTGAGTTCCGAGGGGCTGATTCTGTGGCCGCGGCCATGGCGGGCCAGAAATGCGACGGGCTTTCCTTCCAGATTGCCGCAGATAAAAGCGTCGCTCGGATCGCCGAAGGGCGTCGAGAGTCGAACCTCCTCCTGATCCGTAAAGCCGGGCATTGAATAGAGCCCGCTGCCACCAATGATTCCGATTCTTTTGGACATGCTCAACCGATCATCCCACTCCGAGGAGGTAGTCGACCAGTGCGGGGACGCCCTCACCGGAACTTGCGACGGTCCGGAAGAGCGGCGTATCTTCCAACTCTTCGCGAAGATGTCTTTCCGCGCGATCCGCTCCAGGGAGATCCGACTTGTTCAGGACGAGGACGCCGGCCGCTTCGAGGATGCCCGCCTTGCCGGCCTGGATATCGTCGCCCATGTTTGGCGTCAGGACGAGCAGCGTGATGGAGGCGATCCTGGTCACCTCGACATCGGCCTGCCCGACGCCCACGGTTTCGACGAGCACGATGTCGAAGCCTTCCTGCGCCAGGAGACGCGCGGCCGCGCCGGTCGCGGGCGCTAAACCGCCGAGGCCATTGCGAGACGCCATGGAGCGAATGAAGACGCCCTCGTCTTCGAAGCAGTCCATGCGGATCCTGTCGCCCAGCAACGCACCCCCAGTAAACGGACTCGACGGATCCACCGCCAGGACGGCGACCTTCAGACCAAGCTTCCGAAACTGCCTGATCATTGAGGAGACAAGCGTGCTTTTTCCAGCGCCCGGCGCGCCGGTCACTCCAATGATTCTCGCGCTCGCGGGAGCGCTCTCCCGGAGTTCGCCGCTCTCCAGCCGGGTCAATGCGCGCGCCAGCTCTCTTCGGGTCACTCCATTGTCTCCGCCGCCGAATGAATATTGAGTCTACCCCGTTGGCCCCTCCTCGGCGGATAGAATCACATTCATGACCGAATGGCTGCCGGCAACGCAAGCAGACTTGGCCGCGCTTCTCCACGAAGCCGCGGAAAAGGGAGAGGCGGTGCGCGCGGAAGGAGGTGGCTCCAAACGGCAGTGGGGCGGGCCCCCGGCGAAGGCGACGGTGCTGAAGACTTCCGCTCTGAACCGGGTGCTGGAGTACGAACCGCGCGATCTGACGATCTGCCTTGAAGCGGGGGTCCGCTACCGCGATCTGACCGCGCTGCTTGCGCAGAACCGGCAGATGCTCCCACTGGATCCACCCTACGCCGCTGAAGCCACAATCGGCGGGATCGTCGCAACCGGCGTCTCCGGACCCCGGCGGCGGCTGTACGGCGGAATCCGGGATCTGGTCATCGGCATGAACTTCGCCACGCTCGATGGGAACATTGTCGAGACCGGGGGCAAAGTGGTGAAGAACGTCGCGGGATTCGACATGCAGAAGGCGATGATCGGCTCATATGGAACTCTGGCGGTGATCACGCAAGTGAACTTCAAGCTCGCTCCGCTGCCGGAGTCGACGCGAACTTTCTTGCTCCCGGCGGGCAGCCTCGCCGAACTGGCCGAATTGCGCAACAGGGTCTTCTCCGGAGTTCTTCAGCCCGCCGCGTTCGATGCGCTGAACGGGCTTGCGGCGGAAAGGATGGGGATGGAAGCGGCGGCGTGCCTACTCATCCGCGCCAGCGGAAACGAACGGGTTCTTTCGCGATACGCTCAGGATCTGCCTGGCGCCCTGACGATTGAGGGGACGAAGGAAACCGACCTATGGCAGCGGGTGGAGGCGTTCGCGGAGGCGCCGCGGATCGTCGCGCAGGTGGGGTACCCCAACCACGCACTCGGGGATGTTCTCTCCTCAGCGCCGGCCGCGGCGATTGCACGTGCGGCCAATGGCGTCGCCTACCTGGCGTTGGAGAGCCGGGAGCAGGCCGCGGAATGGATCGCCTCGACGGCCGGGCGGTCCTGGTCGCGCGTCATTGTGAAAGCGCCGCCCGAGGACGCCCTCTCGCTGGACCTCTGGCCCGAGCCGGGGCCCGACTTCGATCTCATGCAAAGGCTCAAATCGATCTTCGATTCCGGCAATCTCCTGAACAAAGGAAGGCTCTATGGCCGCATCTGAAACCCCAACCAGCGGTCCCGTCTTCCCGCCGATTCTCGACAACCGGCATCCGGACGCGCCTTCCGCGCAGGACCTTCTGACCTGCATCCACTGCGGGCTTTGTCTGAACGCCTGCCCCACATACCGGGAGTTGGGCGTGGAGATGGATAGTCCTCGCGGCCGCATCTATCAGATGGTGCAGGTGGCCACGGGACAAGCGGAGATATCGGAATCCTATCTGGAGCACCTTGACCTGTGCCTGGCCTGCAGGGGCTGCGAATCCGCCTGTCCTTCCGGCGTGCCTTATGGCCGGCTGATTGAAGCGGCCCGAACGGAAATCGAGGCTTACGTTGCGCCACGGCGGCCGGCTTTGCAGAGATACTTCCGCAATTTCGTCTACAGGCGGCTTCTGCTGTCACGCGGTCTGCTCAAGGCGGCGGGGGCGCTGCTCTACATTTATCAGGCATCCGGGCTGCAGGCGATCGCCCGCGGCAGCGGAATTCTGAAGCTGTTCGGAAAGCTGGGACGCGTGGAGCACCTGGCGCCCACCGCGGAGGTTCCGTTCTTCTTCGACAAGATCGGCAAGACGTTCCCGCCGGCGGGAGAGCGGCGCTATCGAGTGGGGCTGCTCGCCGGCTGCATCGCCAACGTGTTCAGCGCCCGCTTGAACGAAGCGACGGTTCGCGTTCTGCAGGCCAACGGTTGCGAAGTGCTTGTTCCGGAGTCGCAGACCTGTTGCGGGGCACTGCACGTTCACGCCGGCTTGAAAGAGGATGCAAGGGCGCTGGCCCGCCGCAATATCGACGCGTTCCTGCCGTTGGCCGAAGCCGGCGGTCTCGACGCCATTGTTACCAACGGAGCGGGCTGCGGATCGACCCTCAAGGAGTATCACGAGCTTCTCCATAACGATCCCGGCTACTCGGACAGGGCGGCGCGCTTCACCGCCCTCATGAGGGACATTACAGAGTTCCTCGCTTCCATCGAGCTCAATGCCGCCATGGGCAGGCTGGACGCCGTCGTGACGTACCAGGACTCCTGCCATCTCGCTCACGGACAAAAGATCCGGTCGGCGCCGCGGCAGATTCTGAAGTCCATCCCCGGCGTGCAGCTCAAGGAGATGCCGCTGGCCGATCTCTGCTGCGGCTCGGCGGGAACCTACAACGTCGTTCACGACGACATCGCCGACTCTCTCATCGCGAAAAAGATCCCTCTGGCGGCGGGTACCGGCGCGACGGTCATCGCCACGGCGAACGTCGGATGCCAGCTTCAGCTCAAAGCGGGCGTGGCCCGCTACGGCAAAGGACAACGGGTGGTGCATGTGGTCGAACTGCTCGACGAGGCTTACCAGAAACTGGCCCGTTAGGACCCGGCTCATTCATCGGTTTAGCCGATGAGATGGTTCCAAACTTCCTCAGAAACGAATTCCCGGCGGGACGAATCTGCTCAGGTGTACAGGCAAGAGACCTGACAGAGGAGAAGACAATGAGGAACTTCCTGATCGCCACAACGACTCTCGCTTTCGCCGCCTTCGCGGCGCAGGCCAACAGCAACACTTTCCAGAACATCATCGGCGACGCCGCCAAGATCCAGCTTGAAGCTCAGTCGATCAGCTCGCAGTTGAAGGCCAAGAACCCGGATTTCGAGATGGTGAAGAACAAGTCGGGCGAACTCAACAAAGCCATCCAGGCGCTTCGCAGCGATCTGGCCGCCTTCGAGTCGCAGCACGCCAATCTCAGCGGGCAGCAGAAGAAGGACTGGGAGCTGGTGAAGACCAAGGCCGAGCTACTGCTGATCTTCAGCGACTCGAAGAACAGCCTGCTCGAAAACGGCAACCCCCAGAAGAACCGTTCGATGATCCGCGCCTACAGCGACGGAATCGCCAAGCGGGCGGTTTTGCTGCAGCAGACGGCGAAGAAGCTCGACCGCTAAGCCCGCTGCATGACCCGAAAACGGCCGCCCCCAACGGGGCGGCCGTTTTCGCGGTGCGGGCCGCAGTTAGGTACAGTGACCGCATGGAATGGCTGAACTACCATCACCTTCTTTATTTCTGGACGGTCGCGCGCGAGGGCAGCATCGCCAAGGCATGCAAGCAACTGCTGGTGGCTCAGCCGACGATCAGCGGCCAGATCAGGACGCTTGAAGATTCGCTGGGCGAGAAGTTGCTGGTCCGCTCCGGAAGGGGCCTGGCGCTGACCGAGGTAGGGCGCGTTGTGTACCGGTACGCCGATGAGATTTTCGGGCTCGGGCGGGAGATGATGGATGTTTTGAAAGGAAGGCCCCGGGGACGCCCGCCCAGACTGGTAGCCGGGATCTCCGATCTGCTGCCGAAGTTCATCGCCTTCCGGGTTCTGCGTCCGTTGCTGGAGTCGCCGGAACCGGTGCAACTGGTCTGCCACGAAGATACGCCGGAACGGCTGGCGGTCGAATTGGCCGAACATAAGCTGGACGTGGTCTTGTCAGACTCGCCATTGGATCCATCGGTCCGGGTCAAGGCCTACAGCCATTTGCTCGGCTCGTGTCCGGTGGCCCTTTTCGCCGCACCGGCGCTGGCGCGGCGATTGAAGAAGGACTACCCGGCAAGCCTGGATGAGGCGCCCTTCCTGCTGCCGATGGAGGCCTCGACACTGAGGCGGTCGCTCGACCACTGGTTCGATTCCACCGGAATCCGCCCGCGGCTGGTCGGGGAGTTCAAGGACAGCGCGCTGATGAAGACCTTCGGCGAGTCGGGCTACGGCGTCTTCGCCGCGCCGCTGGTGATTGAAGCCGAGATCCAGGCGCATTACTCGGTGACAAAACTCGGCGTCGTGCCATCGATAGTCGAAAGGGTTTATGCGATTTCTGTGGAAAGGAAAATCAAGCATCCGGCGGTTCTAAGGATTACCGAGGGCGCAAAAGGCGGGCTGTTCAGCGGGCTGTCAGCGTGAAGCGGCTTCGAGGAGAGCTTCGGCCAGTGGCTTGAGATCGAGGGCTTCCATGTTGACGAGCACAACGGCGGCGGTCTTGAGTTCGGGGCAGAAGAGGAGGTAGGTCGTGGCGCCCTGTTGACCGCCGGAATGGCCAATTGCGCGAGGCGCCTTATCGCGAAGGATGCTGAAACCCAGCCCGTAGCCGGTTCTACCGCCCGTTTTGAGCTTCTGCCGCTGGAACGCGGCTTCCATGGTATCGAGACGCAGGATCTTGCCGTCCATCAAAGCGCGGGCGAACCTGGCGACATCGGTTGCGGTCGCGATCCATCCTCCGCCCGGCGTCTTCACGCTCATGTCGGCGAGCGAGCAATTCTCCACGACCCCATTTCCGTTGCGGCGGTAGCCTCGCGCCCGATGCGGGATCACCTGGTAGACGTCGTCTTCGCGCATCGATTCGATACCCGATGGGTTGAGGACGAGATCCCGCACCGCATTCGCGTAGGTCGTGCCCGCGGCGGACTCAATTGCAGCGCCGGCAAGGTTGAATCCGTAAGTGGAGTAAAGGTATTTTGTCCCAGGCTCATGAACCAGTGGATCGCCGGCGAAGGCCGAGAGCGCTTCGCTCAGGGACCGGTAATGGCGGGTGGAGTGAAAGTCGGAGAGATCCCGCCGGTAATGCCGCACTCCTCCGAGGTGGCCGAGCAACTGCCTGACTGTCACCGGCCACTCACGCGCCCTCCAGCCTGGAACGTAGCCTTCGACAGGGTTGTCGAGGTCCAGCTTGTTTTGCTCGGCGAGGCGTAGGGCCGCAACGGCGGTGAACGGCTTGGATATCGAACCCAGGCGGAAAAGCGTCGACGGGGCCGCGGCGACCTCATTCTCAAGATCGGCCCATCCCCGGACCACGGTCAAAACAGATCCATCCCTGAGCACAAGAACGACTGAAACGGCCGGAGCCTGCTCTTTAGCTCGGAACAGATCCACCATTGTTTCGATGGCGGACGGTTGAGCCCAGACGGGCATTGAAAGAAGAAAGACCAAGCGGCGCGACATCAGCACCAGATGACGATAGCACACGCCCCCCCCTTTTCTTTTGGTGAAAAGAGGAGTATTCGATTAGTGAACAGGAGCTTCCCTATGAAGACTCTCGACCAACTTGTCGCACTTCTCGAGATGCGGGATATCGCCTACCGGCATGACCAGCATCCACTTACCTATACTGCTCGCGAGACTGCGCGGGCCGAGCACGTTCCCCCGCGGTGCTTTGCCAAGGTCGTCATCGTCCATGGCCAGGAAGGATTCTCGATGGCCGTCCTGCCGGCAGACCGGATCGTCGATCTGGAAGAATTACGCGCGGCGTTCGGCACGCATCATCTGCGGCTTGCCACAGAGCATGAGATGGAGAAACTGTTTCCTTCCTGCGAACTCGGAGCGATGCCTCCCTTCGGCAACGGGACCATGTTCGACATGCCCGTGTGGGTTGATGGCCTGCTGCTGGCGGAAGAGCAAATCTGCTTCAACGCGGGAACTCACCGCGACGTCATCTGGATGTCCACCGAAGACTGGGAGCAACTCGTAAAACCCAGCGTCCTGGCGTTCGCGCACGCAGCGGGATAGGCAGTCCCCGGCCGGGCGCCGGTGATATGATCGCGTCCAAGCCAGATGCCCCCATCGACACTGCAGGTTTCCTGCGTCCAGTTGCACTGGGCCGCCGATCTTGAGAGGAATGTAGCCTCCACGCTTCACTATCTGAAAGAGGCCGCGCGCGCCGGAAGCCGGGTGGTTCTGTTTCCGGAAGCAGGTCTCACCAGTTATTACTTCCCCTATGCCGTCGAACTGCCGCCGGAGCGGGTGCGGCAGGCTCTCGACCAGGTTCGGGAAGCGGCTTCCGGAGAAGGCGTTTGGGCCATCGTCGGGACCATTCGGAGAACGGCGGATCGTTTCCTGAATCTCGCGCACGTGATCTCGCCGGCTGGTGAGATCGTCCACGAATACGCCAAGGTGCACATGGCAGGGCGGGACGAGAAGAAGTACTGCCGCGGGGGAGACAAGCTTTCACTGTTCGAGATCGACGGAGTGACGTGTACCCTGGTGATCTGCCGGGACGGCCGCCACCCGGAACTCTACCGGCTCCCTGGCATGGCCGGCGCGCAAGTTCTGTTTCACCCCTCGTGCAGTTCGGATGAAATCGAGGCCGTTGCCTGGAAGCGGGTCTCCGGGCGCGCTCAACAGCCGGCCGGACCGAACTCGAAGATGTTTCATTGTGTAGCCAATACGGTGGGACAGTCGCCGGACGGCCTTCAAACCTCCAGCGGCGCCTCCTTTATCCGTGAGCCGAACGGCATCCCGCTCGCCGAGGCAGGTTTCTATCAGGAGGAGATGATCACGGCCGTCCTCGATTTGTCGCGGGCGGACCGCGGGTATCTGTTGGACTCGCTGGAAAGCCCGCCCTTCCTGCGGCGGCATTGGCAGGCGATGGTGGATGAAGTCCGGGCGCGCAAGGACATCCCTCCCGCCTGACTCCGCCCTTCCGATGTGCCAAGATGAGTGAGTCAGGGCAATGCCGGTTAAACTTAGCATCGGAACGTGGGCGTTCGCATTTGGACCCTACTCAGCGGCCCCCAAGAACCTGGATGAGATCTTCGAACGGATTTCTCGAGCGGGCTATGACGGGGTTGAATTAAGCGGCTATCCACCGCACGTTTCACCCGATGCATACGCCAATCCTGGGGCGCAAGCGGAATTGCGCCGGAAGCTGGCCGATCTGAATCTCGGCGTCTCGGGCTTCTCGGCAGATCTTGGGGCGGTGAACCCGGTGGTATCTTCCAACCGCCGCGCGTATCTGGATCTGTTCCGCCGGACGCTGGAGGTGGCGGCCGGAGTCGGGAGTCCTTCGGTACGAATCGACACCGGGAGCGCTCCGGGATCGATTCCGGATGAGGAGTACCACCCCTCATTCCACCGTCTCGCCGACCTGTGGCGGGACTGCGCCGACATCGCCCGCCACGCGGGACTCTTCATCGCGTGGGAATTCGAGCCGGGCTTTGTCTTCAACAAGCCGTCGGAGGTGATCGAGATGCACCAGAAGGTGGGCCACCCCTCCTTCCGCGTGCTGTTCGATACGGCGCACGCATATACCTGCGGCGTAATCGGCGCCCGCCAACATGCGAAGAAGGAGACTCTGGAGGGCGGGGTCGGCGAATTCCTCGAACTGCTCCACGACTCGATTGGAGCCGTGCACCTGACCGACACGGACGGCACGCTGTACTGCGACGATACGACAACTCATATCCCGCTTGGACAGGGGCACGTTCCGTTCAGCTTTCTGGGGCCGAAGCTGCTTTCTCTGCCTCACGTGAACTGGTGGTGCGTTGATCTCTGCTTCTGCCCGCAGGCGTGGGATCAGGTGGATCAATCTCTGGAAAAAGCCCGCGCGATTCTGTCCGAGGCTCAAACCTAGGAACGCATGGGGGCCTTGGCCCGCCAACTACGCCGAACCGATCGCGCTGCAATGCGCATGCATTCTCACGGGAATGGCTGCACGCGAGCGATCTCACAATGGGAGAGCCCGACCCCGACGGCGGCTACCGGATCGCGCTGAAGCCCAAGGACCTGATCATCAGGGGCGGAGGGAACATTCCCTCGCGGAAGGCGAAGCAGTATCTCTCCTTACACCCGAAAGCCGTAGAAGTCCAGGCGGCGGGCTTGCGGCAGCGGCAGTTGGGGCGTCATAGGACGAGAATCGGGTGGTAGACGTTCGGAAGCACCACTTCGCCCAAGGCGACGAGTTCGCCGTCTCCGCTGACCGCCTTGACGAACTTCGCATCGCCGCGGGCGCGAAAGGGGCTGACTCGGAAATCGCGTCCGTTTCTGATCTGCTTCTCCGTCAACCGGTCAATGATCTCGACGGGGAACTCGGGCAGTAATTCCGCAGCGGGGATGAGCGCCTGCCGAAGGTCGCCGGCTTCGGCCAACGCCGCGAGTCTGTCGAGCGTGTAGGCCTGAGAGACCAGGAACGGCCCGCTCCGGGTGCGGCGCAGTTCAGCGAGGTGTGCTCCGCAGCCCAGCTTCTCGCCGGCTTCATGCGCGATCGAACGGAGGTAGGTGCCCGCGCTGGCAACAACCCTGACCGTCACGCGGTCTGAGGCGGTTTCGAGGATCTCCAGGGAGTGAACGGTCACCTCGACCGGATCGAGATGCACAGGGAGGCTCTTCCTGGCCAGCACGTAGGCCGGACGGCCTTCGACTTTCTTCGCCGAGACAGGCGGAGGGGTCTGCAGAAATGTGCCCCGAAATCCCGCGAGGGCGCTTTCGATTTCGGCGGGGGAAAGGCTGACCTGCCGCGGCTCGGCGAGCGGCTCGCCTTCAGCGTCGTAAGTTTTTGTGGCCCATCCGAAGCGGATAACACCGACGTACTCTTTATCGTTGGCGCCGAAGAACTGAGCCAGGCGGGTCGCCCGATTCAGCAGTAGCGGCAAGACGCCAGTCGCCGCCGGGTCCAGCGTTCCCAAATGTCCGACCTTCCTGGTGGCGGCGATCCTCCGAACCTTGTTCACAACGTCGTGGGAGGTCCATCCCGACGGTTTATCGACGACAACAACCCCATTCATTATTTGTGCTTCAACAAAGAAAATGGCGCCCATCCGTCTGGACGCCCTCTGCTTCCATTCTAACGGACCACCACCGCCTGTCACCGTCCGCCTTCAGCGCCGCCCTCCCGGCAGGCTCTGCGCGACAAGCACGGCGACGTCGGCGAGGCGCGGCTCATTGCCGGCCGCCACCGCAGGGAGCGCGTCCTTGAGCATCGTGTGACAGAACGGGCAGGCCACGGCGACGATGCGGGCCCCCGTTCCAACGAGCTCCCGGGCCCGCTCATGGCTGACCCGTACACCCTTCTCTTCCCCAAGAAAGACCTGCCCGCCCCCGGCCCCGCAGCAGAATCCCTTCTCCCCATGCCGAGGCGCCTCTTCGAGCCTGCCTCCGAACGCCGCCAGACGGCGCGGCGCATCATAGGTTCCGCGATAACGCCCAAGGTAACAGGGATCGTGGAATACCACACGAGCGGTTCCCTTCCCTTCCGGAAGCTGTCCCGCGATGCGCGCGATCACCTCTGCGTGGTGTTCCACGTCAAAGTCCGCGCCCAACTCCCGCCACTCCACCGAAATCGTACGTACGCAATGCGGACAGACGCTCACAATCTTCTTCACGCCCGCGGATCGCATTTGAGCGATGTTGAATTCCGCCAGCTGCTGAAAGGCCAGGTCGTTGCCGAGGCGCTTGGCGGCGTCACCCGTGCACTTCTCCTTCTTGAGGACGCCGAAGGAGACGCCCGCATAGTTGAAGATTGAGGCCAGCGCCAAGACCGTTTCCCGTCCCTGCGGGTCGTAGGAACCCATGCAGCCCAGCCACAACAGGTATTCCTGAGATCCGTTAAACAGAGGAAGCGAACTCTTCTGAATGAACCTGTCCCTCTCGATCATGCTCATCCCGAGGGGATTGCCGTTCCGCTCGAGCCTCAGGAAAAGCTCGCCGCCGTATTCGTCCTCCCACCTGCCGGTATTCACGGCTCCGCGGCGCAGTCCGGCGATGAGCGGCAGGTGCTGAACCCCCACGGGGCAGACGGATTCGCATGCGCCGCAGGTGGTGCACTGGAACACGGCCTCCTCCAGCAGATGCACACCGAGCAGCGGTTTCTCCGATCGCGGACCATTTTCCTTTAAATACTCTCGCAATCCAAGAGCAATTTCCTTCGGATTTAGAATCTTTCCTGTGGCCTGGGCCGGACAGCGTTCCATGCAGCGGCCGCATTCCACGCAGGAGTAGGCCTGCAGGGCGGAGATGCGGGTGATGTCCTTTCCGGTGTCGAGGCCGAAGTCTTCGTCGCCCGCGAGCGGCGGAATGAATCCGAACTGGCGGTGTTTGAGGAGGATTGAGACAGGGCCCAGGAGAAGATGGAGGTGCTTCGATCCCGGAATCACCGGCAAGAAGATGAGGAGAGCCGCCGTGTGAAGCCACCAGTTCCACTTGCCGCCCAAACCCAGATAATCCGCCATGTAGGTAGCCATCAGGAGAAAGATTAGTGCGGCGATGAGGCCGCTTTCCGGCGATACTTTGGCGCCAAGCCACGCCGGGCGAAGAAGGAATCGCCGGACGGCGAGAGCGGCGATTGAAACGGCGACGGCAATGCTGAATACGAAGGCCACGCTAAACCAAACGGGCCCAATCAGCCCTGTCCGGCTGTCCAGCCAATGCACGCCGAAGCCTCTCAGCATATGATCGGCTGTGACGGCCGAAAAGGCGCAGAATCCCCAGAAAACGAGGGCGTGAGCAATTCCAACCCAAGGCCTGTCCAGGATGACCTTCCACTGAAAGAGGACATCGCGCGCGAATTCCCAGAAGCGCGCTCGGCCGTGGGTGAATCGATAGCCCGGGTCCGGCCTCGATAAAAGGATGGTCCGCGCTACTTTCGCCGAGCGAAGAACAAAAAGCGAAAGAGAGGCGAGAAAAAAGAGGCCGAAGGCCACTATTTCAATGGGTGAGCGGTCTTCCATGCTGATCGAACCACACTGTAACATGCCGACAGCGGTAAGGTCCCTTTACAATTGGGACAGAGCTTTAAGTCACGGAGGGCCATTGCGCTACCTGGTTGCCGGCGCCGCCGGCTTTGTGGGATCTCATTTGTGCGACCGTTTAATCGAAGACGGCCATGAGGTGATCGGGGTAGACAACTTCATCACCGGGAGACATCAGAATCTGGCTCACCTGGAGAGTCACAAGCGGTTCTCGTTCCTCGAACACGACGTCGTTGAGCCGCTCGAGGCCGACGAACGCGTGGATGTCGTGATGAACCTCGCCTCCCCGGCAAGCCCGAAGGACTACCTTGAATACCCGATCGAGACTCTTCGCGTTGGGGCCGAAGGGACGAGGAATCTTCTGGACCTGGCTCTGCGTCACCGGGCGAAGTTTCTCCTCGCTTCGACGAGCGAGTGCTATGGCGACCCGCTGGAACATCCGCAGGTAGAAACCTATTGGGGCCATGTCAATCCCGTGGGCCCGCGATCCTGCTATGACGAGGCAAAGCGATACGCCGAAGCAATCACGATGGCTTATCACCGGCGCTTTTCAATGAAGACGGCAATCGCCAGAATCTTCAACACCTATGGCCCCAGGATGAAGCTGGACGACGGCAGGATCGTGCCGGCGTTTATCGATCAGGCTCTGCGAGGCTCGCCGATCACGGTCTTCGGCTCGGGAAACCAAACGAGATCGTTCTGCTACGTATCTGACCTGGTGAGGGGGTTGATCGGCCTCGCGCACGCGGACGAACCTTACCCGGTCAATCTCGGAAACCCGCGCGAAATGACAGTCCTGGAATTCGCAGAGCACATTCGCGACGCCGTCTGCTCGGATTCGGAGATTGTGTTCAAGACGCTCCCGGAAGACGATCCGCAGCGCCGCCAGCCGGACATCACCAAGGCGCGACATTTGCTCGGATGGGAGCCGGAAGTGGACCTCGAGGAGGGTTTGAGGCGAACCATTGCCTGGTTCCGCCAGGCTGGCGTGGAAATCGCGTAAACATTCCTTCTCTTTTCTCCATTTGAACCGGGCGCTTCAAGCGGAGGCGATTACGGAAGTGCTGCCGTGCGCATTCTCTTCAGCGTCCTGGCGATTGGGTGTTTGTTGTCAGGTCAGGAGGTTCCCGGCTGCATTCCGGCGCCCGCCATCGAGGCAATCCTGCATCCGGAGACCCCGGCTCCCTCTCAAAGCGGGCTCGGAAAGCTGGAGCAGGCGCTGGAGGCCAATCCCGGCGATTTCCACCTCGCCGCCGAATACTTGCTCCGTTCGGCAGTCAAGGGGAACAGGAACGAAATGACGTGCAGGTGATTACCCTCAATATGGACGACAACCCCGGTCTCGTCGAACCCTTTCTCAAGCCGAATAAATGCACGCTTCCCGTTCTGCTCGCCAAGGACTACGCCGATGCTTCGCTCAAGATCGAGGGAATCCCGACGAACTATCTCACCGACGTCTCCGCCACGGTGCGGATCGAGTATCGCGGTTTCGGCGGCGACGGCGATGCGTGGATCGGGAACATGTTGGCGGCGCTGGAGACGCTCAAGGCGAGGTGAGCCCTCTTCACGAGTAAAGTATTAGGATGCGCGTCAAGCTGTGCCTGTTCGCATCGACGCCCGAGATCGTCCGTCTCGGCTTCATCGTCAAAGTGCTGACCGGAACGCCGGCTGAACTCTGCCGGAAAGCCCGCGAGTGGGGCTACGACGGCATTGAGTTCATGCCGGACCCCGACAACGTGCTGCAGCCGGCGGTGATGCGCCGGGCGCTAGCAGAGAGCGGCTGCTGCCTGCCCGTGATCAATTCGGGCAGGATGACGGTTCAGGGCTACGCTCTGCTGCACGAAGATCCGGCAATCCGGGCGGCTTCCATCGAAGCGTTCAAGCGGCTTCTCAATTTCGCCGGAGAGTTCGGCGCGAAGACCGGTCTGGGGGGATCGCGCGGGTCGGGCGCGATTCACGAACCCATCGCCCTCGATGTATTCGGAGAACTGGCGGATCATGCGGTACGCGCGGGTTCGGTGGTGATGCTGGAACCGGCTGACCCGGGCATCACTGCGTGCATCAATTCGATGGACGAAGCGATGAGCTGGGTTGACCGGCTGAATCATCCGGGGTTCAGCGTGATGATGGACACCTATGAACTCGCGGAGGCGGAGCCGTCCATCGAACATGGGATTCGAGCCGGGCGGGGACAGGCATCGCATATTCATCTTTATGACCCGAGCCGATGGCCGCCGGGCATCCGGCATGAAGAGGAACGGCTCGATTGGCCGATGATCGCGCAGTTGCTGCGGGATTCGGGCTTCAACGGTTCGGCATCGGTCGTCCTGCCGCCGCAGGGCGACCCGGACCGGCTCTGCCCGCGGACCGCCCAGTTCCTGCGGGGGCTGCTTGAAGGAGAAGCGGCATGAGCGGATTGGCCGGACGGGTGGCCGTTGTCACGGGCGCGGCTCGCGGGATCGGGCGCGCGATTGCCGCGTCGCTCGCCGAGGAGGGCATGGCGGTCGCTGTGTGCGACGTGGAAGCGCCCGCGGGCGTCGGCCGGCTTCAACTCCGGTGCGATGTCTCGAGCAGCGAGCAGGTGGAGAGGATGTTCGCTGAAGTGGAGACCGCGCTCGGGCCGCTCTGGCTTCTCGTCAATAACGCCGGCGTCTTTCATTCCGCAAGAACCGCCGAGCACGGCGAACAGGAGTGGGATCGAGTCTTCGCGGTCGATACCAAAGGCGTCTTCCTCTGCTGCCGGGCGGCCCTGCGGCGGATGGAGCCGCGCCGGCGGGGGCGCATCGTGAACATCGCATCCATCGCCGGCCTGATCGTCCGGACGCGCCAGTTGAGTTACTGTTCGGCCAAGGCCGCGACGATCCATCTTTCGCGGTGCCTGGCGGTGGAAGTAGCGCCGATGGGGATCACTGTGAATTGTATTTGCCCGGGAATGACGGAAACCGAGATGCTTCGAGAGTCGCGCGCATTGAGCGGAGCCAGTCTGGAAGAGTACGAGTCGCTGGTTCCGGCCGGACGTCTGGCGACGCCGGAAGATCACGCGTCGCTGGTGAAGTATCTCGCGCAGCCGGAGGCCGGTCACCTGACCGGTCAGGTCATTTCCGTCGACGGCGGCCAGAGCCAGAACCTGCCCATCGTCCGCTGACGCCGCCCCGGGTTAGAATAACCCACACTATGCAGATCAAGGCTACCAATGTCGACGATTATTTGAACGAACTGCCGGAGGACCGGCGCGCGGCGATTTCCAAAGTGCGACAGGTCATCCGGAAGAATCTGCCCAAGGGAATGCAAGAGGGGATGCAATACGGGATGATCGGCTACTTTGTGCCCCACAAGATCTACCCGAACGGCTACCACTGCGATCCGAAACAGCCGCTGCCCTTCGCGGCGCTCGCCTCGCAGAAGAATTACATGTCCGTTTACGTGTGTGCTTGCTATGGCGATGCGGAAAGCGAGGAGTGGATCAAGGACGAGTTCGCCAAACGTGGGAAGAAGCTGGACATGGGCAAGAGCTGCATCCGCTTCAAGAAAGTGGAGGACCTCGCGCTGGACGTGATCGGAGAAGCAATCGCGAGGTGGGATACGGCCAAGTACATCGCGCGCTACGAGACGCAACTGGCGGCATCAAGGACGCGCAAGAAGAGATAGGCCGGCTGGTCAGCGCCTAAGGCGAGCAGGCGAGGGCGCGGGCGGCGTCGGGGGCGAAGTAGGTGATGATCATGCCGGCGCCGGCGCGTTTGATGCAGATGAGGGACTCGAGCATGAGGCGGGTACGCGCCTCGGGACTGTCGCCGGCGGCGGAGAGGATCATGTTGTACTCGCCGGAGACCTGGTAGGCGGCGATGGGGGCGTTGAAGCGCTCGCGGGCGCCAGAGACGATGTCGAGGTACCCGGAGGCGGGTTTGACGATGATGATGTCGGCGCCTTCTTCGAGATCGAGGCGGATTTCTTCAAGAGCCTCGCGGCCGTTGGCGACGTCGAGCTGATGGGTGGCGTGCTTGCTCTCGGCGGGGTTGGAACGGGTGGCGGTTTTGAACGGCCCGTAGAGCGCAGAGGCGAACTTGGCGGAATAGGGCATGATGAGCACGTGTTGGAAGCCTGCGGCGTCGAGGGCAGAGCGGAGGGCCTGGACGACGCCGTCCATCATGCCGGAAGGGGCAATCACGTCGGCGCCGGAATGAGCGAGGGAGACTGCGGCGGCCTGGAGGCGTGAGAGCGTGAGGTCATTCTCGATAGCGCCGTTTTTCAGCAGTCCGCAGTGTCCGTTGGAGGTGTACTCGCAGAGGCAGAGGTCGGCGATGACGACCATGCCGGGGACGCTTTCCCTGATCTGGCGAATGGCCATCTGCGCGGGTCCGGCCGCGGAGAAGGAGAGGGATGCCGATTCGTCCTTCTCGTTCTCGTCGAGCACGCAGAAAAGGAGGACCGCTGGAATGCCCAGCGTGTGCAACATGCGGACCTCGTCCAGCAGCGGTGTGCCGGAGAGGAGGGACAGGCCCGGAAGTGAGCCGAGGGGTTCGCGAACGTCCTTGCGCCCTGTCACGAAGAGCGGGTAGATGAAGTCGTCCGCGGAGAGAGCGGTCTCACGAATGAGGCGCCGGACGGGCTCATCGCGGCGCAGTCTGCGCATACGGTGCGCGGGGTAACTCATTTTGGCATCCACTCCACAGCGATCTTGCCGGTCAGATCCGGAGTGATGGCGCCGGCGAATTCGATGATCCGGGGAATTTTGTATTCCGCCAAATGCAAACGGCAATGACGGACGATCTCCTCCCGGGAGGGAGGGCATCCGGCGTGCAAGGAGACGCGGGCTGTCAGCACTTCAAAGCCTTGGTGATCACGTCCTGGGCCGACCCAGCAGCGCTGGACGGAGGGGAGTTCGAGGAGCACCTTTTCGACCTCACTGGGATCGACTTTGACCCCGCCGGAGTTGACCCAGCGTTTGGTGCGGCCTTCGAGGAACAACTCTCCATCGGCGGCCAGCCTGCCAATGTCGCCCATGCGGAAGAAGCCGGAGGTGAAGGCCTGGCGGTTGAGTTCGGGTTCGCCGACGTAGCCGGTCATCATGGCCGGACTGGAGACGGCGATCTCGCCGGATTGGCCGGGAGGCAGGGGGGCACCGGCGGGGTCGAGGATGCGGATGGTGACGGTGGGGAGGATGGCGCCGACGCTGGCGGGGTTGGGGGAACCGCCGGGCGGCTGGATGGCGATGGTCCCGGTTTCGGAAGAGCCGTAGAGCTGGCGAATCGGTTCATTGAAGCGTTGGAGCCAGAGGGCGGCGAGGTCAGGCGAAAGGGGCGCCCCGCTGGAGATGAAAGTCCCAACGGTGCGGAGGTCTTCGGGCTTCCGGATGTGAGCGGCGAGGAGTTGATAGAGCACGGGTGAGCCGATGAGGATGCCGGTTCGTTCGCGGCGGATGGTGGAGGCAAGCGCGGCGGGGATAGCGTTTCGGGCGATGACCACGGTTGCGCCGCAGGCCAGAGGGAGGAACAGGCAATTGGCGAAGCCGTTGGCGTGATGAAAGGGGATGACGCCGAGGAAACGCTGTTGGGGACGGATGGCAAGAGAGGCGGCGACGGCGGCGCGGCCGGCGAGCAGGTTGAGGTGGGTGCGAGGGACGACTTTGGGACGGCCGGTGGAGCCTGAGGTGACGAGGTAGAGGGCGGGTTGGGACTCGAATGTCGTTTGGATGGGGAAGCCGCTGGAGGCAGCGTCGCCGAACCATGTAAGGTCTTCGATCTGGAGAATGGGGGGCGAGGAAGGGCCCTGCGCCGCTCCGTGCCAGAGGGGAGCGGCGGCTTTGCTGGTGAGGACGGCGGCGATGGGGAAATGGTGAAGGAACCAGGCGATTTCCGGAGCGCGCCACTGTGGGTTGAGCGGCATGAGAATGGCGCCGAGGCGGGCCGTGGCGAAGAAGGCGACGGGGTATTCCCAGCAGTTGGGCAGGGAGACGGCGATGATGGCTCCTTCACGAACGTTGAGGCGCGCCTGAAGAAACCGCGCCAGCCAGAGACTGCGCTGGGCGAGTTCGGCATAGCTGAGCGTCAACCCGCCATCGCGAATCGCCTCGGCGCCGGGGCAGGATGAGGCGAGTTGTTCGAGAAGCCGCGTGATCATGGTCCGGATGGACCTCCGGAGCCGGCGGCGATTCTTGCGCGGAGATGGCCGGCGAGGGCGGGCAGGTCAGTTAGACGGTCGATGGAGAGCCACTCTTCGTCGAGGGTCACGCCATAGGCCGTTTCGAGGGCGACGACGAACTGCAGCATGGCGACCGAGTCCATGGCGACAACATCCTGGATCCTCGCGGCGGAAACCAGTTGCTCATCCCCGGGCGGCAGCAGCAGCGTCTCAAAGAGCAATCTACGGAGGGCATCCAGACTCAATTCCAATGCAATCGACCTCGTTTCAGAGCCGCACCCATCCTTCCCACTGGCAGGGGTGAGCAAGGACCTGGCGCTCCAGGGTGTTTACTAACGCCGGCAGGTTGAGCCTGGCGAACTCTTCGCGATCTGATGAAGTCGCGAGAGCGAAGGGTTCGCCTATGGACACGCTGCAGTGCCGCTGGTTGCCGAGGCAGAGCATGGGGAGGACCGCGCAACCGCTGAGTCTGGCGATTTCGAGCGGGCCCGTGGCGAAGTTGCGCGGCCGGCCGAGGAACTCGCGTTCGAGGGAAATCGGGGAGAAGTTCGCATCCAGGTGAACGTTCACTATGCCGCCAGCGCGGAGACGTCGAAATATTTTCAGCGTACATTCAGGATCCTGAATGTAGACCTCTTCGCCGATAACCTGCTTGAGGAAATCGAAGTAGCGGCGCTGAAGGAACCTGGCTCCAAGCACGCCCATCCAGCGGTCGCCGGGCCGGCCGTTGCGGACGGAGAGGACGGGAAAGCCGGAGGAGCGAAGATGAAATTTGCCGAGGCGGTTGGCGTAGAAATGGCCGCTCGTCAGGATGACGCCGCGACCGCCGGCGAGGGCATCGTGGAGACGGTCGAGCCCGTGAAACTCAGGCGGCGGAAGGTTTGCTCTCAAGCGCGGTTCGGCCAGAGCGAGATCGTCGATGGAGCGGAAGATGGCGTTGGAGACAAACCGTGTGACGACAGCGGGGATGGAGTCAGCCGGGAGACCGGTTCTGACGGCGAGACGAATGCTGGCGACAGCCTTGAGTTTCCGCGCTCGAGTGGCGATCTGGACGAAGGGATCCAGGACGCGCCCGATGGCATAGAGG
>CAYWST010000005.1:0-42024 GCA_964461075.1 uncultured Solibacteraceae bacterium | reverse complement strand
AGCTCAACTCGACCGAGGCCCGGGCGATCGAGAACGCGACCGCCGCCGCCATCCCCTTCTGGTCTCCGGACAGCCGATCCATTGGCTATTACGACGCCTCGTCCAGCCGCATCATGAAAGTCTCCATCGATGGGACTCTGCCCGAGCCGGTAGCTTCCATTGGAGCAGGCTTCGGCGGCGCGGTCTGGCGCGACGACGGATCTATCCTCTACACCACCGGTGGCAAGTCGCTCAGCGTCTCCGCGTTCGGCGGCGCCGTCAAGCATGTCACGCTGCCCGGCGTCGAGTCCGGTCATGCCGTCGCCGCGCTGAGTCCGCTGCCTGATGCGCAGAGTCTGCTCTTCATCCGGTACGGCAAAGGCGCGAATCAGGAGTTGTGCGCGGCGAACCTCGCCAGCGGAACAGTTAGGACGCTCACCACCTCCACGTCCCGCGCCCAGTACGACTCAGGCCATCTTCTCTATGTCCGCGACGGGATTCTGACGGCGAGGCCCTTCGACCTGAATCGGCTCGAATTCACCGGCGAGCCATTCCGGGTCGCTTCTCCGATTGACACCAACAGCACCGGCCGGCTCGCCTCGTTCGCAGCCTCCGGCAACGGCGTGTTGATGTACCGGCAACCGTCGGAAACCGTCCTCTCCCTCCAGTGGTACACCAGAGAGGGCAAGGAACTCGGACCTTTGCAGCAGAGCGTCATCGTGGGGAATCATCACGAAGTCTCGCCCGATGGCGGCCGCGTGGCTTTCGGCACCTCGGCGAACAGCGATACCAACGGAGACATTTGGATCACCGATGTCGCCCGGGGCTTCAACTCGCGATTGACCTCTCATCCGGCGCTCGATTGGGTGCCTGCATGGTCGCCCGATGGGCGGCGGCTGGCCTTCACTTCCACCCGCGACAGCCAGTCCGGGCGCGATCAGCTCTATGTTCTCGACACCGATAGGCCTGGCAGCGAGAAACCGCTCCTGGTCGACGACCGTACTAAACACCACCTGGCCTGGTCGCCGGATGGAAAGACAATTGTTTACGAGGCTCGGGCCGGCGAGGACCACTACGATCTCTGGGCCGTGCCGGCCGAGGGAGGAGCCAAACCCCGGCCGGTCATCGCCACCGAGTTCAACGACGCCCAGCCGGCTTTCTCCCCTGACGGCCGCTGGCTGGCTTACATCTCCAACCGCACGGGGCGATTCGAGGTCTACATCCGCGAATTCGCCACCGGCGATTCAGCCGCCGTCGTTCAGGTCTCTACCAACGGCGGAATCCAGCCCCGCTGGCGCAAGGATGGCAAGGAACTCTGCTATCTCGCCGCGGATGGCTTCATCATGTCAGTCCCTGTGCAATCCGCCACAGCCGCTTTCATCCCCGGCACTCCAGCACGGCTCTTCCGGACCGAGCTGCTCGGCATCAGGGCTTCCACTCACTACACCATGACGCCAGACGGGCAACGCTTCCTTTTGCCTTCCTCCGGGACCGGCGTCCGGCAGGAGCCCTATATCTTCATGGTGAACTGGGCGCCCCCACGTCCTTAGCAAGCGGCTCCGCTCTTTTTCACTTCGGCCACAACACTCTGCAGCAACTCCTTGGCCTGCAGAATCCCGTTCTGGATCATCTGCACATCCATGGCGGGCTTGCCGGGCTGCCGCGCGCTCTGGCAGTAGACGCCATGCTGCCCGACAAGAATCAGCGCATCGGTGAGCACATCGAGCGCTACAAGCAGCCGGCCCGCGGCCGCGCCATGTTGAAACTCGCTGCTCTCGAGTTCGTCTTTCAGCTCGAAAAAGGCGCTTCGGGTGGAATTGGAACATTGCGACATGATGCAGTTCGTAAGATGAATCTAAGGCACAGGAGGACTCGTGAAGAATGCCGGGTGAACGGCTCAGAATTTCGCAGGTCGGGGTGCGCGGGGTCGTCGGCGAAGGGCTGACGGCCGCCCGTGTTCTCGATTTCGCCGCCGCCTTCGGTACTTTCCTTGATCAGGGCGGGGAAGTGCTGGTGGCCCGCGATCCGCGTTCGAGCGGTGTGATGCTTCGCGAAGGCGTCGTCAGCGGACTGCTCGCCTGCGGTCACGACGTTGTCGATCTTGGCGTCGTCCCGACTCCGGTCCTGCAGCACGAGATCCGCCGGCGGTCCGCGGCGGGCGGCGTCTCCATCGGCGCCAGTCACAACCGGGCCGAGTGGAATGCGCTCAAGTTCTTCGGCCGCAACGCTACCTACCTCTCTTCGGGCGAAGCGGGTGAACTTCTCGACATCTACCACCTCAAAAAGTTCGCCTTCGTCGAGTGGAACCATATCGGCAAGCTGAGCGCCGAAGCCGGAGCCATCGAGGCGTACATCGATTCGCTCTCCCGGGTTTTCGACTTCGAGCGTCTGCGCGGCTACCGCGTTCTGGTCGACTGCACCAACGGTACGTCATCGCTCATCCTGCGTCGCCTGAACGCGCGATTCGGCACGGAGTTCATTCTCATCAATGAACGTCTGGAAGGGCGGCAGTTCGCTCACGACCCAGCCACCACGTGGAAAGCCGTCGAGCTGCAGCTCGCGCCGCTCGTGCCGCACGTTCGCGCCGACGCCGGCTTCCTGTTCGATATCGACAGCGATCGCGTCGCTTTTGCCACCGAAAGCGGCGAGGCCGTCAATGAAGAGATGGTGCTGGTGCTGCTGGCCGACGCAGCGCTGGAGGACGGACCCGGCGACCTGGTCATCACCAACGTCTCCACCACCGCATTGCTTGAGGATGTCGCCGCCCGCCGCGGCGGCAGCGTCGTCCGCGTGGCCGTGGGCCGGCAGGCGGCCATCGACGCGCTTGCGCTCTACCGCCCGGAGCAGATCGCCGTCGCGGGCGAGGGGACCGGCGCCGTCATGCTGCCGCAGTTCCGTTTCGTCTATGACGGGATCGCCTCCATGCTCCGGATCCTCACCGTCATGGAGCGGCGCGGCGTGACGCTGAGCGAACTCGTTTCCGGCTATCCGCGCTACTCGATCCTCAAGGGAAAGATTCCGCTTGAATCCCATCAGCTCCCGGAGATGCTCAACGAACTCGAATCGCGCTATCCGGACGGGAGCGCGACGCGAATTGACGGTCTGCGGATCGACTGGCCCGGCCGCTGGGTGCACGTCCGCGTCAGCCAGACCGAGCCGCTGGTCCGCGTCATCTGCGAGCAGCGCGGCCAGGAGCCCCGCGAGCTCTTCAACGAAGTGATGGACATGGTGAGGAGCTATACCGCATGAGCCGCGCGCATCAACTCAAGATCGGCGTCAGCGGAATTCGCGGCGTCGTGGGCGAATTCCTGACGCCTCAGCTTGCCTCCGCGTTCGCTCAGGCGTTCGGCACCTACGTGGGACCGGGGCTCGTCGCGCTGGGGCGCGACACGCGGGCGAGCGGCGAGATGATCGAGCACGCCGTGGCCTGCGGATTGCTGGCCTCCGGCTGCGAAGTGGTCAAGCTCGGCATCGTGCCCACGCCCACGCTGCAGATTTACGCCTCCCAGGCCAAGCTGAGCGGCGGCATCGCCGTCACCGCGTCGCACAACCCGCCGGAGTACAACGCCCTCAAACTCTTCAATCGCCGCGGCCTCTTCTTCAATCACTATGAGCGGGCCGAACTGCTCGACCTTTATCATCAGAGCGACTTCCGGCAGGCGACGAACCGCGAGATCCGCCGCGTCTCAGTCGATACCGAGTCCGCCGTCAGGCTGCACATCGAGCGCGTGCTGAAGCATGTTGACGCCGAACGCATCCGGCGGCGGCGGTTCAAGGTCGCTCTCGACGGCGTCAACGGCGCAGGGTCGCGGATGAGCGTTCGCTTCCTCGAGGGCGAACTCGGCTGCGAGCTTCACGCCATTGCCGTCGATCCCTCTCAGCCTTTTCCGCGCGAAGCTGAGCCCCGGCCCGAGGTGCTGGGAGAACTCCGGCAACTCGTCAGGTCAACCGGCGCGGATGTGGCCTTCGCGCAGGACCCCGACGGCGACCGCCTCGCCGTGGGCGACGAATCCGGCCGTATCATCGACAACGACGACGTGCTGGCGCTGGCCGTGGACATCGTGCTGAGGCGCACGCCTGGCCCGGTGGTGGTGAACCTGACAACTTCCAGCGCCATTGACGATATCGCCGCCCGGCACGGCTGCCAGGCGCTGCGCGCTCCGGTCGGGGAGGCGAACGTGGTTGAACGGATGATGCGGGCGCGCGCCGTCATCGGGGGAGAGGGCGCCAACGGCGGGATCATCTTCCCGGGGATTCAGTATTGCCGCGACTCCTATTTCGGCATGGCGCTCATCCTCGATCGCATGGCCGAAACGGGACTGCCGCTCAGCGTTCTCGCGGCGGAGTTGCCGAAGTATCATCGCCGGATGGGAAAGGCCGCCTTCGAGCACGGCCGGCTCGGGAAGATGATGCAGGAACTTGAAGCCCGCCTGCCCGGCGCCTCGGCGGATCGCTCCGACGGCCTCAAGCTCAAGCTTGACGACGGATGGATTCACGTTCGCGCTTCGAACACCGAACCCATCCTTCGGATTGCCGCCGAGGCCGTCACCAAGGCCCGGGCCGAAGAACTCTACGCAATCGGCAGAGGCCTGATCTAAATCGCCTTGATCAGTTTCGCGGGAAGGGTGAAAATGGCTCCAACCAGCGTAAAGACGCCGGTGACGACAACGCCCACCAGTCTGAACGGCAGCAGCAGCAGCCAGACAAACGGGTAAATGATAAGCGCCGCCAGCGCGCATGGCCAACAGATCACGCAGAGAATCATGAACAGCAGGAACTTGATCATGGGGGCGATTGCCTCCTCATGACAGATTACGAACCGGCCGTCTCCGATGTTCCGGAAATCGCTTCCGAAGCGTGATAGCTGCTCCTGACGAGGGGACCGCTCTCGACGTGCTGAAAGCCGAGCGCCAGGCCGGCCTCCCGGTACTCGGCAAACTCGGCCGGCGGGACATAGCGAAGGACCGGCAGGTGTTTGGGCGTGGGGCGAAGATACTGGCCGATCGTGACGATGTCGACACGATGGGAGCGCAGATCGCCCAGTGCGGCCAGCACCTCCTCACGCATCTCGCCGAGGCCCACCATCAGTCCGCTTTTGGCCGGAATGGACGGGTCCATCGACTTCGCCAAGGCCAGAAGCTCGAGCGAGCGCTCGTATCGCGCGCCGAGGCGGACCTGCCTGTACAGGCGCGGCACGGTTTCAATATTGTGGTTGAGCACGTCGGGCCGGGCCTCCATGACAATCGAAAGCGCTTCGCTGCAGCCCTGGAAGTCCGGGATCAACACCTCCACGCGGCATTCGGGAAGGCGCTCGCGAATGGCCCGGATGGTGAGCGCGAACAGTTCGGCCCCGCCATCCTTGCGGTCGTCCCGATTCACGCTGGTGATCACGGCGTGCTTCAGGCCGAGCACGGAGCAGGCTTCGGCGACGCGCCGCGGCTCGTCGTAGTCGACCGCGAGCGGGACTCCTTTCTGCACCGCGCAGAAGCCGCAACGGCGCGTGCAGAAGTTCCCGAGGATCATGAAGGTGGCGGTCCGGTGGTTCCAGCACTCGCCGATGTTCGGGCAGGCGGCGCTCTGACAGACGGTGTGGAGCTTTAGATCCCGCACAAGAGACATCAGCTCGGAGTAGTTCTCCCCTGCGGGGGCGGGGGCTTTGAGCCAGACAGGCCGCTTGGGGCTTTGATCGATGGAAACCAGCACGCTTACTTAGATGATAGCGGCTCGCGGCGCGCGTCTTCGACACATCGTTCCAGGACCGTCGAAGGGAGGAAATTCCCAAACTTGAGGTAATGCTCCGCGGCCATTTCGATGGCGCGGCGGGGGAGAAGCCCGATGATCTCGCTCGAGTGGATGGAGACGCCAAGAGCCTCGGCTTCGCGCCGCACGGCTTCAAAGACCGTATGCATGGGAGTGGTTTCGAAGTCGGTGAGGTTCATTGTGACCTGGGCGAGTCCTCGCGATGCGAGGGGAACGCCCATCGCCTTGACACAGGGCAAACCGCCGCTGGAGGCGCGTATCTTGCGTGCGATGGCGGCGGCGATTTCCACGTCGCCGGTGTCGAGCAGGATGTTCCAGGCGATCAGGATGCGGCGGGCGCCGGCGGCGGTAGCGCCCGCGGTGGGGTGGAGCGCGGGTCCGCCGAGATCGGGTGCGCGGCGGGGGTCCTTGAGGACCGCCTCACGGAGTCCTTCGAACTGGCCGCGGCGGACATTTTCGAGTCTTCGCCGGTCCTCGCGCTGAGCCGCCGCTTCGTAAAAGTAGACAGGGACGCCGAGGTCGGACCAGAGGCGCTGGCCGGCTTCATGCGCCAGGCGGGCGCATTCCTCCAGAGTGATGTGGTCGAGCGGTACAAAAGGCAGAACATCCAAAGCCCCGATTCGCGGATGGACGCCATGGTGTCTGGTGAGATCGATTCTGTTGACCGCCACCCGGGCGCCGGCCAGAGCGGCATCGACCACGGCGTGGGGAGGGGCGACGAACGTGATGACTGACCGGTGATGATCCGCGTCCATCTCGACGCGCAGGACGGCGGCGCCGGCAATGGCGCTGATCGCGGCGGCGATCTCCTGAACGACGGCCGGGTCGCGGCCTTCGCTGAAATTCGGCACGCATTCAACAAGCGCCTGAGGCAAGCGGTCTGTTTCCTCCCGGACTGATTTCGACGCCGCGCCGAAAAACGCGGGCGATGGTCTGGACGCCGAAATAGTAGGGTAGCTCGCGGTAATCGTGAACGGCGGCGATGATGAAATCGGCTTGCTTGCCGGCCTCGAGCGAGCCGGTGCGCGCGCCACAGCCGAGAGAACAGGCGGCGTTGAGCGTGGCGGCGGTAATGGCTTCTTCGGGCGTCATCCGGAGAAGAATGCAAGCGAGCGAGAGAGTCATGGCCATGCTGCAGGAGGGGGCGGAGGCGGCGTCGAATCCGGTGGCGAGCGCGACGGCCGCGCCGGACTCGATCAGGTCGCGGGCCGGGGGCAGTTCCGGGACCCCGGACTGAAAGGCGGCGCCGGGGGCCAGCGTTGCGATGGCCGCAGAAATTGCAAGCGCATGGAGTGCGTCTCCCGAGACCGCTCCTGGCAATTCGACGGCGGCGGCGCCGAGTTCCACCGCGCACCGGACGGCTTCCGCTGGCGACTGAGGGGACGCTCTGATCCGCAGTCCGAGTCCCGCCGCGCGCGCTGCCTCCAGAAAGGCCCACGAGCATCGTCTGGTGTGCCCGTCGCCCACGGAGGCGCCGGCAAAGGTGGCGAATTTCCGTCTTGCCAATGCCGGAATCAGTTCGTTCATGAGCCATTCTTGCAGCTTTTCGCAGCCTTCCGGCGCACGGCAGGGCGCAGGAGTCACTGTCCGGACGATTTCGATCGGCTCGCCGTCGAGGTTCTGGAGAACGCGCAGCGCCTTCGCATGGCTTGAATCGTCCGGACCGCACGCCGAACTGACCTCGGCCGTCGTCGTCCCGTGCATCGCCATCCACCGAAGCAGATGCTGGGCCTGGCTCCGCAGCCGGCCGGCTGTCATCAATGCGGACGAAGCCGAAGCGGCGGCAAACGCCGGCCTCGAATTCAGAAGCCTCGTGCTGCAATCCACAAAGCCGGGGAGAACCACGCAGCCGGAGGCGTCGATCTCCAGAGCGCGCCGGGATTCGACAAGGTTTTCGACGCGATGAGAGGGGCCGACGTGCTCGATCAAGCCGTCCCGAATCAGCAGCGCGCCGTTCTCGACGACATTCAGCGCGCCAAGCGAGGGTCCGCGGCGAGGACCCGCGGGCCCTCGGAGCGTAACCAACTGCACCGCGCCGCGGACCAGGAGGCGATCGGGTTTATTCATAATGCGGCTGCCGAGGCGCCGCATTGGAGTGTTACCGGACGAACACAACCAAGCCATCCACCTCGACGCTCATGCCCGAAGCCCAGGCGACCGGCTCCCCGCGAACGACGAGCTTCACGGTATGCCGTCCGGATTTCAGACTGAAATCATGATACAACGATTCGCCATTTTTAGTTGCATCTTCGTCACTATTTGAGTCAATCGTCGCCGCGAATTGGCCGTCGACGAAAACGTCCGCCTTGCCGCCGGCGGGAATGTACGGGCCTACCAGGATGAAGCCGGTTCCTTCAAACTCCACTTCAGCGGACGCGCCCTTCGCCGAGGCCGCGAATCCGGACTTCGTTTTGGACCATTCTCCCGACAGGCGAAACCGCGGGCCGGCGGCGGGGATTCGTTCGGCCGGTTTGCCATAGTCATTCCAAGCTTCCAGCCGCGCCGGCTTCGGCTCCTGGATGCGGACGACGAGTTGCTCGTTCTCCAATCTGCCGCCGTTTTTGGCCGCCAACGCGATGGCGCGTTTCACCGTGGAGGCGACAATGGACCGAAATGTGTAGTTCGTGTAGCTGAATTGCTTCGATTCGATGGCGGGTATGCCGCTCTTGAATTTGGCTGGGATGGCGTCGTAACCAAGCGCCACCCCGAGCACGCCGGCGGCGGAGGATGGATTGCAGTCGGAGTCCTGCCCGGCGCGCATGGAGATGACCATCGTCTTCTCGAAGTCTCCCCCGCCGTAGAGCAGTCCGAGGGCGATGTAGGCGCCGTTCAGCTTGGCGTCGATATTGAACGGCAGCAGGGCCCCTTGAGGGCAAGGCTCGTTTCCGTTCCACTTCTTCTCGAGTTCCCGCCAGGACAGTGTCCAATCGGAGGGGTATTGAGCGCGCCACTTGAGGAGGTCGGCGATGGTGCGCGCGTAGTCGCTCGCGGGCGGCAAACAGCCGAGTCCCGCCTCGACGAGCTTGCGCGGGTCCTTCTCGAAGAAGGCCGCTGCGTACATGCAGGAGACGAACATTCCGCCGTAGATGCCGTCGCCGTAGTTCATGACGCGCCCGGCGCGCCAGGCGATGTCGTTTGAGGACTGAAGCATGCCGGGGGCCATGAGCCCGATAAAATCGGCCTCGATCTGAAAATCGATATCGTTGGCGTGGGCGTTGTACTTCGGGGTTCCGCTAAGCGAAGCGGGAACGCCGCGCTTCAGCGCTCGGCGGGCGGCGAGATTGGCGTGCCAAAGCCTGTACTTCGCGTTCTTGAACATCTCGCCGAAGTCTTCCGTGGTGGCGTCGACGCCCTTGTCGTCAAGGACCTGAGCGAAGGTCATGTCGACGTAAAGATCATCCTGATCAATAGAGTTTGCGATACGGTCCGGACGCCATTTGGGAACCTTGCTCCTGGGGATGATCTGGTTCCGGTAGCGGAACTCGGTGGGGGCGCCGTAGCTGACGCCGATCATCTGGCCGGCCCATCCGCCGGCGATCTTGTCCCGGAGGACCGTGAGCGGGATCGTGCGATCTTGTGCGGCAAGCGGAGCAAGGGCTGCCAGCAGAAGCAGCGGCATGGTGCGGCTCATGACGATTCAATTACCTATCAGCGTGTCCGGCCGGGCGTCAAGGGTGATATACTCACCGCCATGTTGAGGGGTTCAATCAATCTGCCAATCTTCGCGATTCTTCTCTGCGTTCCACTGGGCGCTCAATCATTGGCGCGGTTGACGGGAAACGTCAGCGACAGTTCCGGCGCCCTGGTAGCGGGCGCACGGGTGACTGCCCGGAACATCTCGACAGGCGTCACGGCGGAAGCGGTTTCCAATTCGTCCGGCGTTTATTTATTCCCGTTTCTGCCGCCTGCGGAATACGAGATCACATGTGAAGTTGCGGGGTTCAAACGGGCGGTCCGCTCCGGCGTGGTGCTGGAAACGGCGACGACGCATACCCTGAACTTCCCGCTCGAAGTTGGAGCCGTCACTGAATCGGTGGAGGTCAGCGCGACGGCGCCGCTGCTGGAATCGGAGACGTCGACGGTCGGTCAGTTCATCGAGCGCGCGACCGTGTTCAACATGCCGTTGGAGAGCCGCAGGACGGCGGGTCTGGTCAGACTGCTGGGTATGGTCGCATTCCGGGGAGAATCCGGCGCGGAGCAGGTCCCGTTGTTCAGCATGGCGGGCGGACGCAGCCAAAACCAGATTTGGGTGCTGGACGGCGGAAACGTCCAGAATACGACGTTGGGCGTGCCTCAGCTCCAGCTCAATCCGCCGGCGGAATCGCTGCAGGAGTTTAAGGCGGAAGCGAACAACTACTCGGCCGAATTCGGCAGGACCGGCGGCGGGCTGATCCAGATGACGACGCGGTCGGGGAGCAACGATTTCCATGGCGCGGCGTATGAGTTCCTGCGCAACCAGGCGCTGGACACGCGAACGTTTTTCGCACGGGAGAAGGCTCCGTTGCGGTACAACATCTTCGGCGCTTCCGCGGGCGGCCCGATCCTGAAGGACCGGACGTTCTTCTTCGCCAACTACGAAGGCGCCCGGCGGCGCGACGGGGTGACGGTCGCCAACACGATCGTGCCGCATCCGGCGGAGGCCAAGGGCGACTTCTCGGCGCGGACGAACTTCCGCCTGCTCGACCCGCTCACCGGCCAGCAGTTTCCAGGCAACGTGATTCCCCCCTCGCGGATGGATCCTATCGGCCGTGCATTTGCCAGCCTCTATCCGGCGCCGAACGTCGCCAGCGACCCGGCCCGGGCTCCGGCGGCGAATTATGTCGTGAACGTTTCCGACAAGCTCACGCAGGACATGGGGATTCTGAAGATCGACCACTCCTTCTCCAACGGGGACCGGGTGAGCGGCCGCTATACGATCATCAAAGCGCCCCAGGAACTTTCGCCAGTCTACCCGAACGCCTTCGCGGACCTCAGAGGCGGCCCGCGCGATCACCGGATCCACAACGTGGTAGGCACCTGGATTCATTCGTTCACGCCTTCGTTTCTGAATGAGTTCCGCTACAACTTCGTCGAACGGCGGTTCGTCAGCCGGTCACTCGGGACAGACAGCGGGAAGAACGCGGAGATCGGACTCAAAGGGGTTTCCGGCGCGGATTTCGCTCAGATTGTTCCGGCTGGACACAGTAACCTCGGGGCCCTTCCAGTCGAAAGAATCCAGGACCCGATCCTGACGCACCAATGGGTGAACAACCTCACATGGATCCGCGGGAATCACACCCTCAAATTCGGCGGGGAGTGGCGCTACTCGGCCAACAAGGATGCGTTCCGCCAGTCGACCGGCGGGAGTTTCAGCTTTAGCGACCGGGCCACGGGCAGCGGAATCGCGTCGCTTCTGCTTGGACACGTCACGGGCGCGAGCTACAACGAAGTCGATTTGCTGTTCGCCCGCACGGATTACTTCGGGTTCTTTCTGCAGGACGATTGGAAGGTGGCAAAGAACTTGACACTGAATCTCGGCGTCCGTTGGGAGATGGACACCCCTCGATGGGAGGGCGAGGACAACCGGCAGAGCGGGTTTGCGTTCGATCCCATCAACCCCGTTTCGGGCCGTCCCGGGATCGTGGTCTTCTCGGGACGCGACGGGCGTTCGAAGTACGCCCACGACTTTGACGCCAACAATTTCAGCCCGCGCTTCGGCTTCGCCTACAAATCGCCGAAGGGAACGGTCATCCGCGGCGGCTACGGCATTGCCTACAACGGAGCTTACATGGGCGCGGTGGCGAATCCGCTCATTGCGGGCTTCAGCCTGAACGGGTCGTTTACCTCGCCGGACGGAGGGTTCACGCGGGCGTTCCAGTTGTCGTCTGGCATGCCGGCGATCACGCGGGAACCGTTGAGCCCGGGTTTCGGCGCCGTCCCGGTCGGAACCGCACCCCGGTTCTCCCCGGACTTCATCCAGCAGAACCATGTGAATGCATACTCGCAGCAGTACAACTTTACGATTCAGAAGGAACTGCCGGGGAACATGCTCTTCGAGGGCGCCTACATCGCTAACCTGAGCCACAAGCTGGGAAGCGGGTCGGTGAACCTCAATCAGATCCCGCTGGTGAACGGCCGCGGCCCGGCGTCCCAGAGCCAGACGGCGAGGCCTTTCCCCCACTTCAACAACGTGACGCAACTCTCGCCTCCCTGGGGCAATTCGACCTATCACGCGATGAACATGAAAGTCGAAAAGCGTTACTCGAAAGGCTTGAACTTCCTGGTGAACTACACGTGGTCGAAGTTCCTCGACGACGCCGAAGCGGGCAACGAACTGGCCGGCGGCGAAGGCAACGGCTACACGCACATTGAACTCCGCAAGCTCGACAAGAGCTATTCGGGCAACGACCTCCGGCATCGGCTGATCGCCAGTTCGTTGTACGAGATTCCGGTCGGCAAGGGCCGCACTGTCAACATTGAGAATGCGGCGCTTCACGCGATCGTTGGAGGCTGGTCGCTCGGCGGGATTGTTGAACTGCGCTCCGGCGCGCCGTGGGGGTCCATCGAACTGACCAACACTTCGAACACGTTCTCAGCCGCTCAAAGGCCGAATGTGAGCTGCGACCCCACGCTCGACGGGGGGCGATCGCGCAGCGAGTTCATCGCGCAATACTTCAACACGACGTGCTTCTCGGCGCCCGGCACGGGCAATTTCGGCAATGCGGCCCGGAACATGGGCTTTGGGCCGGGGTTCATCGGCATCGACGCCTCCGTGACGAAGCGTTGGGCGTTCGGCGAACGCTACGGGCTGAACTTCCGCGCCGATTTCTACAATGTGCCCAACCGGCCGAACTTCGCCTCGCCCGCGGCGGTTCGCGGACGCGGCGACTTCGGGAGGGTCAACTCGACCATCGGCACCGGACGGCAGATCCAGATCAGCCTCCGTTTCGAGTTCTGACGGGCGCGAGCCGTCGGCCGCGATTCCTTATCCTGAAGGTAATGGCCGAAGGATACACGAAGCTGCGCGAGTCGAAGGCGGTCATCGATCTCTCGTCGCGCGGGCGGATCAAGCTGACAGGCGAGGACCGGAAGCGCCTGCTCCACGCGATGACGACCAACCACGTGCAGGAGATGGACGCAGGGCAGAGCCTCTATGCGTTCTTCCTCAATGCGCAGGGCAGGGTGCTGGCCGATGCCGTGGTGTACTGCCTGGAGGATCATCTGCTGGTGAGCGTGGAGCCGGAGGTAAAGGAAAAGGTCTACGCGCACCTGGATAAATACATCATCGCCGACGACGTCACGCTTGAGGACGTGAGCGGAACGACGGCGGAGTATTCCATCGAAGGGCCGCTGGCCGAAGGCGACGGCAAAGTCACCGCAACCGGGATGCCGGGGCGGCGCTTCGTCACCGCGCCCGGCGAGGCGCCCGAGGCCGAGGCGGCTCCCGAGGATGTGAGGATTGTCAGACTCGAAACCGGGAGGCCGCGCTACGGCGAAGACATCACGGAGGCCCACATCGCCCATGAGACCGGCCAGTTGCGGGCGATTCACTTCTCCAAGGGCTGTTATCTCGGGCAGGAGATCGTCGAGCGCGTCCGTTCGCGAGGGCACGTCAACAAGCAACTGCGGCATCTGCGGATCGATGCGCGGGAAGCGCCGGCCGCGGGGACGAAAATCATCGCCGCAGGCAAGGAGGCGGGCGAGATCACCTCGGCGGCGTTCTCGCCCGCATGGGGCGCGGTGGCCGCGCTCGGCTACTTGCGGACCGGCGCCGAAAGCGGAGAGCTGACCCTGGAGGGCGGCGCGCTGCGCGTCTCCGTCTTATAGCGGTTGAGCAGCGCGCGCATCTGCGCGGCGCGATCGGGATACTGCGAATAGAGATTCTTCGACTCGCGCAAATCTTCGGCGAGGTGATATAAGGCCGCCGGTTGCGGCGCATCCTTGAGGCCGTGCATCTCGCGGTACCACGCCGGTTCGGCGCGCCCGCCTCCGCCGTCGGCGGACTCGATGTAAACCCAATCGCCCTGCCGCAGGGCGTATTCGTTGTTGGCGCTGTGGTGGACGGTGGCTTCGCGGATGGGGCCCGGGCGCGGACGATCATAGATCGCGGCGCTGATGTCGTAACTGTCCTCGGCGCAGTCATCAGGCAATGCAGATCCGGTTGCTCGGGCAAGAGTGGCCATCAGATCGGTCAGGCAGACGATCTCCTTTTCAACTCTGCCGCGCGCAATGCCGGGCCCGGAGACAATGAACGGCACACGGTGCCCGCCCTCATAGAGCATCCGCTTGGCCCCGCGCAGCGGCCCGGCGCTGGCGTGGCCGAATTCCTTGAGGAGGGGGTAGGTGAGGTTCTCCGGCCCGTTATCGCTCGTGAAGAAGACGAGCGTGTTCTCCGCGGCCGGCGATTGCCAGATCGCATCGAGCACCTGGCCGGCGGACCAGTCGGTCTGGTGAACAAAGTCGCCGTAAGGCCCAATCTTCGTCTTTCCCTGAAAGTCCTTGTGCGGAGCGATGGGAGTGTGCGGAGAGGTGAGCGGAAGATAAAGAAAGAACGGCGAGGACCGTTGCGCGCTTTCACGGACATAGTCTACGGCGCGGCGCGTCAGCGTGGGGAGCACCTCTTCAAGCTGCCAGCCCGGGGCCATCGCGCCGGGCCAGCCGTACATCGAGTCCGGTTTCTGCTGGGTGGGCTGCGCCAGAACGCGGTCGTTTTCGATGAACGTGTAGGGCGGGAAGTTGGGCAGGTCGACGCCGAAGTAGGAGTCGAAGCCGCGCGTGACGGGTCCTTCGGCGATCGGCTTTTCGAAGAGAACCTTCTTGGCGAATTCGTTGCGGATCTCGCGCTGAGGGTCGCCGATGCGAACAAGGGAGTTGACCTTTGAGCCGTCCGCCGTCGCCCAATCCCAGCCGAGGTGCCACTTGCCGATGGCGGCCGTGCGGTATCCGGCCTTTTTGAGCATCGCGGGCAAAGTCAGCCGCTGCTTTTCGATCAGCGGCTTGTCCCAGGGCCAGAGAACCTGGGACTTGAGCTCGGTTCGCCACGGATAGCGGCCCGTGAGCAGGCCATAGCGCGTGGGAGAGCAGACGCCGCAGGGCGTGTGGGCGTCGGAGAACCGGACGCCCCGGGCGGCCAGCCGGTCGATGTTCGGCGTGGGGATTTTCGATTGCGGGTTGTAGCAGCCGACGTCGCCGTAGCCGAGGTCGTCGGCGAGGATGACGACGATGTTGGGCGGTTTCGCTGGAGCGGCGGCGGCGGAACAAGCCAGCGCCTTGTGAAGGAATTGTCGGCGGGAAACGGACATCGCTTTCGGGACGATTCTATCCCATGGCGGCGGTGAGCGCTTCCCATGCCTTCATTGGCGCGGAAGGGCAGCCCTCGCGCCCCAGCCCCAGGCGCACGCTCGGCTTGTGGTGGCCGTGGTAATCGGAGCCGCCTGTAGCGGCCAGGCCGTACTTGGCCGTGTAGGCGAGGTAGCGCGCGTTGCGTTTGGGGTCGTGGTCGCTGTGCCAGACTTCGATGGCGCGGAGGCCCCAATCGACGAGTTGCCGGAGGAGCGACTCCTCGTCGGCGGCGTCGTGGCGGTGCATGCGCCCCATATGCGCCAGGGATGGAATTCCTCCGGCTTCGAGGATTCTCTCGATTCCTTCCCGGGCCGAAGGGTCTTCCCGCTCGATATAGGCCGGGGCGCCCTCGCGAAGGTAGTGATCGAACGCCTCTCTCAGGTTGGCGACATAGCCCTTCGCGGCCATCGCCCGGGCGATATGCGGCCGTCCTGTGATGTTGCGTCCGAATCTTTCGGCCTCTTCGAGGGTCAATTCGAAACCGAGCCCGCGAAGACGTTCGATGACGGCGAGATTGCGGTCGCGCCGCGCCGCGCGCAGCGAGTCGAGCCATTGTCGAAAGGCTGTTCCGGGACTCTCCGGAAAGAAACCGAGAATGTGAGCCGTGCGCCGCTGCGGCGTCTTCTCGTTGAGCAGCCGCGTGCTCAGTTCGAGCCCGCGAAGAAAAGGCAAGCCGATGGCTTCAGCCACGATCGCGCCTTCGTCGGAGCCTTCGAGCGTATCGTGATCGGTAATGGCCACGCCGGCGAGTCCCGCCGCAGCCGCCAGCCGGACCAGCTCTTCCGGGGAGTCAGTGCCATCTGAGGCGGTGGTGTGCGTGTGAAGATCGACGATCATGGACGGCGGATCAACTCTCCGGGATGTCTGAATCCGCCGACCTCAAACTCGAACTCGAGAACTCCGGCCTTCGCCACCAGCTTGCCGGCGCTGATCGGCCGTCCCTGCAAGGGGAAAAAGATCGCGCCATCGGTGGATTCTCCCGGCTTGAGCGCGGTTTGCACAAAGACGATCGCCGAGGCCGCGGCCGCCGCCTTCAGCTTGGCCGAGGTCATCTCGGCCAGATACTGCTGGCGGCGCTGCTCATACCCGTTGGTGGAGCGGATTCGCCCCACGCCGTAGAGAGAGGCTTCGTAAGTGGTGACGAGCTTGATGACGTCGTTCCGTCCCCCCCGTTCAAGGAACTCGGTAACCACCTTGCGCGCGGGAGTGGCCGGCACGACTCCGCCTTCCTCCCGGATGAACTTGAAATCTTCCGGCTTGACCGTGCGCGTTGAAGGCGAGCCATTTGAAACCGCAACCTGAAGGACGGCGAAGTCGCGCACCTGAATGGGCAATGGGGCGAACATGATCGTCACGCCATCGCGGGTCATGGTCTGAAACTTCAAGCCGTTCGACTCAAACTCGATGGCCTGCGCGAACGCGCGGGACGAGCACACGGCCGCTCCAAGCACGAACAGCCGCGCGAGTCTCAGCATGACTCCATGATATCCGCCGCGGCGGATGGGAATCAGAAGGTGAATGAGATGCCCACCTCAACCTGGTGGCGGCTGGAGCGCGTGGCGTAGGAGTCGAAGGTGCGGCCGAGCCACCATGTGTAGCGGGCTTCGGGGATGATGCGGATCCCGAAGTCGTCGTTAAACTGCAGCCCGAACCCGCCGGTGACGCCAGGGAGGTTCCTGGAAGAAATCTCGGCAGGTCCGGAGGAGTACTCGACGGCGCCGGCCTCGGTGCGCTCAATCGTGGTCCGGGTCTTCCAAAGGTGCCGGAGCGTGCCGCCGGCTTCGTAGAACCAGCGCCAGCCGGGCTCGGTCCGATCGATGTTGTAGCGGCGCACAAGCAAGGGAAAGTCGAACAACGTGGCGGACGTGACTTCCTTGGTGATGATCTGGCGGCGGAGCGGCCCGACGTAGATGGTGTTGGTGGTTTCGTAGCCGGTCTGGCGCCAAAGCGCTCCGCTCAGGAGGGCGAAGCGTCCCGTAATGGCGGCCTGGAAGACGACGCCCCCCCCGATGGCGACGTTCCGGTTCTTCGGCGAGGAGTCGGAGTTGATCTCGATCGGGCCCGGCTCAGTGACCTGGAGTTGATCGGAGCCCATCATCTTGAGGGGAAGATACTGCACTGTGACGCCGGCTGAAAAGCGCCGGACGTAGACCGGATCCTTCTCAACGACTGTGACAGAACGAGGAGGATCTCCAGGCTTGGGAGTTTCCGGTTTCGCAGCTTCGGCTGGCGGCGGGGTCTGCTGGGGGGATTGGGTTGTGGTTTGAGCAGACACAATAAGACCGAGGGCGCAAAACGCCCACAAACACTTCTTCATCAAGACTCCTTACTTAGACTTTAGCCTGAGTGGGCGGTCCCGTGAGCGGCAGAACAGGTGTTAGGCATGATCGGCAGTGAAGAAGGCGGCCGACAGTCGATGGTGCGCAGGGCGTCGCTCTCCGCGTCGCCAAGGAAAGTTCCCGAAGCCGGGTCGAACTCGATCGTGCGGCCGGGCCTTCCGCTGAATTAGGGAGTGGAGGCGCCTCAGGATTCCGTGTGGCCCCGGTTGCCGCCGGCTTGACTTGCCGCCAGATACAAAACTACGACAATAGGGCCTGTAGATCTTGTACTAATCCGTATAGTGTGGTATGTTCCTGCAGGTAACGGGGTGGAGTTCGACCCACCGATCGTTGGAAGCGTTGGATTTTTATACAAGGAGTGCCATCGTATGCCCGATTCCAGCAAGGAAGGCGATTGCGTCAGAGAAGGTGAGGGCAGAAGGGGTTTCTTTCGCGCCCTGGCAGGGCTTGGAACCACTGCGGCGGTTGGGGTTGGCGCCCTGAAGGTTCTTCAATCCCAGCGCGCTGAGGCCGCCGAGATCCCGCCCCCGCTCGCCGAACCAACGGGAAGCGTAACAGTCAGGATGCAGCGGGAGCTGGAACAGGCGGTGGCCAGCGGCAAGACGCCAAGCTGGCTGATGGTGGTGGATACGCGGAAGTGTATTGGCTGCGACGCCTGCACGGTGGCGTGCAAGGCGGAGAATCCGACCGGCCCGGGCGCGAACTTCCGGCGGGTGATCCAGAAGGAACTGCCGCTCAGGCCAATTCCCTGGGCGATCTACAAACCCGTCAACTGTCTCCAGTGCGGCGATGCGCCCTGTGCGAAGGCGGTCCCTGAGGGAATGATTGTCAAGCGAGCCGACGGCATCGTTGAGTTCGTCCAGGACAAGTTGAGAGGGCCTTACGCCGAAGCGGCGGTAAAGGCCTGTCCCTTCCAACTGGCGCACGTCGATGACGGGAAGACATACACGGAGTCGACGCCCAACATACAGGATTACGAGGGCCGGGCTTTCGTGGAGAACGGCAAGTCCTACACCCGGAAGCCGGGCGGGAACCAACTGGCGGGCGCGGCTCGCAAGTGCACCTTCTGCAGTCATCTGATCTATTCGGGAGTGCTGCCGATGTGCGTGAGCACCTGCGTGGGCGGAGCGATGTATTTCGGGGACGCAAACGATCCGAACGGGCTGATTCAGGAGATCACACAAGGCCGCACAGTCTTCAAAGGCCACGAAAACCTTGGTTTGAAACCGAGAGTGATCTACTTCACCGAGTCGATGCCGGACACGCCGCATCTGGATTGCGCGGCCTGCCATTCCTGAGGAGAACGCCATGAACACCGAAGAGACGAAGATCCAGCAAGGCCAGACGGGAATGGAGACGCCGGCCGGGCGCAGAGAGCTATTGCGAAGTTCAGCGCTTCTGGGGGGCGCCTGCCTGGCGGGCGTCTTGCAAGAACAGGCTTCCGCGCAGCAGGCGCCGGCTCCGGGCGGAACGCCAAAGCCGGTGAGCCCGAGCGATTTAATCTACTCCACCTGCCTTCAATGCAACACGGGCTGCGAGATCAAGGTGCGGATTCAGGATGGCCTCGCCGTCAAGATCGAAGGAAACCCCTACGGTCCGAGGGCCATGGATCCGCACATCGACTGGAAGACGCCGGTCGCGCGGGCGGCGAAGCTGAACGGGATCATTTGTCCGAAAGGGCAAGCCGGGATCCAAAGCGCTTACGATCCGTATCGAGTCATCAAGGTCCTGAAGCGGGCGGGCAAGCGCGGTGAAGGCAAGTGGACGGCGATCGCCTTCAGCGATGCGATCACCGAAATCGTCAACGGGGGCGTTTTGTTCCCGCAGGACGGCGGACGGACCGTGACAGGCATGCGGGATCTGTATGCCCTGCGCGATCCGAAGGTCTACGCTTCGATGACCGCGGATGTCAAAAACATCCAGGACAAGAAGATGACGGTGGCCGAGTTCAAGGATAAGTACAAGGAGCATCTGGACGCTTTGATCGATCCGGAGCATCCGGACATGGGCCCGAAGAACAACCAGTTCGTCTTCAACTGGGGGAGGTTGAAAGGGGGCAGGAGCGAGTTCTTCCTGCGGTTCGTGAAGGACAGCTTTGGGTCCGCGAATGCGCACGGCCACACGACCGTCTGTCAGGGTTCGATCTACTTCGCCGGCAAGTCGATGGCCGACCAGCCAAGCGGCGGGAGTTGGACCGGAGGCGCAAAGGCCTATTGGATGGCGGACACGGCCAACGCCGAATTCATCATCTACTGGGGCGCCAACGTCCTGGAGGGCAATTACGGTCCGCCCCTGAAGGTTCCGAAGATCACGCGCGGACTGGCCAGCAAGCGTCTGAAAGTCGCCGTTGTCGATCCGAGGCACAGCAAGATCGCATCGAAAGCATGGAAGTGGGTTCCCATCAAGCCGGGCGAGGACGGCGCGTTCGCCCTCGGCATGGTGCGCTGGATCATTGAAAACAAAAAGTACGACAAGAGGTATCTGGAGAACTGCAACCGCGCGGCCGCCGCCGCCGACAGCGAGCCGACCTGGTCCAATGGCGCGTGGCTGGTGAAGATCAGACCGGATGGGACCGCGGGAGCGTTTCTGAGGGCCTCGGAGATCGGCCTTGGGGGAGACGCCGACACGTTCGTATGTCTTCGCGACGGCAAGCCTGTGGCGTTCAAATCCGGCGACGCGGCAAACGCCGTCGAAGGCGAACTGTTCGTGAATACGGCGATCGAGGGGATTCGCGTCAAGTCCGGACTGCAAATCCTCTATGAGGAGTCCACGAAGAAGACAATTGAAGGCTGGGCAATCACCGCGGGGGTGGGCGCGAACGATATCGTTCAGCTTGCGAGCGAATTCACCTCGCACGGGAAGAAGGCGGTGGTGGAGATTCACCGCGGCGTCTCCCAGCACACCAACGGTTTCTACAACGTGCTGGCGACGATGGGCGCCTTGAATACGCTCATCGGGAACCTGGACTGGAAAGGCGGCCTCGTCTACGGCGCCGGGGCCTATGGCGAAACCGGCGGGACAGGGCGCCCCTTCCAGCTTGGCGATCACCCCGCCAAAATCACGCCATTCGGCATCGATATCATCCGGGGCGGGGCGAGTTACGAAAAGAGCACCATCTTTTCCGGCTACCCGGCCAAGCGCCCCTGGTATCCGCTGGCAAGCGATGTGTACCAGGAAGTCATTCCGTCCGCCGCCGACGGTTACCCCTATCCGATCAAGGCCCTCTTCCTCTACATGGGCTCGCCTGTCTACGCCCTGCCGGCGGGCCACTCGCTGATTCCGGCGCTGATGGATCCGGCCAAGATCCCCCTGTTCGTATGCAGCGACATCGTCATCGGTGAGACCTCGCAGTACGCGGACTACATCTTCCCGGACCTCAGCTACCTGGAGCGATGGGAGTTCCACCGGACCCACCCCTCCATCGTGCACCGTGTCTCTCCGGTTCGCCAGCCGGTGATCCCCACCCCGAACGAAACCGTGAAAGTCTTCGGAGAGGAGATGCCGGTTTCGATGGAAAGCGTGATGCTGGCCATCGCCGAGCGGCTCCAGATGCCCGGCTTCGGCCCCGGCGGCTTCGGCTCTTCCGGTAGTCTTTCGCGGCCGGAGGACTTCTATTTGCGGATGGTCGCCAACATCGCCTTCGGAGACGCCAGCAATGGGAGCGATGCCTGCCCGGATGCAAGCGACGAAGAGGTCCAGATCTTCCGTGAGGCGAGAAGGCGCCTGCCTAAGACGCTTTTCGACGAGGAGCGGTGGTCCGCGGCCGTGGGAGCGCAGTGGTGGAAGAAAGCGATTTACGTTCTGAATCGCGGCGGACGCTGGTGGAGCTATGATGACGCGTGGACGGGGGCGAAAGTCAAGGCCGCTTACGGCCGGCTGGTGAACCTCTATCACGAGAAGCCGGCCAACACACGGAATTCAATGACCGGCGAGTATCTCAGCGGGATCGCCACCTACTTGCCGATCGTCGATTCTCTGGGCAGGCCGCTTCAGCAGAACAACGCGCCCTTCACGCTGATCACCAACCGTAACATGCTCGCCTGCAAGAGCCGGACCATTTCGAATTACTGGCTCACGGACGTCCGTCCCGAGAACTTCGTCGAGATGTGCCGGCCGGACGCGCAGCGCCTCGGACTGAAGGACGGCGACCAGGTCTGGATCTTGTCGGTCTATAACCTGGAATCGAAGTGGGATCTTGGCAACGGCCAGAGCAAGCCGCTGACCGGGAAGCTGAGGCTGACCGACCGCATCCGGCCCGGCGTCATCGCCTTCGAACTTGGCTACGGCCATTGGGCCTACGGAGCGGCGCCGCAGACGATTGACGGCAAACTGATTCCCGGAGATGCCCGGCGTGGCGCCGGCATCCACGCGAATTCGGCGATGGTCGTGGATCCATACCTGCGCTCGCCTCTGAGCGACGTTGTCGGCGGAAGCGCAGTCTTCTACGACACGCAGGTCGTTGTTGTGAAGGCCTGAATCACGGGCGCGGGGGCCAGGGGCCGTTGACTGTCAGACCGGATCGGGCAGCGTGTACGGCGCGCGGTAATTCCGTGTCAGCAGCGCGTTCGCTTCCGCGTCGCCAGGAAACGTCTCCGAGGCCGGGTCGAACTTCAGGGATCGCCCGAGGCGATAGCTGACGTTCGCCAGGTGGCAGAGCGACGCCGAAAGGTGCCCTTCCAGGATGTCGCCGGCGAGCTCCTCGTGTCTGCGGCTGCGCATGGCGGCGAGGAAGTTCTCGAACTGCGGCTTGGTGTCCCAGATGGGCTCATCAGCGGCGCCCTGTAAAATCGGCGTGTGTTTTTCGCCGCTGAAGACCTTGTAGGAGTGGCTGTCGACGGTCATGTATCCGGTCGAGCCGTAGAAGATGTTGCCGATGGTGTTGGTCCCGTCGAAACGGACGGCGCCCTCAGAGTTGGTGAGCAGTCCGCGCACCTCAAAGTGGATCTGAACGCGGCCGTAGTCGAAGACGGCATATTGCGTGTTGGGCGTCTCCTGGTCGTCGTCATAGACGAACTTGGCGCCGGTGGAAGCGATCTTCGCGGGATGTGTGGAGAGTCCGAGCCCCCAGCGGCAGATGTCCATCTCGTGAACGCCCTGGTTGCCGATGTCGCCGTTGCCGTAGTCCCAGAACCAGTGCCATGTGTAGTGGAAGCGGTTGGGGTTGAAGGGGCGTTTGGAAGCCGGGCCGAGCCACGCGTCGTAATCGACGCCGGGCGGAACGGGGCCGTCCGGGGCCTTGCCGATGGTGACCCTCCGTTTGAAGCAGAGTCCCTTGGCCATGTAAACCTTCCCGATGACGCCTTCGCGCAGAAGCTCGATCGCCTTGATCTTATGAGGCGTCGTGCGGGACTGCATCCCGACCTGAACAATCCGCTTGTACTTGCGCGCCGCCTCGGTCATCCGGCGGCCTTCCAGGAGATTGTGCGAAGCGGGCTTCTCGACGTAAACATCCTTGCCGGCCCGGATTGCCCAGATCGTCGACAGGGCATGCCAGTGGTTGGTGTTGGCGATGGAGACCGCGTCGATGGATTTGTCGTCGAACAGTTTCCGCATGTCGGCGAAGCCGGCGGGCTTGGCGCCGCCGAGCTTCTCCACATTGGCCTGGGCGCGTTCGACGTTGGCCTGATCGATATCGCAGACCGCGGCGACCTGAGCTGCCGGAATCTGGGAGAGAAACCTGATGTGATCGTTGCCTCGGCCGCGGACCCCGACGATTCCGAGACGGATACGGTCGTTCGCGCCTGCCCAGGAGACGGCGGCGCAGGCCGGGAACAGGCCCGGTGTCATCAGGAAGGAGCGTCGATGCATGGAATCCTCGCTGGGGAGGATCTTATCAGTTGAAGCGCGAGGTCCGGAGCAGCGTTCCGCGCATCGGCGCGGCGGGCGTGGGCTCGGGCTCGGGCGGGGGCGCGGGCTTGCGGACGCGGCCATCGAGCCGGGCGTTGATCCGGTCCTGGCGGGCCTTGGCGAACTTCGGGCTGGAAGGCTCGAGCCCCGAGGCTTCGCTCACTTCGGCGTCGGACACCTCGAGCGCCGTGGGCAAGTACTTGGTGAGGTAGTTCTTGATCCGGTCCTGAACCAGGCGATGCTGGCTCCTCAAATGCAACAGCAGAATCTCTTCTCCGGCCGACTTTTGCAGCAGACCGTAGACCTGGCTGGCCTTGGAGAGCTTGGCGGACTTGAGGGCCGATTCAAGTTTCTTGGCGTGAGTTTCGAGTTTCTGCCAGGGCGCCGCCTCCTCCTTCGTCATCCTGGTGTTGGCGATGAGGGTGCTGCGCTCTTTCACCGAGAGCGGTTGTGTGAGGCAGTAGAGCGAGATGGCGTACCAGTCGGCCGGGAAGGAAGCGCCGAACGGGATCATTGCCTTGGCTTTGGCGATTTTCTGGAAGGCGGCCTCATTGAGCTTCCCGCCGCCCAGACCCGGGCAGTAGAGTTTGAGCAGGCCCTCTTCATCCAGGGCTTTGAACACGTCGAGCGGACTGTTTTCCAGTGCCGTCTGATAGAGCTCATTGAACAGGCTGCGCGGTTGAATGTACTTCTCCACGCCCGCCTCGCGCGCGTTGCGGAACTGAGAAAGCGTGCGTTCCTCGATGTTGAAGCCGAAACGGGCCTTGAAGCGGAGCAGGCGCAGAAGCCGGATCGGGTCGTCATAGAGGGTGTAGTTTGAGGTGGCGCGAATCTCCCGCCGCTCGAGATCGGACGCGCCGTTGGTGGGGTCGATCATCAACCCGCGGGAGGCGCGATTGAGCGAAAGCGCGATGGCGTTGATGGTGAAATCCCGGCCTCGAAGGTCCTCATGGATGGTCGCGGGCGTGACCTGAGGCTTGGCGCCGGGTTTGGTGTACTTTTCGACCCGCGCCATGGCGATTTCGCAAAGAACGCCATTCGGGAAACGCATCTCGATCGACTTGCGGTGTTCGTCGGTCGAGAGGATTTCGGCGCCGTGCTTTTTCGCTACATCCTTGCCTAGCTTTAACGCGGGCCCCTCAACTGAAAAGTCGAGATCGCGGATGGCGAAGCCCCCGAGCATATCGCGCATCGCGCCGCCGGAAAGGAAGATACTCACCCCCAAGCCCGCGGCTGCGGAGGTGACCGCGCTGAGCACCGCGTTCTGTTCCGGGCTCAGATGGCTTTCGAGGTTGAACATGTAATCACTCATGGCAGCTCGATGGCAGACCTCGTTCAGGATGAACCGCCGGGCCCCGTTGCGCCCGCGCGGGGATGGTATCTGTCGACAGTGGTGCGAAGGCGGGATTGCGCGACGTGGGTGTAAACCTGTGTGGTCGCGATGTCGGCATGGCCAAGCATCGATTGCACGCTGCGCAGGTCGGCGCCGCCCTCGAGGAGGTGCGTGGCGAACGTGTGGCGGAGAACGTGCGGAGACAGGCTTCGGGGTATCCCAGCCTGCAGTCCGCGGGTCTTCAGAAGTTTCCAGAATCCTTGCCGGGTCATTGGACCGCCCCGGGCGGTGACGAACAGGGCCCCGCTTGAGTGGCGCTTGAGTAATGTCTGCCGGGCGCTTTCGAGGTATGCGCGCAGGGCCGTCCGGGCCTGCTCTCCCACGGGAATCAGCCGCTGCTTGCCGCCCTTTCCGGTCACTCGCAGGAAGCCTAATTCGAGGTTCAGGTCCGACAGCTTGAGCGAGCAGAGTTCGGAAACCCGAAGTCCGCACGCGTACAGCAGTTCCAGCATCGCCAGGTCCCGCACGCCGCTGGCCTTGCCACTCTCCGGCGCTGCCAGGAGATGCGAGACCTGTTGTCCGGACAGGCATTTGGGCAGGTTTTGCCACTGTTTGGGGCTTTTGAGCAATGCCGTGGGGTCTTCGGCCAGGACGCCCTCCCGCAGAAGGTACCGGCAGAAATTCCGCAGTGTGGTCAGGTGCCGGGCCGTCGAGCGCGGCGAGAGACGGCGAGCGCCAAGCGCGTCAAGGTATCTCCTAAGTTGTTCAGTAGAAGGGATTTGTTCGATCTTCTCGGTCTCGCACCATCTGGCCAGACTGTCGAGGTCGCGTCGATAGGCGTCCAGCGAATGGGCGGACAAACCCTTCTCAACGCGGCAGAAAGAGAGGAATGCTTCAGCCGCGGCGGCCATCCGAGCCAGAGTCGCCATCGGTGCAATGATACAATACTTCCGTAATTGTTTGAAAGAAAAGGGTACTGGCCGCGGCATCCAGCGCAAGGGAGAAAGACGTCGGCTTGACCACTTCCACTACCAAGAAAGTCCTGATTGATCGGTTCGACCGTTCACCGGTCCGTGGCTTTGCCAGCCCCCACTCAATGGCCGGAATCGAGGGCGTGGAACTCATCAGCCATGAAGGCCAGGCGGTCCTGATCCCTTACGGGCAGATAAAGGTCATTTCTTTTGTTAGGGATTGGGAGGGCAAGAGCGTTCTCAGGGAGCGGCGTGAGTTTCTGGCCCGGCCTAAGACTTCCGGAATCTGGGTGGAATTTGTCTTCCGCGACGGCGACCGTCTGGAGGGGGTCCTTCCGGCGAATCTTCAGCTCATCGAGGCGCACGGCTATGCGGCGACACCGCCCGAGTCGGCGGGGAACGCTCAGCGCATCTTCATCCCGAGGCAGGCTCTGACAGAAGTGAACGTGATGGGTGTGGTTGGAGCGAAGCGGCAACGGGCCCCGAAGCGGGAATCGCTCCAGATCACCCTGTTTCCGGTCGAGTAGCTCTATTCGGCGCGCCGGAAAGAATGTGCTCGCTCAGGGTATCCCAGCGATTGGGATCGACGTTTTGGACGAAAGTCAGGTTCCTGACCTCAAATGACCGTGAGTAAGGGCAATCCTGCCAGCGTCTGCGCGCCAGATCGAGAACCTCTTCGAACGTGTCCCCCCGCACATCCTGCGCGAGCGTCATGTGGGGATGAAAGGGATAGTACTCTTCGAATGCGAAAAGGCCTTCCGCGAGGAGTTCGTGCGATTCGAGAATCTGCTTCCAGCCCCGCTCGATTGAGATGTAGATCACCCGGGTGGTCTCGAAGTACTCGATCTCCCCAAGAGTGACTTGAAAAGGCGGAAGAAGGCGTGAGCGTTTCTCGAGTTCCTGAATGAGAGTGGAGCAGTTGGCGCGGAGAAGCCTTGGAGGCAGGAGGGTGACATGCGAGCGGAGGCGGCATCCGGCGACCAGTTCGGTGCGGAGATGGTTCAGATAGGAGCCGAGCGGGTCGGGGATGTAGCCGACCAGGGCGTAAAAGCCTTGATGTCCATTATTCTGGCCCTGCGGTGTCGCAGGGCCAGATCTAAACGAGTCCATTGATTGGTGTCAGCACTTCATTGTAGTCCGGGAGAGGCGGCTGCCCCGGACGCCTGCTGAGGCGGCGCCTCAACAGCGCCCTCGGGCATGGCCCAGCGCGCCTCCTCAAAGCCCACATACTTACAGATGCGGAGATCGCCGCCGCTGGTTTCAAGGGCGTCGCCGATATCGAGAGCGCGGGGCGAGCCACGAAGGACGGCCCAGGCGTCATAAAAGTTCAAGGCCTCCACTTCGCCGTCCGGAACGTAATCGCGGGGCTTGAGTTGCACGATCCCGCTGACGTGGGGCGCCCACCGGAAATGCTCGCGCGCGGCCTGTTTCATTCGATGAATCCGGAATGAAGCCATGACGCATTCCATTGTGACTCAAAACAAAGTTGGATGGGAATGTTTCTTACCGGAAGGTGAAGCCGGTTCCCGCCGTGTCACGATGAGAGTGATGGCGAGTGAACTGAACGCCGCGCCGGATGAGCTCCGGCGCGTTCTCGAACTGGCGGGATGGCCGGAGAGACGGATGCCCCTGATATGCCGGCCTGCGGGCGTGAAGGACGCGGAGTCGGCTCTGCGCGGTCTCGGCGCGGATCCGCACGTGCTCGCGGGACTGTGGCTCTATTGCGGGAGGTTCGATGAGTCGCACCGGATCTCGCAGGAACTGAACTCTCCCGAGGGCGGCTACTGGCACGCTATTCTGCACAGGCAGGAGCCGGACGATTGGAACTCGGGCTACTGGTTCCGCAAGGTGGGACGCCACCCCATCTTCGAGGAATTAGCGGGCAGAGCGCGGCGTGCGGGATATGGCGCCGGGCAATGGGATGCGGAGGCGTTCATCCGGACATGCGCGCAGGCGCGGCGGGAGGGTGGAGCCCTTGAATCGCTTGCCCGCGAGATCCAGCATATTGAGTTTGAACTTCTGCTGGCCTGGTGCCTGCATCGTGGGAAGATGAAGTAGCTCCATGAAGCGGTGGATTCTGTTGATCCTTCTGGCCGCTGCGGCCTTGACGGTCTGGCTGGCGCTGAGGCCCGCCGCTCCTCCCGAGGTCCCATTTTCGCGAGCGTCGATGGGCCGGATCGAAAGCATTCTTACCACAAACGGGAAGACCGAGCCGCTGGACTGGGCGCCGGTTGTCGCGGAACAGGCGGGGCGTCTGAAAAGCGTGATTCCCGAAGCTGGAAAACCAGTGTCGGCCGGCCAGGTAATGGCCGTCCTGGAAACCGGCGAGATGGAATCGGAGATTGCCGCCGCGGAAAGCCGCCTTGCACAGGTGCGCTCGGAACTGGCGGCGGCCGAATCCGGCGGACGCGCTTCCGAACTGGCGCAATTGGACGCCCTCCTGGCGAGGCTGCGGGCGGAAAGGGAAGCCGCCGCACGGGAAGTGGCAAGCCTCGGCCGGCTGGTGGAGAAACAGGCCGCCACGCCGTCCGAACTGAACGCAGCCAGGGACCGGCTCTCAATTCTGGAGACTCAATTGAGCGCGGAAGCGAAACGGCGTGCGGCGCTGGTCAGCCCGGCCGAGTTGGAGGCCCTCAAGGCGCGGCTCAAGGAGGCCCAGGCGGCTTTGGACGCGGCGCGCTCGAAACTTGCCAGAGCGATTATTCGCGCACCGCGCAACGGCGTCGTCTTCGAGGTCTCCCGGCGGGCTGGCGAGTGGGTTGAGCCCGGGGCGTTGCTGGCCAAAGTCGGGGATCTCACCCGGTTGAGAGTGGTGATCTACGTCGACGAACCCGATCTCGGCAAAGTTCGCGCCGGCCTGCCCGTGGCGATCACCTGGGACGCCCTGCCCGGCCGCGGCTGGGAGGCGGTTGTCGAGAGGCCTCCGCTGCAGGTGATTTCGCTCGGCACGCGGCAGGTGGGCGAGGCCGTCTCGCTGGCCGCGAATCCGCGCAACGACCTGCCGCCCGGCGCCAACATCAACGCCGCCATCCGGTCAAGGGTGGTCGAGCAGACGCTCACGATCCCCAAAGCCGCGCTGCGGCGCGAGCAAGGGCGCCTGGGCGTCTTTCTTCTTTCAGGCGCAAAGCTGGAATGGCGGGACGTGCGGACCGGCGTCGCAAGCGCCACAGCGGCTGAGGTGATCTCCGGGCTCAAGGACGGCGATTGGGTGGCCATGCCTTCCGACATCCCCCTCTCCGGCGGCATGGAAGTGCGAATGCGGGCCGTGACCGAGGTCAACCCGCAAAACTAGCGCTTGGCAGAAGCCTTTGCTGGGGCTCGAGTCTTTCGTCTTCGGCCGCCAGGAATTCGGCATGGTCCACGCCGGCGATCGTGATCTGATAGCGGTTGTTGTCGCCCCGCAGGATAAAGCCCCGCTCCTTGAGGTACCAGAGAGCGAATTCCAGGTGTTCGCGCGGGACGGCGAGCAGGTCCTCCAGTTCAAAGACGCCCAGGGTTGGCGCGTGCGGGTCGCGGACGCGCTTCAGATACAGTGCATGCAGAATCGCGAATCGCTTGGGCTTTTCGGAAGGCAGTCCGCGGGCGCCTTCGGCCGAGTGGAAGATCTTCCATTGCCTCTCGCGGGCGTCGGAGAATTGGGCGTCATAGCTGGCGCGCCGGCCCGGGTCTCCCAGAATTTCGTAAGCGCGGGTGATGCGCTTAAACTCCTCCTCGTCGCCGGTATCCTTATTGTCGGGGTGGAAGCGTTGCGCCATCAGCCGGTAGACGCGGTGAATCGTGTCGGGATCCGCTTTGGGATTCAGTTGAAGGACTTCGTACAGATCCAGCCCGGGTTCGAAGTCGTCCTGGGAGACGTGATAGTGGTCGTGCGGCGCTGCGGCGTATTCGAGGCCGATCTTGTAGGCGCCGTCGTGGCCCGTCTGGCTCCAGCAGACACGGACCCAAGGGTCCGTCCGAATGCCGGCCGAGACAGCTTCCTGGCTCAGTTCGAGACGGAAGAAGTCGTCCGGAAACAGAGGCGAGGACGCCTCAACGCCGAGCCCTTCGTGGCTCGAATCGATAATCGCGGCTGCGACTTCCACCGCGTGCCCCGCGCGGTCGCGTCCGTGAAGCTTACACAGCAGGGGTGCGATCGACCGGCCCCGCTTCCGGCCGCGCCGTTCTTTGGAGGCAGTTGCCATGAATCCATGGTTCAGCGAAACGCCTGCCGATGTGAATCGGGGTTTTACCTGAGTGCGGGTGAGAGAAGATTCGGTTACTTGGCAGGCGCCGCAGCCGGCGCTGGGGAAGGAGGCGCTGGCGTAGCAGGGCCGAAATAGGTGTCGTCCATCACGGCTTTGCCGTTCGCGCGAATCCCCTCCATCGCTTTGCGGGCGCCCTCGGTCCGGAGCCGCTTCTCGATCTCGGCGCGCACGGATTCCAGAGGCTGCTTGGAGCGTTCCTGGACCTGAATGATGTGATAACCGAACTGGCTCTTCACCGGCTGACTGATCTCATTGATGGGAAGGGAGAAAGCGGCTTCTTCGAAGACGGGGACCATGCGCCCGCGCGTGAACGAGCCGAGGTCGCCGCCCTGGGATCCGGACCCAACGTCGTCGGACTCAGCCTTGGCGATAGCGGCGAAGTCCTCGCCTTTTACCAGCCGCTCACGAAGCTGCTTCGCCTTTTCCAGCGCCTCGGCGTCGGTCAAATCCTTTTGATCTTTCCGAATGGGAACCTGAGAACCCTGGAACCGGATGAGAATATGCCTTGCCTTGGCGTTCTCATATTCGTTCTTATGTTCGTCGTACCAGGCCTTGACGGCGTCCTCGCTGGGCTTGGAGGATTCCATCAGATGGTTGTAGAGAATGGCGGAGAGGGCGTTCTGTTCCTGAAGAAAGATCTGCATCCGGGTGGCTGGTTTCTGATCGAGCCCCAAGCGGCGGGCTTCCTCTCCAAAGGTCATAACGTCGGCGATCTGCTGCGCGACGCGGCGGCGGGCCTGCGGGCTCTCCCCGCCCAATTCGGCCTTGACGTTGGGAGATAGGCTCTTAAAGAATTCGTCGAACTGGCTGCGTGTCATCGACTTGGAGCCGACGGAGAAGACGACCGGGTCTGCGTTGGAGACCGGGGCCTGGGGGGGCTGCTGTGCGGCCGGGTTGGCTGCGGGAGCCGTCGGGGGTTTTGCGGCGGCAGGTTTCGGCTTTGCCGGGGCGGCGGGCTTTGGAGAGGCGGCCGGAGCCTGGGCCCAGAGCGCAGCGCCCATCAGCGACAATAAAAGAACTCGCATCCTTCCATGGTACTCCGCGGCAGTCACCTGGAATCCTCGCGGGCCGGCCGTCGAGGCCAGGCCGCCGGCGCCACGGGCCCCGTCGACTGGAAGGCCGTCTGGCCCGACATCCGTGACCTGGTGTACCCACGGCGGTGGCAACTGGCAGGAGGGCTCGTCCTCATCGGGCTCAGCCGTTGCGCGGGGCTGGTGCTGCCGGCGTCGACCAAGTTCCTCATCGATGACGTTCTTGGAAAAGGGCGCGCCGATCAACTCGGGCTCGTTGCGGCGGTGGTCCTGGCCGCCACGATCGTGCAATCGGCCTCCTCGTTCTGGCTGACCCAACTGCTCTCGAAATCGGCGCAACGCCTGATCGCCGAACTACGCTGCAAGGTGCAAGCGCACGTCGAGCGGCTGCAGGTGACCTTCTTCGACCGCAACAAGAGCGGGCTTCTCGTCTCCCGGATCATGAACGACGTCGAGGGCGTCAGGAACCTCGTCGGGACCGGGCTCGTCGAGTTTGTAGGCGGCGTCCTGACCGCAGTTCTGTCCTTCGCCGTCCTCATGCGGATCAGCCCGCTGATGACGGGCCTGGCGCTGGCGATCGTGCTGGTCTACGGCCTGGTGTTGAGAAAGGCGTTCGCCACGCTGCGCCCCATCTTCAAGGAGCGCGGCAAGATCACCTCCGAGGTCACCGGGCGGCTCACCGAGTCGCTCGGGGGAATCCGCGTGGTAAAGGGATATCACGCCGAGGCGCGCGAGGAAGAGGTGTTTCGCCAGGGGGCGAACCGGATCCTGAACAACGTGCTCCAGTCCATCACCGGGGTGAGTCTGCTGAGCCTCTCGGCGACGGCGCTCATCGGCGTGGTGGGGGCGCTGGTGATGTACATCGGCGGACGGCAGATCCTGGCGGGCGAGCTGACCTTGGGCGGCTTCGTCACCTACACGGCGTTTCTGGCCTTCCTGGTGGCGCCGGTCTTTCAGATCGTGGGCATCGGAACGCAGCTCACCGAGGCGGTCGCGGGCCTTGAAAGGACTCGCGAACTGCTGAGCGAGATGCGTGAGGATGCCGATCCGCGGCGGACCGGCGTGATGGACGAGATCCGCGGCGAGGTCCGGTTTGAAGACGTCCACTTCGCCTACGAGGAAGGGAAGCCCGTGCTGCGCGGCGTGAGCTTCGCCTCGCCGCCGGGCACGGTGACGGCGCTGGTCGGCTCCTCGGGCTCGGGAAAATCCACCACCATCGGGCTGGTGGCCGCTTTCCATACGCCGCAAAGCGGGCGCGTGCTCGTGGACGGTCAGGACCTGGCCGGTATCAGGCTCTCTTCCTATCGGCCTCAGTTGGGCGTGGTGCTGCAGGAGACGTTTCTGTTTGACGGGACCATCCGGGACAACGTCGCCTTCGCGCGCCCCGATGCGAGCGAGGCTCGGATTCTGGAGGCCTGCCGGATCGCGCGCGTGGACGAGTTCGCGGAGAGGTTCGCCGAGCGCTACGGCACAGTAGTGGGCGAAAGAGGCGTGCGGCTCTCGGGCGGCCAGAAGCAGCGCGTCTCGATCGCCCGGGCGATCCTGGCCGATCCGCGAATCCTGATTCTCGACGAAGCCACATCGAGCCTCGATAGCGAGACGGAGGCGATGATTCAAAGCGGGCTCGAGTTCCTGATGCGCGGCAGGACGACTTTCGTGATCGCGCACCGCCTCTCTACCATCCGCCGCGCGGACCAGATTCTGGTGATGGAAGAGGGCCGCATCGTGGAGCGCGGCGCTCATGCGGAACTGTACGCCGCCGGCGGCCGCTACCGTGAACTCTACGACCGGCAGCACAAGCTGGAGGAGAACCTGTTTCTCGCGCCCGGCGAGGGCGACACCATCGAAACGCCGGAGGGCGCCGCTTAGTTCAGCAGTTCGCGGCGGTGGTGTTCGAGCGCCACCCGCACCAGTTGCGACCTGGTCCGCACGCCGGTCTTGGAGAAGAGCTGCTGCAGCGAGGCCTTGACCGCGCTTTCGCTGATCTTCAAACGCTCGGCGATCTCCTTGTTGGAGAGACCCTCGAACACGCAGCGCAGAACGAGGCGGTCGCGTTCGGTAAAACGGGAGCGGCGGCTGATCTCGGTGGCCTGAATGTCGCCGAGCGCCTGCTGGTATTTGGGATCAAGCCACGATTCGCCCTTGAGGACGGCTTGAATCGCCGACAGGAGTTCCTCCGGCGAGTTGTTTTTCAGGAAGATGCCTGAGACCCCCGCGCTCATCATCTGCCGGATCTCGGTTCTCGTGAGGCCGACCGTAACGATGAGGATCTTGGCTTTGAGTCCCATGTGCCGCGCAGCCGCGACGACTTCGTTACCCCTCCGGTCGCCCAATTCGTAATCCAGCAGGATCAGATCGAAGTCGGGACGCTCGAGGCAGCGGAGAGCCTCTTCGACGGATGAACACTGCGCGGTCACCCGGCAATCGGACTCGGCCGAGAGGAGCCGCGAGAGGCTCTCACGGAACAGCGCGTGATCGTCGACATGAAGAATGCGGGTCATAAAACCACCTTCGGCGTGTGGAAATCGCCATGGACGGGGAGAACGGGCTGTGCGTCCTCGGGTTCACGCCGCAAACGGATCATCATGCGGCAGCCTGACTCAGACGGCTCATGCGTGAGGTCTCCCCCGCACGCGCGGACGATCGCACGCGAGACGAACAGGCCGAGGCCCGAGGAATCTTCTCCTGAGCGGAAGGGCCGGAACAGCGACTCGGGGTTGCGGATGCCCGGGCCGGTGTCGTGATGAGTGATGAGGATGGAATCGCCTTCGCTCACCGCCTCGATGCGGATCATCCCGCCTCCCGACGGCTCCATCGCGCGAAGGCTGTTGCGCGTGAGATTCAACAGAACCTGGAGCAGGCCGTGGCGGTCGCCGAGCGCCATCGGCAGATCGGGTGCGATCGAAATCCGGAGGCTGACTTCGGCGAGTTCCACCGAGGGAGCCTGGACGACGGAGAACTCCTCAAGGAGCTCGGCGACGTCGACTGAATCGACCTCGATATCGCTGGTGTTCTGAAGCTCGAGAGTGGCGATTCGGGTGAGTCCCTGCGAGAGCGTGCCCAGGGCCATGAAGTCCTCGTTGCCGGCCAACCCCGGGACCCGGCCGAGATTGGCATGGACCACCCCGATGGCGGCGCACATGTTGCGGATCTCGTGGGAAACGCTGCCCACGAGAACACGCGTGGACCGGAGCAGACTTTGCAGGCTCGATTCCTGCATGTCGCGGATGTCGTCGCTCGAATCCGTGATAATGGCCGCCAGGCGGGGGCCATTTTGAGTGGCAAAGGTGGAGAACCAGAGGCAGGCGATGAAGGACTCGCCGTTGGCGCGCCGCCCGCGGCAATGTGCGGCGGTGCGGCAGGGTTTGCCTGCGGCCTGTTCGCTGAGCAGGTCGCCGACCATGGGAACGAATTCGACAAAGCGGCGCCCGGGCAGTGAACCGTTCTCCAGCAGCAAGAGCCTGTGGGCGGCCTCATTGGCGAGGTCCACCCGCCCGTCGGGGTCGAGCATCACAATCGCGGCCGGACTGGACTCAATCAGCGTCCTCAGTTGTCTCTCCGCATCCTCCCGCAGTCTGACCTCCCGCTGAATCGCCTCGAAATGGGACAAAGCCAGGCGGCGGTTGCGAGCCAATTCACCCGAAAAAAGTCCAACGGCGCCATAGCTGATGAATACGTAGAAGAATCTCGTGAAGGCGTCCTGATCCCAGGCATACGGATGGTAGTGCTCTCTGAGCAGGGAGAGCGCAAGGGCCTGTCCGCCAAGCTGGATCCGGTTCATGAAAAGCGAGCTGAACACCATCGGGACCGTGTAGAGCATTCCGATGGAGATTCGCGGATAGATGTAGGCGTCCATCCCGGCGATGACGGCGATGAGGATTGCCGTGACAACGAGCCCGACACGCCTGGGGGTGTCCAGGATTCTGTCAAATCGGGCTCGGGAGGAGGGGCTGGATAAAGCCTGCTGAGGCATCTACTTCAGAAATAGTCTATCCGAACCGATCCGCTCAGCACGGCCGGAACCGGCCGTCTTTCAGTAAGCGGTAGCGGCGGTCCCGCCACACGATCGTCTTGCCGAACAGCCCGGCGATCCAGAATACGAAGCTGAGCAGGTCCTGCAGAGGGACGGCCCACCAGAGCCTGCGGCAGAGAGGGTCGGCCAGGACGTGCTCCGAGACGGCGGCCGCCGCGGCGGCGCGCAGGACGGCCGCCGCAATGAGAACCGGCCAAAGAGCCGGGGCGGCCGCCACGAACAGCAGGGCGGCGGGGATCGGATAGGTGAAGATCTGGCCGATGTAGCCCGCCGGACGCGAACGCCGGGTGGACCGGTTCCATCGCAGGCGGTGGGCGAAGTTCCTCGCGAGGTTCTGCGAGCCGATGCGGTGCTCAATGACGTAGCTTGAAAGGATGACGCCGTGGCCGGCCTGTGCGGCGAACTGGCCGAGCACGAAGTCCTCGGCGAGGTACTCCGCGAATCGGGGCCAGCCGCCGAGTTCTTCGAGCACCCTACGCCGCGCGGCGATCGTGGGGCCGACGGCGAATCTGACGCCGCGCTCCACCAGGCGCGCCACCAATGCGCCGCCCCAGAACTCGGTGTTCATGCCGATCGCTTCCAGCGTCGACCAGACCGAGCGGCCCGGGACCGCGCGGTAAGGGCAGGTCGCCACCGCCAACCTGGCGTCCTGGAACTCCGCCGCGATGACCCTCAGCATCTCCGGTGTGACGCGGATATCGGAGTCGCTCATCACCAGAAGATCGTGAGCGGCTTCCCGCATCATGATCTCCAGGCTCCAGCATTTGGCGTTCGGGTAAGGCGGCTCGCCGGTGACGAAGACGCGGGCCGGGATGCAGGGGTAATCGTTCTTGAGCCTCTCCACCACTTCGAGCGCCGGATCCGCCGCATCGCGCGCGGCGAACAGGAGTTCAAACTCCCCGTAATCCTGTTCGAAAAACGACCGCAGGTTCCGCTCGAGCCCCTCGTCGAGGCCATGCAGCGGCTTCAAAACGCTGATGGGCGGGCGCTCTGTCAGCGGCGGCGGGCGCACCCCGCGATAGCGCCGCGCGGCGACGATGGTGAGCACGCAGAAGACCCACGAGCCGGCCACGAGCAAGGCCGGAACGAGCGCGGGCAGCCAGGACATCTATTCGCCGAGCGACCGGGTTCGAATCGCTTCGCCGATCCGCGCCACCACCTCGTCGAGCGGCGATGAGCCGAGATCGCCCGACTTGCGCGCGCGAACGGCCACCTTGCCGTCGGCCGCCTCGCGGTCGCCGACGACGAGCATGTAAGGGACTTTCTGCAACTGCGCCTCGCGGATCTTGTAGTTGATCTTCTCGCTGCGCGCATCGATTTCGTGGCGAACGCCGGCCTGCTCGAGGCGCGCCGCCACCTTTTGTGCGTATTCAAGATGACGGTCCGCGATGGGCAGCACCACCGCCTGCACTGGCGCCAGCCACACCGGGAAGGCGCCCACATAGTGTTCGAGCAGGATTCCGAAGAAGCGTTCCACTGAGCCGTAGAGCGCCCGATGCACCATCAGTGGCTGGTGCTTGGCGCCATCGGCGCCAATGTACTCAAGCTGAAAACGCCGCGGCAGATTGAAGTCGAACTGCACGGTGGAAAGCTGCCACGGACGGTCGAGCGCGTCGAGCAGCTTCACGTCGATCTTCGGGCCGTAGAACGCCGCTTCCTCCGGAACGACGACGGCCTCGAGACCCACCTTCTCCACGGCGCGCTTGAGAGCGTTCTCGCTGAGCTCCCAATCGTCCGGCGTGCCCAGATACTTCGAGCTCTTGCCGCCGTCCCAGGTGGAGATTTCGGCCTTGTAGCGGTCGAAGCCGAAGGTCTTCAGCACGTCGACGGCGAACTCCAGGCAACTGACGATCTCGGCTTCAATCTGCTCCGGCGTGCAGAAGATGTGCGCGTCGTCCTGCGTAAAGCCGCGCACGCGGAACAGCCCGTGCAGCGTGCCCGAGCGCTCATAGCGATACACGGTGCCGAGTTCACCGAGCCGGATGGGCAGGTCCCGGTAACTGCGCTGCCGGTCCTGATAAATCAGGATGTGGAACGGGCAGTTCATCGGCTTGAGCCGGTAAACCGCATCGTCGAGTTCCATCCCCGTGAACATGGAGTCGGCGTAGTTCTCCAGGTGGCCGGAGGTGCGCCACAGATCCTCGCGGCCGATATGCGGCGTGTTGACGAGCGAGTAGCCGCGGGCGATGTACGCCTCGCGCATCCAGTCTTCCAGCAGCTTGCGGACCAGCGCGCCCTTGGGATGGAAGAAGATGAGCCCTGGGCCGGCGAGTTCCTGAATGGATATCAGGTCGAGCTGCTTGCCGACGGTGCGATGGTCGCGCTTCTTGGCCTCTTCGAGCTTATGGAGATAGTCGTCCAGGTCCTTCTGCGTGAACCAGGCGGTTCCGTAGATGCGCTGCATCTGATGGCGTTTCTCGTCGCCCTTCCAGTAGGCGCCGGCGATGGAGAGCAGCTTGAACGCCTTGATGCGTTTGGTGGAGGGGACATGAGGTCCGCGGCAGAAATCGATGAACTGCGGACCGAGAGTGTATTCGGTGAAGACGTCGCCGGCGCGCTCCTCGATGAGTTCGCACTTCATCGGCTCGCCGAGGCGGCGGTACTTCTCGAGACCTGCCGATTTTTCCACGAGCACGCGATCGTAGGTGAGTCCTCGATCGCGGATGTCGGCCATCTTGCGCTCGATCTTCTCCAGATCCTCGGGCGTGAACGGCGTATCTCGTTGAAAATCATAGTAAAAACCGTCCTTGATCGGCGGCCCGATGCCGAGTTTGGTTTCTGGAAACAGTTCCAGAACCGCCGCGGCGAGCAGGTGCGCCGTGGAGTGGCGGTAGACCTCCAGCGCTTCTTCGTGGCGTGACGTCAGGATTTCGAGAGTGGAGTCCGCCTCAAAGGGGCGGGTCAGGTCCCAGAGATCGCCGTTGACACGCGCTACGACGGCGTCCTCGGCGAGGCGCGAGCCGATGGAGCGGGCGACATCCATGGGGGAAGAGCCTGCGGGCACGGTCCGCTGGCTGCCGTCCGGCAGGGTAACGAGATAGCTACTGCTCATAGAGTTGGTTTCTTCGCTGGGGCAGGTTGAACCTTTCAGCGTATCACGCGCGCTGTCACGCACCGCTCAGGCAGGGGGCGCCGGGATTGCTATTCTTTAAGTTTCGGAGCCGATATCATGGCCAGCGAACCAGTAGCGGGCGATCGAGTCGACGCGGATATACCTTCCGCCGAACTCCTCCTGGTGGAAAAAGCGAGACAGGGCGACGTCGAAGCTTTCACCAGCCTCATCAACAAGTACGAGCGGCGCATTTACCGGATGGCCCGCCAGATTACGCAAAACGATGAGGACTCTGAGGATGTGCTCCAGGATACGTTCCTGAAGGCCTATGAGCACCTGAAGTCGTTCCAGGGCCAATCGAAGTTCTATACCTGGTTGACCCGGATCGCGGTTAACGAAAGCTTAATGAAGCTAAGAAAACGCAAATCGGATCGCACCGTTTCGCTCGATGAGAACATCGAAACGGATGAGGAGTCGATTGTGCGGGAGATCGCCGTATGGGATGGCACGCCGGAGGACCGGTATGGCCAGGAAGAATTGCGCGCGATTCTCGACGATGCGATTCGAGGCTTGAAACCGATTTTCAGAACGGTCTTCGTTCTTCGGGACGTTGAGGAGTTGTCGACCGAGGAGACTGCCGAGATTTTAGGGCTGTCCATCGCGGCGGTCAAGAGCAGGCTCCTGCGGGCGCGGCTTCAGCTTCGGGAGAGGCTGACCAGGGTCTTCAAGCGGAAAGGGGACCAGATCCTTGGTTACGTGTAAGGACTTTCTGCGGGAACTGGGAGACTACCTGGACGAGAACACGGATCCGGCGCTGCGAGCCGAGTTGGACCGGCACATCAACGAGTGTCCGAACTGCTGGGTCGTACTGGATACGACGCAGAAGACAATCAACGTTTACAAGGGGATGGACGCCCAGCCTCTGCCCGAGCATCTCAAGGCGAAGCTGATGGACGCGGTGGCCAGGCGGTGTTCACACACCGCGGCGGGCGGTCACGAACACGCCGCGGCGGAGCAGACGCCGGCCGAGTAAGGGCATCTGCCGCACTGCGCGCCCGGATTGGGCGCGAACCTCAGAGCGTCGCGTTGCGTGTGGAACTGTTTCCATTCCGAGACCACGGCGTCAAGCAGGCCGGCTTCGAGCGAGACTGGGATCTCCCGGCCCGAGCGGAGGTCGAACAGCACGCACTCGCCGGGTAGCGAGCCGGTGAGCTTGCGAAGCGCAAGCGCGTAAAAGCGCAACTGCGTTGAATACTCGGCGAGCCGTTCTTCGCTGAGCGAGAGGTCGGTCTTGTAGTCAACGAGGACAAGGCCGTGCGCGTCCTCGAACCAGAGATCGATCTGCCCGCGCAAGAGCCTGCCTTCGAGTTCGAGCATGAAGTCAAACTCCCTGAAGACTCGCCGCGCCTTTGCGGCGCGCTGCCCGAGAGGGCTGGCGGTGAACCGGCGGGCCATCTCCTGAGCCGCTTGGCCGGCGGGGAGCCCGGCGAGAGCGTGGTGGACTTCGGCGCCGAAAGACGCGCCAGCAGGCTCGCCGCCGGCTTCGCCGGCAACCGCGGCAGGAGGGACCTCCGGTTCGGGCCACTGGGCGACGAAGCGAAGATAGTAGCGCCAGGGGCAACTCCTGAAAACAGCGAGCGAGGTGACCGCGACGGCGCTGGTTTCAGGGGCCGTTTCCTGAAACGGCGCAAGGGGTTCGGGACTGGGAGCGGTTTCGAGCTGGGGCGGCGGGAGCGCTTCGGGCAGCCCGGCGGGCTCGAAGCGGGCGACATCCGGAGTGGAGGCGGCAGGGAGAACGGCCTCGATGAAATCGGGCCAATCGGAGCGGAAGCCGGGGTCGCTCTCGCGCCAGCAGAGGAGGAGCTTCTCCTGGGCGCGGGTCATGGCGACATAGAGAAGGCGATCGCCTTCGTTCTCCTGCCGGCGGAATTCGCGATCGCGAATGGCGCAGAGGATGGGGTCGTCGAGATGTTTGCTGTCGTCGCCGGGCAGGCGCCAGCGCAAGCCGAGGCCGATTTCAGGGTGGAAGTCGATGGCGCCGGAGTCCTTGCGGGGCGGGCTCTGGAGGTTGACGAGCGCGACCACGGGGAACTCCAGGCCCTTGGACTTATGCATCGACATAATGGAGACGGCTTCGCCGGCCTCACGAATCGGGGCGGTGGTTTCACCGCCTTGCGCGCGGAGGTCGCCGATGCGGTCGAGCCAGGCGCGCAAATCTCCGGGCAATTCGGCGGCGAAGCGGTCGAGCAGGTGGAAGAACTTGGCGGTGTCGGCGCGGCCCTGGGGGTTCAGGGAGGCGAGATAGCCGGTTTCGTCGAGAAACCGGGCCAGGGCGGGCTGCGGGGCCCGGCCGGCGATTTCACGGCGCAAGGCCTCGATGCGGGCGGCGATGCGCGGGGGAGCGATGCGGCCTTCGAGGCGTTGCAGCGCGATCTCCTCGTCGCCGGCGCCGAACAATGGCGAGCGGACCAGGCCGAACAGGGCGATGTCGTCGTCGGGCTGATCGAGGACGCGGAGCAGATTCACGAGGTCGACGATGGCGGGCTCGTCGAAGAAATTGCTGCCGCGCTCGACGACGTACGGGATGCCGAAGCGGGCGAGGGCCTGCTGAATCGCGGCGAATGGGGTGGAGGTGCGGGCGAGCACGGCCATGTCGGAAAAGCGCGCGGGCCGGACGCCGCCTTCCTTAGGGCTGATTTGAAGAGCGCCGTGCAGTTCGCGCAGGCGGCGGGCCATCCACTCGATGTCGCTGGAATCGGCGGCGGCTTTGAAGACTTCGATCGAGGGCCCTTCGGGGGGAGGAAAGGGCCGGGCCGCGACGAGGCGATGATCCGTCACGCCGCGATTGAGCCGGACAAGGACGCCGGTCGCCGCATCGAGAATGGGCTGCCTGCTGCGGTAGTTGAGGTCGAGGACATCGATGACGCCGCCCGAGGATTCGACCGATTCGCGGTAGGCGCTGAACAGCGAAGGCTCGGCGCCGCGGAAACCGAAGATGGACTGGTTGAGGTCGCCGACGGCGAAGAATCTGCCGGGTGTCCGGATGAGGTTGACGATGCTCCACTGAATCGGGTTGGTGTCCTGCAACTCATCCATGAGAATGGCGTCGAAGCGGCCTGCGACCTGATCGCGAACGGCGCGGTCGCCGGCCAGGAGAGCGAGAGTCTTCTCTTCGAGGTCGTCGAAGTCGAGGGCGGCAAGAGCGCGTTTGCGGCGGGCGTACTCCTCTTCGAAGAGGATGAAGACATCGCGGACGAATGGGATGAGGTGAGCGTGCGCGGCGCCGATGGCCTCGCGGCGGACGGATTCCAGGTTCTCCCGGAGCCTGGGCACGGCGTCTTTGACGGCGTCGCCTTGTTTTGAGCCGGAGCGGGCGTTGAAGGGCAGCCCTGCACTCCAACTCAACATGTCCTGCTCGCCAAGACGGCTCAGCCACTCTCTGGCCGCGGCTTCGCGGCGGATGACGCCATCGGTTCGCTTGACCGGGATGGCAAGGAGCGATTCAATTTCTTCTGCGAGAGCGCGAGCGCGCGGCATCGGGTCATAAGAAGGCAGCTTCGCCAGCGCGGCGCGCGCGCCGCCGGCGGAGCGAATCTTCGGCCAGGCATCGAGGAAGCTGGCGGCGAGGTCATTGGTCTTCCACTTGGAGGCGAGTTCCAGAAACGAGTCCCGGCGTTCTCTCGCGAGGCGGTTCAGCACCGCTTCGAGGGCGGCGTGCTGTTCGAGCCCGGCGTCCATCTCATCGAGTACGGTGAAGCGGGGATCCAGGCCTGCGCCGATGGCGTGCTCGGACAGCAGCGCATTGCAGAGGCCGTGGATGGTCGAAACCTGCGCGCGCTCGACGGCGCGGAGCGTTTCGCCCTGGTCCTTGAATCGATCGCGGATGGATTTGACAACGCGGCTTTTGATCTCGGCCGCCGCTTTTTCGGTGAAGGTGATGGCGAGGATGCGCGCCGGGGGAACGCCTTGCGCGATGAGCCAGGCGAACCGCTCGACCAGAACGTGAGTCTTGCCCGATCCGGGGCCTGCCACGCAGCAGGCGTCCTGTCCGGCGCGCTCGATGGCGGCTTGCTGAGAGGGGGAGACGCTCACACCCGTCTATTGTTTCAGAAGC
>CAYWST010000004.1:0-42282 GCA_964461075.1 uncultured Solibacteraceae bacterium | reverse complement strand
GCCGGTGGTGGAATCGGTGGTCGACCGGTTTCTATCTCAGCGCGCCGCGCCCAGAGCGGCCGCGCCCTCGTGCGCCTGTTCGATCCCGGCGAAAACGGACGCGGCTCCGCCGGCTGCCGCGCCCCCATCCAGGCCTCCTGCCGCCGAGCCGGCCATTCCCGCCCCGAAGATCGAGATCGTCGACTTCGTCTGCGAGGCCGATGTCCGGCAGGCGATCGCGCAGAATCGCAAGATTTTCATCGGGCCGAAGACGATCGTGACGCCCGCCGCCCGCGACGCCGCGGGCATGGAAGAAGTTCTGGTCATGGCCCAGCGCTAGGCGCTCGGCAAGGAGAGCGCAGCCGCCGTGCGACCTAATCTGGATTCGCTGCAGGAAGAGATTCTCGGCTATCTCGAGGCCGAGCACTTTGTCGTGTTCCGCTGCCTGAGCCGGGTGCACGACAGGGTCGAGTTCATCTATTGGGACGTAGAACGCAACCCGGACTACAGGGCGTTTCTCGACTGCGCCCTGAAACTCGGAATCCGGCTGATCCACTTCCACTCCAGGGATTTCCGCGCCGCTCACCGCGAAGAAGCGCTGGGCCTGCTTGAAGAGAGCGACCTTGCCCGAGACGAGAAGCGAACGCTGGAGCGGCGCATCGAGGAGCTTGCCATCTATGAGGGTTTTACTTGCGCCATCGAGCTGAGCTTCGACTTCGAAGGCCGGGTCTACCACTTTGAAGTGCAGACCGAGTGGTATGAGGAATGGCACGAGATTCTGGATGAACTCGAGCAGCCAGGCCCCGAAGATGGAGGTCCCTCGGGATACGGCGGCTTCTACTCGAACAACTGACCGGAATGACAGCCGCCGCCCGCTGGAAACTGCCAGAAATCGCTGAGACCGATGCGGCGCGCCTGGCCGCGGCGTGCGGGCTGGGGCTGCCGGCGGCGCGCGTGCTGCTGGCGCGCGGCTACAAGACGCAGTCCGAGGTGGAGCACTTCCTCCATCCGCGCCTGACGGACCTGCCGGACCCTTTCCTGATGCTGGGCATGGAGCGGGCCGTCGAGCGCATCCAGGCCGCGGTCGCGGCCCGGGAAAAGGTGCTGCTCTATGGCGACTATGACGTCGACGGGATCTCCAGCATCGTCATTCTTGCCAAGATGCTCGAACTGCTCGGGCTGAAGACGGACTATTTCGTTCCCGACAGGCTCAAGGAAGGCTATGGCATGCAGCCCGAGGCCGTCGAGCGGGCCGCTGCCGAGGGCGTCTCGCTGATCATCAGCGTCGATACGGGCATCCGCGCCATTGAGGCGATCAAGGCCGCCCGGAGGGCCGGCGTGGACGTGATCGTCACCGATCACCATCTGCCTGAAGAAGAGCTTCCGCCGGCGGTGGCCATCCTCAATCCGAACCAGCCCGGCTGCCCCTATCCGAACAAGAGCCTCTGCGGCGCGGGCGTCACCTTCAAGCTGGCGCAGGCGCTCATGGATCGGGAGAACTGGCCGCCGGACCGGATTGTGCGCTTCTCGGATTCGTTCCTGGTGATGGCGGCGGTCGCGACGGTAGCCGACGTCGTCCCGCTGGTTGGAGAGAACCGCGTGCTCGTCCGGCGCGGGCTCGACGGACTGGCCCGGACGCGAAACCATGGGCTCCGCGCGCTGATCGACGCCTCGGGCTTCGAGCCCGGCGCAGCGCTCAGCGCGGGGGATGTCGGCTTTCGCATCGCGCCGCGGATCAACGCGGCGGGCCGCATGGATCATGCGGGCGAAGTCGTTGAGATGCTGCTGACGTCTGACGAGCGGCGCGCCAGGGCGATCGCGCAGCGGCTCGACCTGCTGAATCAGGACCGGCAGAGGGCTTGCGAAGTCATCGTCCGCGAGATTCAGGAGCGCCTCGACGAATCGGGCGGGCCGGATCCGGCGCTCGCCGGGCTGGTCTTCTATTCCCCGGAGTGGCACCGCGGCGTGGTTGGGATCGTCGCCAACCGGCTGGTCGAACTCTACCACCGGCCCGCGATCGTGCTTGGGCGGGACGACCGGACCGGATTCGTTCAGGGTTCAGGCCGGTCGATCGGCGGCTTTCACCTTCTGAACGCTCTCGAAGCCATGCCCGATCTGTTCATCCGCTTTGGCGGGCACAAGCAGGCCGTGGGCGTGACGCTCGAAGCCGAGCGTGTCGAGGAGTTGATCCAGCGTTTCGCCGAGCACGCCCGCGCGGCGCTCTCGGAGAAAGACCTGGCGCCCGAAGTCATTGCCGACGCCGAAATCGCAATCGGAGAACTAACGGAAGACGCCGCCGCCGAAGTGCTGCAACTGGCGCCTTTTGGATTGGGCAATCGAGTCCCCGCCTTCTTGATCCGCGGGGTCGAAGTGCGATCGGTTCCAGAGACGTTCGGACGGGAAAGCGAGCATCTTCGGGTGCGTCTTGGCGACGCCAACCGGCAGGTGTCGGCCAAAGCCTGGCGCGGCGCTGCGAGGGCCGGAGAACTCGCTCCCGGAACCCGCGTTGACGTGGTGGTGTCCATTGAGGATGATCCCTATAGCGCGCGGCGCGGTTTCGCGCCGTGGTCGCTGACGCTCAAGGATCTGAGGCCCGCGTCATGAATCTGCTGAACGCGTTTGGGGGCCTGCCCGGCGCGGCCACGTTCGCCCTGATGGCGGCTGGAGTGCTGGCATTGCCGTTGAAGTTCGCCTTCTATGAGAATTCACTGCTGCTCGTTTTCTGCGCCTTTACCTACCTGATTGCCGCCAACTCCGCCGCCTACGCCTTCGGGCGGCCCGAGGTCGCGATCCGCCTACAGCAGGGCGCCGGCTACGGAGACCGCGCGGCGGTGTTGGTCCGCGCTCAGGTTCCGGTTCTCACGGCGACGCTGGGTTGGGCGGCGCTGCTGGCCATCTCGCTTGCCGCTCTCCGCAGCGCGCGCCCCGCCGCGCCCATGCCTGAAGCTCTGGCGCTCGCGGGCCTGCTGGCCCTCAATGGGGGAATCGCCGCTTTTGTGGCCATGCTGGGCGCACTGATCGGACTGAACACCCAGTCGGTCAAAGGCACGCGGGATTTGCTGCGGATGGGATTCACCTTTCTGCTCGCGCTGCTTGTGCTGTGCTTCTTCCTGATGCCCGATCCGTGGCGCGTCCCGCTGCTGAGGATGACCCGAAACAGCCTGCCTTTCACCTGCCTGGCCGCCGCGGGGGCGGGTATTTTCGGGGCCGCCTCGGAGTTCCTGCTGAGGCGGATCCTACGGCTTCTTGCTGAGAAGCGCCAGGGTCTCTCCATCCTTGGCTAGGGCCTTCCTGTCCGTCGCACTCTGGCATTTCCGAATTTGAATTGGCAGGTTTTCAGCCGAAGCTTAGGATGTATGAACGCTGAATCCGTCCTTGCCCTCGCCGCGGAGCAGGAAGACCTCACATTTGTTCCACCGATTCCGGAAAGCGTGCATGACCTGGGCGTGCCCGTCTCACTGGTTGAGCAGATCATTCTCAAGCTGCTGTACTTCAGGAACGAGGCCACGGGGCGTGAGTTGGCCATTGCGCTGGGGTTGAACTTCAGCGTGATCGGGCCGCTGCTCGAGAACATGAAACGCCAGCACCAGATCAGCGTGCGAGCCAGTCTGGGCATGGGGGACATCTCATCGAGCTTCACGCTGTCGGAGGCGGGGAGGCAACTGGCCATCCAGTACATCGAGGCCAACGCCTATGTCGGCAAGGTGCCGGTGCCGCTCGATCAGTACACGGTAGGCGTTAAGATGCAGCGGCACAAGGCCGACTGGCTCACGCCGGAGATGCTGCGCTCCGCCTTGAAGCACATGGTTCTGAGCGAGGAAACGTTGAGCCAGCTCGGGCCGGCCGTCAACGCCGGGAAGTCTTTTCTGATCTACGGGCAGCCGGGGAACGGCAAGACGTTTCTGGCCGAGGGGCTGTTCAATATCGAGAGCGCGCCGATCTACATTCCCTTCGCCATCGAGTTCCAGGGACAGATCATCCAGATGTACGATCCGCTCTATCACCATCGTCTCGACGAGGACGAGCCGGCCGTCACCGCGTTCCATCACGAGCGCGAATTTGACGGACGCTGGCTGAGGGCGCGCCGCCCCTTCATCATGTCGGGCGGCGAACTGACGCTGGAGATGCTCGACCTGAGTTTCAACCCCGCGTCGAGAGTCTACGACGCGCCATTTCAGCTCAAGGCGAATAACGGGATCTACCTGATCGACGACTTTGGGAGACAGAAGGTCACTCCGGCCGAGGTGCTGAACCGCTGGATCGTGCCCATGGAGCGGCGGATCGACTTCCTCACTTTCCGGACGGGCGGCAAGGCGCAGGTGCCGTTTGAGTGCTTTCTGGTGTTTTCAACCAACCTTCGGCCTCACGACCTGGGCGACGAAGCGTTCCTGCGCCGCATCCAGTACAAGATGTTTGTGCGCTCGCCGGAGTCGCCCGAGTTCATCGCGATTTTCCGGAAGTTCTGCCAGTCGCAGCAGATTCCCTGCACCGAAGCAGCGCTTGAGGAGTATCTCGACAAGCGCTATTTCCGCACAAAGAAGAAGTTCCGGCGCTGCCAGGCGCGGGACGTCATCAGCCACGCGATCGACCTGATCCGATTTGAACGGCGCGAATACGAGTTGACCGCCGAGGTGCTCGATCGTGCATATGAAATGACGTTTGTGAGCGAAGACTACGAAGAGTAGCCTTTTATTGCGCCAGCAGCGCATGGGTGACGGCGTCGGCTACGCCGGGGATCTGCTCCGGCCTCCGCAGGAGGTTTCTGACGAACTGATCCCCGTAGCTGCGGTACATGGCGTCCACCGCGGCAAGCGAGACGGTATAGGCGAGACTGGCGTGCCAGGGGCTGAGCTTGCCCCACGAGGGCGGCATCTGGTTGAGCCCGGGCATCCTTTTGCTGCGAAGCATCTGCCGCACCGTGGCGAGTTGTGTTGTGGAGAGGCCCACCCCGCTCCACCTCTGGGCCATGCCCTCGTGGAACCAGACGGGAAAGCTGCCGTTGCGGGCCAGACAGGCGTGAACCAGTTCGTGAGCCATCGCCTGCCGGGTGCGCGGCGTGAGGGCGCGACCCTCGTAGGCGATTTTGATCCGGCCGTCGAACTGTCCGCCGCTCCACTCGGCGGCCGAGCTGGCGGCCCGGTAGACCTCGTACGACTGAACGACGACGGTGGTCTGTTCCTGGATTCCGCAGCCCAGAGCGCTGTCGATCCGGTTGTATTCTTCGTTCAGCGCGGCCAGAATCTCCTCGGCCGTCCGCTGTCCGACCTCCTGCTCGTTGTACCGCAGGATGAAGCGAGAGCTCTGCATCCGGCTCCTGCTGGTATCGGCTGCAAGCTCTTTCTGCGCCTTTCTGTAAAGCGACTCGATGGAGGGGTTGGGGCGCACGGCCAGCGATTCACCCCAGTATTGAAGCGCCTGCCGCGGCTGGTCGCTCTGATAGGCGGCCAAGCCGGCCAAAGAGAGAACGAACGGATCCTTGCGGGAAGATCGGAGCAGACCGGTTTCGATCAACTCGAGCGCCTTCCGCGGCTGGTTGGTTTCAATGAGGCTGAGCGCGCTCGCCACGGCCGGGTCCAATCCGGTCCGGTCGTTGGCGGTGGAGGGACGCCGCTGCGCCTCCTGAACAAGGTCCGATTGAAGTTTTCCGATCTCGGCGCGGATCGATTCCGGCAGGCCGCGTTGGCTGCCCGAGCGGCTGGCGCGGTCGTAAGACTCAAGGCCCGCGAGTTCTTCGCGCAGCAGGTAGCCGCTGCGGCCGTCCGCGGCGACCTTGTAGCAGGAGCCGATCTCGCCGGAGATCTATAGTTTCACTTCAACGGAGGTGCCCCCCGCGAGCCGGGCGACCACCTCGGCGTCGGCCGAGCACCGGGCCCGCAACCCCGCTCCACCCTCCCGCACCGTCGCCGCGGTCGCGGCGGCCAAGGCCAGAAGAGACACCAATCCCGCCATCGCTTGCTGATCGGCGGAAAGGCGGTTTTGCTTTAGCGCGCCGATGATAGGATGAGCGAGGCCGATTCAAAGGACCCGCCATGGCGACATCGCCCGCTCCTGTCATGAATCCGACTGCCGCCGGCGAACGCATTGAGGCCTTGGACATGATTCGCGGCGCGGCGCTGTTCGGTATTCTCGCTTCCAACATGCGCGCCTTCAATTCCCCGATGGCGGCGTATTTCGATCATTCCCTGATGTGGCAGGGAGCGGGCGACCGCATCGCGCAGATCCTGATCGACGTCTTCATCTCGGGCAAATTCATCACGATCTTTTCGTTTCTTTTCGGCGTCGGCATCGCCGTGATGATGGAGCGCGCCGAAGCCCGCGGACTCCCGAACCGGGCTTTCTATCTGAGGAGGCTCGGGGTGCTGCTCGGCTTCGGATTCGTCCACGTCACGCTGCTGTGGTGGGGCGACGTGCTCGCGCCCTACGCCCTGATGGGCTTCCTGCTCTTCCTGTTCCGGAACGCATCCTCCCGGCGGGTCCTCATCGGGGCGTGCATTTTGTACAGCTGGCCTGTCATCCTGGGCCTGGCGGGGACAATCGCCACGTTGGCCGGCATTCAGATGCCGTCGCCGCCACCGAACACCGCCGCGCAACTGGCCGAAACCGTCAGAGCGTACTCGAGAGGAACTTTTGCTGAAATCTTCAAGGAGCGGATGAAGGAAAACACCTTCATGCTCTTCGGAATCTTCTTTTATTACCCGAGAATTCTCGGACTGTTTCTGTTCGGGCTGCTCGTGTGGCGGCGGGGAATCGTCCGCGGGCTATCCGATCATCGCGAGCTGCTGCGGAAGGGCCGCGCTTGGGGGCTTGCCGGCGGCTTGAGCCTGAACATCCTCGGCGTCGCCGTCACGGAGATCCTCCACCCCGACCCGATGGGGTTCTCGCCGTTGACACTGGCGGTCAATTTGATCCTCTCGGCCGGCGTGCCGCTGCTCAGCCTGTTCTACGTCTGCTCAATCTTGCTGTTGCTCGAATATTCCGCGTGGCGCGAGCGCCTGGGCCCCTTTGCCGCCGTCGGCAGGACGGCGCTGACGAACTACCTGCTGCACACGCTCATTTGCACGACGCTCTTTTACAGTTGGGGTTTCGGCCTCTATGGCAAGGTTGGGCCGCTCGCTGGACTCGCGCTAACGGTCCTGGTTTACGCAGTGCTGCTTCGGATCAGCAACTGGTGGCTCCGGCGGCACGCCTACGGCCCGATGGAGTGGCTGTGGCGGTCGCTGACGTATCTCCATAGACTCTAACCCTGCCTTTGGCCGGGTAGGCTGAGCCTTGAGAGAGCGGGACGCCGCGGCGGGATCGCGGCGGCCTACCGTCTTGGCTTCACATGGATCACCATGAACCAGCGCTGGCCTGAGGTTTCCGAGGAGACAGGATCGAGGCCGGCCTGCCGCAGCTCGCGAGACACGGTCTCAGGCGTGACCCCGTGAGTTCCGCCCTTGGCGCGCCCGGACGGCTGGTCTGCTTCCTGCCCGGGCGGGCGGAAGTCGATCACGGCGACGCGGCCGCCGGGCTTGAGCGCGTCGAAGATCGCTTTGCCGATGGCGGCGGGTTCGGTGAAGTGGTGGTAGACGTCGCGCATGAAGACGCCGTCGCACGCGCCATCGGGGAAGTTGGTCTTCGCCGAGTCGCCCGGTACTACGGTGACGGTTTCGAGACGGCTTGCGGCAACCTGTGAACGGAGCCTCGCGAGGCGATTCTCGCCGAGTTCGCTCGCGTAGACGCGGCCGGCAGGACCGAGGATGCGGGCGATGGCGATGCTCGTGTCGCCTTCGCCGGCGCCGATTTCGCAAACCGCGCCGCCCGGCTGCACGGCGATGGCTTCAAGGATCTTCTCGGGAGGATAGGTCGAGGACGTCCGGGGCGGAGCGGCGTCCGCAGTCAGGGCTGCAAGAACGATCAAAGTTGGGAGTGCCGCGGCGCAGGTCATCATCTGGCAGAATAGACGGACCACAGCAGAAAAGGCACTCTCTCTTCGCCTGCGAAATTACGCCAGGCGGGGAGCCGCAGATTCCCTGAGCTTCGCCTGACAGGTTCCATGACCCGTATCTAGCCGCATTTCTGCGCCGGTGGCAACCGGAAGCTGCATCAGCGCCTCATTTTCACGGACGGCGGAGGAGGGGAGGGCCGGCGGCCGGAGAGGCCCGGGAAGACGTCGGGTTTGGCCCGGGCGCTGGCCGAAACGAGGTCGGCGATCCGTTGGCGCCGGGCATGGAGGCGCGTGAGGAGGCGCTCGAATTCGGATTCTTCTCCTTCGATCCAGCGCTGCGGGATGGTCCGCAGGATCCCGTCGAAGACCGATTCCGGGCAGTTTGAAGCTCGGGAAAGCCAGGGCTCGAGCGCGTCGAGCGTGTCCAGGTTTCTGTAGACGAGCGAGCGGAAGTAGAGCCCGGCCATCGGCGCATCCAGGAAATCCCATTTCGGGCCGTCGAAGGCATAGCCGTGGTCGATCATCTGCACGATGAAGCCCTTCTGCTGCGGTGTGACTTCCGCCCCCTCAAGCCATGCCTTGATCCGGCGGCGGAAGAAGATCGCCTGGCGGGCGTCGGAATTGGCGGCCCACTTGTCGAACACGAGCGCTCCGGCGAATTGTTCGAGATTGGCCACCTGCTCGAGCATGGCGTCCGGCAGGAAGTCGTAGACGGCTTCGGTCTTGGGATCGCCGGGGTAGAGCGACCCGTAGTGCCATCCCGGAGGGACCGCGTGTTTTCCGGTCCCGAGTTGCAGACAAACCTCCGGTTCCCGCTCCAGGAACTCTCTTGTCAACTCAACAACCTGGGCTTCCGGTACCAGTACGCCGAGATGTTGCAGAAGGATGGTAGATACCCATTCGTTGACCAGGATCCGCCGATGCTGCGGATTGTTGGTGAACTTGGTGACGTAATGCCGGCCGTCCGAGCAGGCGAAAAGGTGGGCTTGGGCCCCGCCTCGCATGCGGCGTTCAAAGCGCGTCACCAGGAGCGGCATGAACTTTCAGGATAAGCAACCGCCGCCGTTTCATGGAGCGGACCGGGACGCAAAAAAGCCGACGGGAACTCGGAGGAAGATTCCCGCCGGCAATAGGTGCCAGCTTTGACTTGGAGGAATAGCTGGCGAGCTTTGTACCGTATAGTACGCTCTTCAAAAACATACCACAAATCTGCTATTGCATTGCAACTTTGATGAAGGAAAAAATTGTGGCCCCGATGGTCAGAACGGCGGCCAACCAGAGCCCGGCGGTGGTGAGCCAGTGGGACCGGACCTCGACCGGCAAAGCCCTATACCGGATGAACAGCGCTCCGGCGGCGATGACCGGCAGCAGGGATGCCTGAGCCAAGCCCCCAGCTTTCACCATCTTAACGGGGCTTTCCAGAATCATGAACAGGGCGGCGGGCACGGTCGTGAGCAGCCAGACAAACCTGTTCCGCCACTTGAGTCTTGCGGCATAGTCACCGTGCTCGAAGCCGCCCAGCAGCCGGACCATATCGGCATAAAGCCTTGAGTGGGCTGCGGTTGCCGCGAAGATGGTGCCATACAGGGTGAACACGGCGCCCACATAGAAAACCGGAAGAGCCCATCCGCCGAGGGTCTCCGTGTAGATCTTGGACAAGATGCGAATCATATCCTTGGCGCTCGGGACCATGCCCTGGGGATGGAGGATGCCGGCGCCCAGCAGGTAGAAGGCGACGGTGGCGACCGTGTAGATGATCATCGAGGCGAAGATGTCGAATCGCATCACCCGAATCCAGCCGTTGGCTCTGGCAAGCCAGGCGGCGGAGCCATCGCGCGCGCCGGTGAATCTCGCGTAGCCTTTCTCGACGCACCAATAGGGGTACATGAACAGTTCGGTGGCTCCGACCCCGGTGATGCCGAACACGGCGATCGCCGTGGCCAGGCCGTCGCCGGGCGGCAGTTGGAACGCAAAGCCCTTGGTCAGCACGTCGCTCATACGGAAAAGCTCGGGCTTCCGCATGAGCAGGACGGCGCAGAGGAACGTGAGCAAGGTGAACAGAGCCACTTTGAACGTAGCCAGCCTCTCGATCCGCTCGTAGCCGCCGCCGAGCAGGATCCACAATGTCAGGCCGAGCAGGCCGGCAACCCAAATCCTGGGCCTGATCGAAGGCATCAGCTCGCTGAGGACCTGAGCGACCCCGCCAAACATCGCGCCAACCTGGAACAGCGTCATCAAGACGACGGCGGCCCACATCCAGACCACCCAGTTCACACGCCATCGGGGGCCCGGCATGCGGTCGAATCCGGCCAGGCCGGTCTGTCCCGTGACGATGGAGTAGCGGCCGATCTCATATTGAAGGGCGGGTTTGATCAGACACGAGAAGACGACGACCCACAGCGCGGTGTAGCCCGCCTCAGCTCCCAGCGTGGTGGTGGCGATGAGCTCGCCGCTGCCCACGATGGAGGCCGCCAGGATCATGCCCGGACCGATGCGGCGCAACGTCCGCATCAGCCCGGATGGCGGGTTCTCGACATCTTCGGGCCGTAACTCGTAAAGGTCCTGCATCAGGGTGCAGTCTATCAGCATCCGCCGGGGCCGGACCGAAATCTTGCTAAGGGGGGATTGTATCGGACAAATCTATCTGATATTGAACATATGAACTGATTTGCATGGACAAACCAGAACGAAGGAGAACCCGGATGCCGCAAAGCGCGGTCCGTTTGGATCGGGCAGGACTTGAGAAGCTCGTCACTCAGCTTCGGGAACGAGGGTATGAGGTTTACGCCCCGGTCAAGGACGGTCCTGAAGGAGGCTGGAAGCCGATCGAATCGCTGGAGGCGATGGAGCTGAAGGGGCCGCCGGCGCAGGGGCCGAAACGGCTTTTTCACCTGCCGAAGGCCCGGCTGGTCACCATCGAGCGGGCAAACGGCCGCTGGCGGGTCGAGCCGGAGGCCGTGGACGGCCGGAAGATTGCGATCTTCGGCGTGCACGCCTGCGACGTTGCTGCGCTTGCGCGGCTGGACCGGGTTCTGACCGGCGACCGGTTCAAGGACACGCAGTATGAGGCGAGACGAAAAGACGCCTGCATCGTGGCCTTCAATTGCGTCGAGGCTGTCGAAACGTGCTTCTGCGTCTCGATGGATTGCGGACCGGCGGTCACGTCGGGGTTCGACATCGCCATCACGCCCGCGGGCGGAGAGGATTTCCTGGCCGAAGCCGGCACAAAACTTGGCAAAGAGCTGATCAAAGCGCTGGGAGAAGAGCCGGCGGAGGAGGCGTGGGCGGGGGACGTGCGGCGAGGGATTGAGAACGCCGCCCTGCAGTTGCGCAAGGTGGACCGCCTCAAGGCGCCGGCCGTGCTCGACGCGAATCGGGAGAGCCCCCGGTGGACCGACGTCGCGAGGCGCTGCATGGCGTGCGGCAATTGCACCATGTCCTGCCCGACCTGCTTCTGCGTGAATACCCTGGAGACTTCGTCGCTCGACCTGACACGGAGCGAGCGCTGGCGCCTGTGGGATTCCTGCTTCAATCTCAACTTCACCTACATTCATGGAGGGCCGGTTCGCATGTCGCGGCAGGCCCGCTACAGGCACTGGCTGACGCACAAGTTCGCCCGCTGGATCGATCAGTTCGGGGACTCGGGATGCACGGGCTGCGGCCGATGCATCCGGTGGTGCCCCGCAGGAATCGACCCCTGCGAAGAACTGGCGGCGCTGGCAAACGGTTCGAACTGACCCTCAATGGAGATGGAACATGACCACACACTCGCTGCGAGAGACTTTGGCGGAGCATCCTTTTCTGGAAGGATTCCCTCCCGCCTACCTGGACAAACTGGCCTCCATCTGTTTCGAGAAGAACTTCCACGAGGACGAGATCATCTTCCGCGAAGCCGACCCGTCGGGCTTTTTCTATCTGCTGATTTCGGGAACGGTGGCGTTGGAGATTACCGCCCCGGGACGGGTTCTGAGGATTCAGACGATCGGGGCGGACGAGGAACTGGGCTGGTCTTCGATGATGGACGACGGCCGAAAGCAATTTCAGGCCCGGGCGTTGGAGCCGGTTCGCGCTTTCGCCTTTGACGGGGCGAAGCTGAGGGCGATTTGCGACGCCGACTGCGGCTTCGGCTATATCGTCCTGAAGCGGCTGCTGGGCATCGTGTCCGAGAGATTGCAGAACACACGCCTGCAACTGCTGGACGTCTTTTCGGCCAAGGGAGGTGGGATGAAGTGACCACCGATGTCATGACGCCGGCGGCGGCGGCTTTACGCTCCGTCAGCAAGGAAAACCACGACACCTTCTCCCTCGTTCTGGATGCGCCGGAAGGGATGGACCCGTTCAAACCGGGGCAGTTCTCGATGCTTTACGTGTTCGGGGCCGGGGAACTGCCGATTTCCATATCGGGCGACCCGCAGCATCCGGACCGGTTGACCTACACTGTGCGCTCGGTGGGACCGGTGACGTATCAACTGGTCACCCGCGAGCCAGGCGAGTCCATCGGGGTCAGGGGACCGTTTGGCACCTCGTGGCCTCTTGACCGGGCGCGCGGCAAGAGCGTTCTCATCGTGGCGGGCGGTATCGGACTCGCGCCCCTGCGGCCGGCCGTCTACTCCATCCTCCGGCGCCGCGGCGATTTCGACCGTTTGATCGTGCTTTACGGCGCGCGCTCGCCGCGGGACATTCTCTACAAGAAAGAACTTGGCGCGTGGGGCATTCTGCCGGACACGCAAGTGCTCACCACGGTGGACTACGGCGGCGTTTCGTGGCGCGGCCCGGTGGGCGTCGTCACGACGCTGTTTAAGAGCGTTCGAGTCAATCCGGCCGAGACCATCGCCCTGCTGTGCGGGCCCGAGATCATGATGCGCTACGCCGTCCGCGACCTGCTGGTGCGCGGATTCCCGCCGGAAAACATTGCACTTTCGATGGAGCGGAACATGAAATGCGCCGCCGGCTTCTGCGGGCACTGCCAGTTGGGGCCGCACTTTGTTTGCAAGGACGGCCCGGTTTTCGACTATCCCGCCTTGAGGGAGTACATCGATGTCCATGAACTCTGAACGGAAGCGGCCCCGGATCGCGGTGTTCAAATTCGCTTCCTGCGACGGCTGCCAGTTGACCATGCTCGACTGCGAGGACGAGCTGATGGAGATCGCCAGCGCGGTCGAGATCTGTTACTTCCCGGAGGCGACCAGAAAGGTCATCAAGGGCCCCTACGACATCGGCTTCGTCGAGGGCTCGATCACGACGCATCACGACGCCAAGCGGATTCAGCAGGTGCGGAAGACGTGCTCCAAGCTGGTGACCCTCGGCGCCTGTGCGACGGCCGGCGGCATCCAGGCTCTGCGCAATTGGGCGGACACTCCCGAGTACGTAAGAACCGTTTACCCGAGACCGGACTTCGTCTCCACTCTCAAGATGTCGACGCCTGTGGCCGAGCACGTGCCTGTCGACCTCGAGTTGCGAGGCTGCCCGATCAGCAAGTCGCAGTTGATCGAGACGATTTCAGCGCTGCTTGCCGGCCGTAAGCCTCAACTGCCCGCCTGGAGCGTTTGCCAGGAGTGCAAGCTGAATGGAACGGCCTGCCTTCTGCTGGACCGCGGCGAACCCTGTCTGGGTCCGGTGACGCAGGCCGGCTGCGGAGCGCTCTGTCCCATGATGAACCGGGGCTGCTTCGGCTGCTTCGGGCCGACGGAGACGGCCAACACGGAAGCGATGACCGCGAAGCTTGTGCAACTGGGCATGAAGCCGCCCGAGATCCGGCGGCTGTTCAGAACCTATAACGGGTGGTCCTGGCAATTCCGCCACGCCGGGGAGGAGGTGGCCGCGCGATGAAGGGCTCGACGATCAAGGTGGAATGCCTGAGCCGGGTTGAAGGCGAAGGCGCGTTGCACGTGAAGTTCAACGGCGGCCGGATTCATTCGCTGCAACTGGAGATTTTCGAGCCGCCCCGGCTCTTTGAGGCGTTCCTCCGGGGCAGGCGCGCCGAGGAAGCGGTGGACATCACCGCGCGCATCTGCGGCATCTGTCCGATTGCGTATCAGATGTCTGCGGCGCACGCGATCGAGTCCGCCTGGGGCGTTGAAGTGCATCCGATGGTGCGGGCGCTGCGCCGGCTCTTCTATTGCGGCGAGTGGATCGAATCCCACGCGCTGCACGTGTTCTGTCTCCACGCGCCCGATTTCGCGGGCTGCGAGGACGTCTTCGATCTCGCCGCGACCCACAAGGCCGAGGTGGAGATGGCGCTCAAGCTGAAGAAAACCGGCAACGACATCGTCCGGCTGCTGGGCGGCCGCGAGATCCACCCCGTAGGGGCGGCCGTCGGCGGGTTTCACAAAGTTCCCTCGAAGGCCGAGGTTTCCGGCATGGCCGATTCACTCGCCTGGGCGCTGGATGCTTCCATCGCCGCGGCGAGGCTCGTCGCCGGCTTCGAGTTCCCCGATTTCAACGTCAACTACGAGTACGTTTCGCTCCGCCACCCGCACGAGTATCCGCTCTGCGAGGGGCGCGTGGTGTCCAACAAGGGCATCAACATTCCGGTTCAGCAGTTCGGCGAGTATTTCCTCGAGCAGCACTTGCGGCACTCCAACGCGCTGCACGCCGTGATCCGGGATCGCGGCTCGTATCACGTCGGGCCGCTGGCGCGGTATCACAACAACTTCGATCTCCTGCCGGACGTCGCCCGGGAAGTCGCGATTGAAACCGGGATCCAGCCGCCGGTCTGGAATCCGTTCCGCAGCATCCAGGTTCGCGCCATCGAGATGATCTTCGCCTGCCACGAAGCGCTGAGGATTATCAGCGAGTACGAGCCGCCGCCGGCGCCGCGGGCGCGCGTCGAGCCTCGCGCTGGCATCGGAATGGCCGTCACAGAGGCGCCGCGCGGCATTCTCTACCACTGCTATGAAACCGATGCCGAAGGGCTGATCCTCGCCTCCCGGATCGTTCCTCCGACCGCCCAGAATCTCAAGCGGATCGAGGACGACCTGTGGAGCTATCTGCCGGGGCTGCTGCAGGAGTCCACCGACACGATCACCCGCAAAGCCGAGCAGGCCATTCGCAATTACGACCCATGCATCTCCTGCGCGACGCACTTCCTGAAGCTCGATCTTCAGCGGCTCGAGGAGGATGAGGCGGGGTGAAGAAGCAGATCAGGCGCCCCAACATCATCTGCGTCGGCAACGCCGACCGGGCCGATGATGCGGTGGGGCCGGTCTGCGCCGACATGCTGGCGCGCGACGGGCTGCCGGTTCGTGTCAGCGGCGGCGACGCCTTCGAACTGCTGGAACTGTTTCGCACGAGCGCCGTCGTCTTTCTGGTCGACGCCGTGGTGACAGGGGCGCAGCCGCCGGGCTCCATCTACGCGTTCACCGGGGATTCGTCCGCCATTTGCAGCGCCACGTGGACCTGTTCCACGCACGGCATGGGCGTGGCGGAGGCCATTCGTCTTGCGCGCACGCTTGGCGTCTGCCCGTCGAAACTGTGCCTGTATGGAGTTGAGGCCTCCCGATTCGACTGGGGCGAGGCGATGACTCCCGAAGTCTCCGCCGCACTGCCTGCTCTGGTGGCCCGAATCGAAGCCGACTGGCGGGCTTTGGCCGCCTGACTACCTCCCTGATCTGTACGGTTCCAGCCGGGCGATCTTCAGCTTCTGTCCCTGTTTGAGCGTCCCGCCACCGGCGCCGTTCAGCGCCTGCACGATCTGAGGCTTGAAAGCGCTGCGGGTTCTCTCGCAGAAGGCGTTCAAGGTTTCGCCATCTCTGGCGGTTTCGATCCGCAGGCGAAGCACCGCAACCTTGGCCTTCTCCGCCGCGGTCAGAGGGCGAAGCGAGAGCGCCGCCTGCCGCAATGCTTCCTTCCAGGGATCGTCTCCGGCTCCCGCCATGCGGAACGTCTTCGCGCCCATCGAGACCCAGAGCAGGTAAAGATGAATCTTCTTCTCTTTCTCGCCGGGGATCTGCTCGATGGTTTGGGAGAGCCGGTTCAGACAGGTCTTCAACGCAAGCGGATCGCAGCCCGCGGCGGCGGCCAGATGCACGCCCGGATTGTCCGCTTCCGCCTCTTGCGAGAACACGCCTGCGAGGCCGCCCGGAACCGCCAGCGCGCCAGGCAAGATCGACCGGCGTGCGCCCTTGATTGAACGCCTCTTGTGGGCGTGAATGATCTCATGCCCGATGACGCCGGCCAGTTCGCTTTCCGAATCCGCAACCGCGAAGAGCGTTCGAGTTGCGAAGACTTAGCCGCCCGGCAGCGCGTAGGCGTTCGGCTCGCGCCCGCCGGAGATGGCGAAGCGGTCAGTGAAGGGCTGATCGCCCAGTCCCTTCACGAGGCGGGCGCCGAGACTCGAGAACAACCTGGACAGATCGGGGTCTTCATAAAGGCCCTTGGTGCGAAGCGCCAGCCCGGCGGCTTCCGCGCCGATCTTTCTGTCGAGATCGACTGACTGTGCATGGACAGCGAGAGCGGCAAAGGCCGCCAAGGCCTCGGCGTCCGTGATGGTTCTCATCCTGGTTCTCCATCGCGATCACGTCATATAGAAGAGGCTCAGCCGGGGCAGGGAGGCGCGTTCGAGGACGGCACGGTCGACGTAGCTCTTCTCAAGCCGGGCAAGCTGATCGGCGCTCATCTTGCCGCGATGGGCCGAGAGCTGGCGGTCGAACTCGCGCCGGATCGAGAAAAGTTCCTCGTCGGAGAGCCTCGTCCGGGCGAGCGCCGCCATCTTATCCTCGAGCGCCGAAAGGCGCTGGTCCAGTTCCTGCAGATCGGCGAAGTGATCCTCGATTTTTTCTAGGATCGATTCCACCGACCGGGCGATCTCCGCGTAACCTTCCGCGGCGGCCAGGGCGGCGAATCCCTTTTGAAGATGACTTTTGACGGCCTCGATGGGAAAAGGCGCATCGGAGGGCTGAGCCGGCGCCTGTGTCCCGGCCGCTCGGTCCGCCATCGCCTGCGCCTCCGCCAGGACAGCCTGCGCGCAGTAGGCGAGGGAGTTGACCTGTTGGAGCCGCTGCTTTCTCTGGCGCCACTTGTCAAAAGCGATGTCGATGCCGCGGAGGACGGCCTCCAGCGGCACGCCCGAGCACTTCCAGCTTTCAATCAACGCCCAGTCGAGCGGGCTGAGAAGAAACAGGGACGTGCCGCGCGCTCTCTGGAAGTGCTCTTCGACTTCCGTGAAGTAGTTGAAGTAGTTCAACCGCCACTCGCCGGGTTCATCCGCTTCGGGCATCTTTCAGGCTCCCGCAGGCCGGTTGCGCTCCCAGATCAGCCGCAGGCCTTCGAGCGTCAGGTCTTCGTCCGCATTCTTCACGAAGCGCGAGGACTTCGTAATGAGAGAGGCCTGCCCCCCGGTCGCAATGGTTTTCGTATTCGGGCCCATTTCGGCGATCATCCGTTCGACGATGCCGTCGATCATTCCGATCGCTCCCCAATAGAGCCCGCTCTGGATGCTGCCGACCGTGTTGGTCCCGATGAGCTTCTCCGGCTCACGGAAATCGACCATGGGCAGCCGGGCCGTTTTGGTGAACAAGCCGGAGATGGAGATTCCGATTCCAGGGCAGATCACGCCGCCGAGGTAGTCGCCGCCTGCGCCGATCGCGTCGAACGTGATGGCCGTTCCGAGGTCCACCACGATGCACGGCCCGCCGAGCCTGGCGAGCGCCGCGACGGCGTTCACGATCCGGTCCGCGCCGACCTCGCGCGGATGATCGTAGAGGTTGTTGAGTCCGGTTTCCGTGCGCCCCGTCACGAAGAAGGGCTCGATCGAGAAATAGCGCCGGGCCATCTCGGTCAGGCTCGACTCCAGGGGCGGCACCACGCTGGCCACGGCGACGCCTTTGATGCGCTCGAGCGGGAGCCCGCTCAGGTCAAACAGTTCCCGCATCTTGATGCCCCATTCGTCCGACGTCTGGTCGTGGATGGTGCGGAGCCGCCAGCGGGTGGCGATCCTGGGACCGTCGAAGACGCCGATGGTGACGTTGGTGTTTCCCGCGTCGATCGTCAGTAGCACGGCCTTCTATTCTCCATCATCCGGACGAACTCCACCGCCCGTAATCGTGTGAGTCCTGCCGTCGTCGCCGGCCAGCAGGAGGAAGCCATCCGGGGTCAGGCCCGCAGTCACCCCGCGGAGGGGGCCGCCGGGCAGTTCGACGAGGACGCGGCGGCCTGCGGCATACGAAGAACGGGCGGTGAACAGCGCGAGGATCGCCTCCACGCCGCTGGTTTCAAGGATTTGGACATGTGAATCGATCGAACCGGCGATCGCTTTCAGGAGAATCCTCCGATCGAAAACTGTGCCTGCCACAATTTTCAGGCTGGTGGCGGTGGCGCGCAATTCCTCGGGGAAGTCCGATTGGCCGACGTTTAACCCGACTCCGGCGAGGACCGCGCCGTGCTGCCAGCGGGCCAGAATGCCACAGAGCTTTTTCCCGCCGGAGAGCAGGTCGTTGGGCCAGCGGAGATCCGAGCGCACTCCGGTGAACATCTCCACCGCATCGGCGACGCCCAGCCCCAGCGCCAGCGTCACCAGCGGCAACTGGCGGCTTTCGATGGCCGGCCGAAGGATCTGCGTGAAATAGAGGCCCGCGCCGCGGGGACTATGCCACGAGCGGCCGAACCGGCCCTGGCCTTCGGTCTGTTCCTCGGCGGCGACAACAGTCCCGGCGGCGGCGCCGGCTGCCGCGCGTTCGCCCGCGAGGCGCATTGTGGAATCCACCGATTCGAGCCATTCGATTACACGGGACACGCGGCTCACTCCAGTTCCAGCGAGAAATTGATATCCATGGCCCGCGCGGAATGCGTGATGGCGCCGGCGCTGATGAAATCGGCGCCGGCTTCGGCATAGGCGCGCGCCGTGGCCAGCGAAATGCCCCCGCTCAACTCGACAGTCGCACGGCCGCCGATGCGCTGAATCCAGTCCTTGGCCTGTTCGGGCGTCAGGTTGTCGAGCAGCAGCCGCGCCGCGCCGCCCGCCAGCGCCTCTTCCAACTCCTCGATCGAACGCACCTCGATCTCGACGGGAACGGGCTGCCCGGCTACTGCCGCCAGGGCGGCCCGGACCCCGCCCGCCGCGGTGATGTGGTTGTTCTTGATCAGCACCGCGTCGTAGAGTCCCATTCGGTGGTTGGTCACGCAGCCGGCCGCGGCGGCCATCTTTTCAAGCCGCCGCAGGCCCGGCGTGGTTTTGCGGGTGTCCAGAACTCTGCAGCGAGTCCCCCGGACGGCGTCGCTGAATGCGCGCGCCAGCGTCGCCACGCCGCTCAGACGCTGCATGAAGTTCAGCGCTGTCCGTTCCGCCGTGAGCAGCGTCGAAGCCGGACCCTCCACTTCCGCCAGGGCATCGCCTGCGCGCGCATGGGCGGCGCTCGGAATCAGGATTCTGATCGCGGCGCCGCCGCCCAGCTCGGCGTAGACGACCTCCAGCAGCTCAACCCCGGCGACGATCATGGGCTCCTTGGCACGGAAGACGCCCTTCGCCCGGCGGCCCTCAGGCACCGTCAGACGCGTGGTGATGTCGCCCGTGCCGACGTCCTCGGCCAGAGCGCGGCGGACCGCGTCGACGACTTCAGGGTGGGTTACATCGAACGCCATCAGGACCCCAACTGGCGCAGCCGGTCCTCGCTGAGCGCGAGTTGCGCCTCCTGCTCGGCCAGCTTGGCTCGCGTCTCCTCGACCACGGCCGCCGGCGCGCGGCCGAGGAAACTCTCCGAGCCGAGTTGTTTCCGTTTGGAGTGGACCGCCTTGCGCAGCGACTCGATTTCCTTCTCCAGGCGCTGCTTCTCGGCTCCCGCCTGCGCCGCGGAGAGCCTGAGAGCGACATCGAACTCGGGGCGGGACCGGATCGCCCCATCGATCCCGGTCACGATTTCGAACCGCATGTTCGTGAGCGCTTCGATCACCGCCAGTTCTCTCGAAAACAGCGCTCTGGCTCCGTCTCCAACCGGCCTGATCGCGCCCTCAAGCTTCTGCTTCGGGTCGAGCTTCTGTTCGGCGCGCAGCGCCCTGGCTTCGGTGACCAGGATCTGAATGAGAGAGAAATCGCGGGCCGCGGCTTCATTGGCCAATTCAGCCTTCTCACGGGGAAACGGAGCGACCGCGATGGATTCCGGGACGCAGTCTCCGCGTTTGACCAGCCGCTGCCAGAGTTCCTCGGTGAGGAACGGCATCACCGGATGCAGGAGCCGGAGCGCCTGTTCGAATACGAGCAGAAGATTGATCAGGTGGTCATGGGCGCCTTCGCCCTGCTGGATGCGGAGCTTCTTGATCTCCACATACCAGTCGCAGAACTCATCCCACAGGAAACCCCAGACCAGATCGGCCACTTCATGGTAGCGGTAGTTCTCATGCGCGGCGTGAATGCGGGCGGCCGTCTCATTCAGGCGATGAAAAATCCACTTGTCTTCAGCGGCCTCGATCGGAGCCTCCACCCGCAGGTCGAGGGAATCAACGCCCACCTTTTCCATCTGCATGAAGATGAACCGCGCCGCATTCCAGATCTTGTTGGCGAATGCGCGCGAACTGACCATGCGTTCTTCGCTGAGGACGATGTCGGTCCCCGGCGCGGCCCCGCGCAGCAAGGAGAAGCGGACGGCGTCGGTACCGTACTTCTCCGTGACGATGAGCGGATCGATCGTGTTTCCCTTGGTCTTCGACATTTTTTGCCGCTCGGCGTCGCGGACGAGTCCATGGATGTACACCGTGCGGAACGGCACGTCGCCCATCATCTCCATGCCGAGCATGATCATCCGCGCCACCCAGAAAAACAGGATGTCGAAGCCGGTGATCAGCAGCGTCGTCGGATAGAAGGTCTTGAGGTCCGCCGTCTCGTCCGGCCAGCCGAGCGTCGAGAACGGCCAGAGCCCTGAGCTGAACCAGGTGTCGAGCACGTCCGGATCCTGGGTGAGAGCGTCCGAGCCGCACTTGGAGCAAGTGGAGGGCGTTTCCCGCGCCACCGTGGCCGCGCCGCAATCGCCGCAGTGCCAGGCCGGGATGCGGTGGCCCCACCAGAGCTGGCGGGAGACGCACCAGTCGCGGATGTTGTACATCCACTCGTTGTAGGTTTTGGTCCAGTTCTCGGGCACGAACCGGATCCGGCCGTCCGCGACGGCGGCGATCGCCGGCTCGGCCAGCGGCTTCATCTGGCAGAACCATTGCGTGGAAACCAGCGGCTCTACCACGGTCTTGCACCGCTGGCACTTGCCGACGCTGAGATCGTAGGCGGCTGTCTTTTCGAGCAGGCCCTGCTGTTCGAGGTCGGCGAGCACGCGCCTGCGGGCCTCGTACCGGTCCAGTTCCGCGTAAGGTCCGGCAGCCTCGGTCATTCTCGCGTTCTTGCCGATGACCACGACGTGCGGCAGTCCATGGCGTTTGCCGGCCTCGAAGTCGTTGGGATCGTGCGCGGGAGTGACCTTCACGACGCCGGTTCCGAAGGCCGGGTCGGCCAGTTCGTCGGTAATGACCGGGATTTCGCGGCCCATGAGCGGCAGGAGAACGGAAGCGCCATGCAGATCGGCGTACCGCTCGTCCTCGGGGTTCACACAGACTGCTGTGTCGCCGAGCATGGTCTCCGGGCGCGTCGTCGCAACCGTCACCGTCCGCCCCGGCTTTCCTTTCACCGGATACTTGATGTGCCAAAGATTCCCCGGCGACTCTTCGTGCACCACCTCGAGGTCGGACAACGCCGTATGGCAGCCCGGACACCAGTTGACCATGTAATCGCCGCGATAGATGAGGCCCTTCTCGTAGAGCCTGACGAAGGTTTCGCGCACGGCGCGCGAGAGGCCCTCGTCGAGAGTGAACCGGTTCCGCGTCCAGTCGCAGGAGTCGCCCATCCGCTTCATCTGGGCGAGAATCGCGCCCCCGTATTGCTCCTTCCACTTCCAGACCCGCTTCTCGAATTCCTCGCGTCCCAAGTCGTGCCGGGTGATGTTCTCCGTCTCGCGCAGATGCCGCTCCACCACCATTTGCGTGGCGATGCCGGCGTGATCGGTACCGGGCAGCCAGAGCGTGCGGTCTCCCATCATGCGGCGCCACCGGGTGGTGACATCGATCTCCGTGTGCTCGAGCATGTGCCCGATGTGGAGGCTGCCGGTCACGTTGGGGGGAGGGATGACCAAGGAGAACTTGCCCGTCGCGTTGGGGGGGGCGGCCTCGGGGCGGAAGAAACCGCGGTCGATCCACCATTCAGCCCACCGCGGCTCAAAACGTCCTGGCTCGTAAACCTTCTCAAGTTGCATGGGAAATCCCTGTGAATCCAATAGTTTAGCACGCCGCTGAAGAACCTTCACGAAGGGTGCGGGACTGGACGATACTGTTTACAGAGTGCTGCTGTATCGCATCATCTGTCCGTTGGCTGGCCTGGCGCTCCTGGCTGGAGAAGGCTCCATCGTACCGAACGCGGCTCAGCAGGTTTCCATCAGCGTACCTCGCCAGGACTTCCGGGCCAAGAAACTCGGCGGCCGGTATCGCGTTTCCGGGACCGTCACAGCGGCTCCACGGACCTTCACCGTTCCGGAGGCCTTCTATCTGGAGGACGAATCCGGAGGAATCTCAGTGGCTCCGAGCGAAATCCTCGATCTGCAATTGGGGGATGCGGTCACCATCGAGGGGAAACTAACCCACATTGACGGCATTGAACCGGAGTTGACTGAAGTCCGGCTTTTGACTCGCGCCGCCGGCAGGCCGCCGAAGTCGCGGACGATCACGATGCCCGCAGCCTGCGGCGACAGCCACCTGGGCCGCCTGGTGACAGTGCAAGGCAGAGTGAGGAGCACCAGCGTGGGGGAGACTCGCGACGCGGTTGTGCTCGAGCAAGGAAGCTGCGGACTGCTGGTCTACACGCGCCGCCCGCTCATGCAGGCGCCCACTCTCCCGCCTTCGGCCCCCCCCGGGATCCGTCGTCGAGGTGACCGGAATTCTCATGCCGGGTCATGACGGCATAAACATGCTCAGAATCCGCCGTCCCGGGGATCTTTACCTTGTCAGTTCCTCGATGGCGATCCCATGGCGCTGGCTTCTAGGCGGCGCCGTGGTGGTTCTGGCCAGTCTGTTGTGGTCGCTGTCTCTGCGCCGCATGGTCCGGATCAAGACCCGCGAAACCGCCGAGCATCTCGCAAGGGCGCAGGAGGCGTCCCGGCTGAAGAGCGAGTTTCTGGCCAATGTCAGCCATGAGATCCGCACTCCGCTGCACGGGATTCTCGGACTCCAGGAATTGCTTTTGGACAGTCCGCTCACCGCCGAGCAGCGCGAGTGGCTGACCGCCGCCCATCAGTCTTCAAAACACCTGCTGACATTGCTCAACGACTTCCTCGACGTATCGCGAATCGAAGCCGACCGGCTCGCGTTGCAGATCGAGCGCTTCGAGCCCGTTGATCTCGCCCGCCAGTGCTTGAGGACGCTGGAGGCGCGGGCGGCGGAAAAGGGGCTTGCCATCGAACTCAAGGCAAGCCCGGCTGTTCCCGCCGTGATGGGCGAGCGGGACCGGATCCAGCAGGTGCTTCTCAATCTGCTCAGCAACGCCATCAAGTTCACACACCAGGGCGGCGTTCAACTCGAGGTTTCATCCCGGCCTCGCGACTCCGCATCGATCGACCTTGTCTTCCGGATCATTGACACAGGAATCGGCATTCCGGAAGAAAAGCGGCAGGTGATTTTCGAAGCCTTCCGCCAAGCAGACGGATCAATCACGAGGAAATACGGAGGCAGCGGCCTCGGCTTGGCGATCGCGTCCCGGCTCGTGGAGCGAATGGGCGGAGAGATGCAGTTGGAAAGCACAGTCGGACAGGGTTCCGCGTTCACGATCTTTCTGCCGAGCCCGCTGGCCCGGAAGACGCCCGAAGCGGCGAGCGCCGGTTCTCCGGCCGCGCCCCCGCTCAACCCGCTGCGGATTCTGGTCGCGGAGGACAACGACATCAACCTTCTGCTGATCCATCGCCTGCTCGAGAAGGGCGGGCACACGGTGGAGTCGGTGCAGGATGGCCTGGCCGCCCTTGATCGGGCGTGCCGAGACAGATATGACGTCATTCTCATGGACGTGCAGATGCCGCTCATGGATGGTTTGACCGCGGCGCGGCGCATCCGGGAAGCGGAGAACGGACGCCGCACACCCATTGTCGCCCTGACGGCGCACGCCCTGGAAACTGAGCGTGAACGCTGCCTGGCGAGCGGCATGGACGCCGTGCTCACCAAGCCTTTCGACGCGCCCACGCTGGAACATACGCTGCGCGGCGTCATCTGAACCTGCTTCTCGCGGCACGCCCCTTCGCTCCCGCTGTATCGTGGTGTTATGCTCATTGAACACATTGAGCGGATCCAGGAAGCGCTCAGGCGCGAAGGCATCGACGGCTGGCTTTTCTTCGACCATCACCGCCGCGATCCGCTCGCCTACCGAGTCCTGAAGTTCGAGTCGGCTCAATCGGTCAGCCGCCGCTGGTACTACCTGGTTCCAGCCTCTGGCGAGCCCCGCGCCCTCACCCACCTCATCGAAGCCCATGTTCTGGATCCCCTGCCGGGCCGGAAGAGCCATTACGCGGGCTGGCAGCAGCAGCGCCATGCGCTTTCCAAATTGTTGGAGAGCTGCCCCCGCGTCGCGATGCAGTATTCTCCTGAATGCGCGATTCCGTACGTTTCCAACGTCGACGCCGGCACGGTCGAACTCATCCGCGGACTGGGCGTCGAGGTTCTCAGTTCGGCGCCTCTCGTCCAGGAGTTTGAGGCCTGCCTCACCGAACAGCAGTATCAGAGCCACAAGCAGGCGGGCGCGCACGTCGACCGCATCCGCGCCGCAGCGTTCTCAAAGGCCGCGGCCGCTCTCAGGGCAGGGGAGACGCTGACCGAATATGCGCTCCAGGGATTTATCAAGGACCAGTTCCATCAGTCCGGACTGTTCACCGACCATGGTCCGATCGTCGCGGTCAACGCCAATGCGAGCAATCCCCATTACGAGCCCACGGCCGACCGCCATTCCCCCATCCGGCCCGGCGATCTGCTTTTGATCGACCTCTGGGCGAAATTCGACCGTCCCGGCGCGGTCTACTACGACATCACCTGGACCGGCTTCTGCGGCAAGACGCCGCCGGAGGCCATGAGGAATGTCTTTGCGGCGGTTGCCGGCGCACGAGATGCGGCGGTCGATCTGGTCCGGCGCCGGGCTGAGGCGGCCCAACCGTTGGCCGGCTTTGAGGTCGACGACGCCGCGCGCGGCCATCTGGCCTCTCTCGGCCTGGCCGAGCACTTCGTTCACCGCACCGGCCACTCGATCGGAGAAGATGTGCATGGCAACGGCGCCAACATGGACAACTTCGAAACCCATGATGTGCGCCCCGTCGTGCCGGGGCTCTGCTTCAGCGTGGAACCTGGCGTCTACCTGCCCGAGTTCGGGATCCGCTCGGAAGTGAACGTCTTCCGTCACGCGGGAAGCGCCGAGGTAACCGGAGAGGTGCAGACAGCATTGCTCTCGTTGGATCAGTGACACGTCCGGCGGCTTCCACAGCCCGAAAACCTCGCCGCGGGCAGAGTTCGCGTGCGCAGCGCCGCTCCGCCGCGGTCCCGGCATGCTCATGACGATGCAAGGTTCCTTCGTGTCCGGCTTGAACTGCTGCGGCAGGATGCGCAACGGAACGGGCCAAGGCGCGCCAGGATGCACACCAAATCCGGCGAACGAGATTCACTACCTGTCGCCGCGTTGACCGTCATGAACCGAAGGCTACCTGGAGAACGCCTGAGTCACCATGAACGCCCAGTACCGGTTGTCCGCGATTCCGGGCTGCATGCCCCACTGCTTACGATACCCGCCCTCGATTGTCGTTTGCTTCCAGGTGATCACCGCCGTCGCGCCGTAACGGACGACGCGATTCCCATTGGTCCCGTAGAAGTTCCACGACCATGTATGTTGCGGACCGTGGCGCAGCGCCAGTTGCACCGTGTCGCTCTTGTAGATGGAGTGCTGGGCGTAGGCCTGGGAATGAAGAAGCGTCCCTTTGGGCAGCGGAGAATACAGCAGCGTGCGGGAGTCGCTGAAGGCGACAACCGGCAACCCGAACACCTTCGCCGAATAGGTCAGATTGCCGCCGACCAGCCAGTCGTTGGAGCCTGTCTTGACCGACGGAAAGCGCCACTTCTGTAAACTCGCCCCGCCCTGCAATTGCTGCCCCCGCCTGCTCCAGATGGGCATGCGGTACCAGACGCCCACGTCCCAGTCGTTTGAGTGGCTTGGCGTGTCATGGGTGTTCCATCCGTAGACGCTGACTGCGTCGCCTGCCCGGAAGGCGTTGTTCAAGTTCACCTGAACCTTGTTCTGCCAGGCCGGACCCTCGCCAAACATCCCGCCGAGCGTCAATTGAAATGTGTCCGCGAAGCCGCTGCTCACCGACCCCGTCCACTTTCTCGCCGGGCGGTTGGAGGGCAGCACCTCGCGACTCACTGCCTGTGCGGATAGGATTGTGGGGACTGCAATCAGCAAAAGAGTTGCGGGTCTCAAAACACCATTATACCTAAAAAGGTACGGATCGGCCAGGCTTAGCCGCCATCCTCATTGCGCCCGCCCTTCCCGCGGAGTGCGGCTATCCATCTTCCACGGTGTTTTCCGAGGTCTGACAGTCAGCCAGCCGCCTATTCCAGTCCCGTCGCTACTTTCACCGCATTCGACGCTCGCCCATCCACGGTCAGCACCAATTCCACTTCGCCTGCCGCCCCCTCCGGCAGCCGGGCTCGCAGCAGATCCACTCCAGGAGTCTCGGGATGCGGCGTCATCTCGAGAATCTCCAGCGCCTTCTCCCCCATGGTGAGGCTATAGGCCGTGAGGTCAGGCTGGTTCCGAATGCCGGTGGCCAGCAGCGTCACCACCCCGTCCGCCACTGACCCGCTGAACACACCTGGCGCAGTCTTCTCAATCGAAACTTCTCTCAACCCCGCGCGTCCATCCGGCCGCGACGCTGTGAAGCGGACGACGGCCCCAGGCGCGAGGTGCGGCGGCACGACAAAACGGCCTTCGCCATCTACGGCGACCGCTGTCTGATCGTCCGTACGCAACGTCGTCTCTTCCAGGTTGCCGCCCGTGATTCTCGCGAGCGAATCTGGCGCGATCGGGCCATCCATCCCGCTCGCCGCATTCCGAATGGAAGTGATCACGGGGACTCCCGTCACTGTCATTGTGACGTTTACCTGAACAAGAGAAGGGTTCCCTCCCATCCCCGCAATCCGGATGCTGCCCTCGTACGCGCCTTCCGCCATGCCCGCCGGGGACACCGACACCTGCAATGCCGCCGGCGTTCTGCCCGGCCCCGCCGCCACCCGCAGCCATTCGCCCCCGGAGGATGTCACCTCAAAATCCTGGATTCCGTCCGTGCTCGTCACCGCCAGGCTTTGCGCTTCGTAGGGCGGTCCGAATTCGAGCCTGCTGACGTTGGTCGAGAGCGCCGGCGCGGAGGGGTAGCGGCTGAAAAGATCATGAGCCGGCAAGGTGCTGCCGTTGAGGGCCGTCCACACGAGCGTGTCCATCTCGGCCCCGATCTGCGACTGCTGATCGCGGAAGTTGACCAGGAACGCCCATGTTGTTCTATTCTGCCCCGCGCGAACCAGAAGAGTGGATGTGCCCGGCAGGGAGCCGGAATGCCACCAGTTGCCGTCGTTCGCGGCCGCGCGAACCTGGAAGCCGAAGCCGTACCAGGTTGGCGCATCGGGCTGGGCGATGGGGGCTGGCGGCCGCGCGATGATCTGCGCAACACTCTCCCGTTTCAGGAGCGGAGTGCCGCCCGCATTGTCGACCGCTCGCATCAGGCGCATCAGGTCGATCGCCGAGGCGATCCATCCGCCGTGCGAGTCCAAGGCTCGAAGATCCCAGGCGCCATACATCGCCGGGACCTGCCGCGGGCCGTCCGGAAAGACGGACGGAGATAACGGCTGGCCCTCGTACGGATAGTACTTCACCTCATTGGGCTTCCTGCCCTCCTGCCGCGAAGATCCAATCCACATCTTGCCGATGCCGGAGGGCAGGAGGATGCGCTGCTGCAGGTAGGTTTCGTACGGTTGCCCGGCGGCTTTCTCGATCACGCGCCCCAGGATGCAGTAGCCAAAATTGGAGTACGCGTATTTTTGGCCCGGTGCGAAGTCCATCGGCCGGCCGAGCATCCAACGGATCACGTCTGTGCATGTAGCTGGCGACGCGACGCCCAAAGCCTGCGTCACCGCCGAGTTCTGGAACATCGGATCGTAACCGCCCGGAGTTTTGTCCCTGTCCCATCCGCCGGCATGCCAGAGCAACTGCCGGACTGTGACATTGCGGAACTGCGGATTCACCGTCTGATTTGGCGCCGGCGTCAGGTCTGAAAGAAGATCGAGGACCTTCGCGTCGAGGTTGAGGCGGCCTTCTTCGGCCAACTTCATGACCGCAAGCGCGGTAATCGGCTTGGACACCGAAGCCAGACGGAAAAGGCTATCCGGCTCAACGGGTATCTTGTTCTCGACGTCCGCGTAACCGTATCCGCGGGCAAAAACGAGCCTGCCGTCCCGCATCACGGCTACGCTCGCGCCAGGGGCCTTATACTTGGCCAGCAGCGCGGGAACCAGACGATCGAAAAGCGCCATTTCAGGCACTTCGACTCCTGTGATGGGTAAGGTTTGAGCCCCTGCTGTAAAACAGCAGAAGAAGAGCCAGCCGACGCGCTTCATCGGCAAAGAATAGCATATCGCGGGCGCAACAAGTCAACAAATAATAAGGCAGCATTACAAAGGGATTTCACTATGCCACCCAATGGGATGCGTGGCGCAGGCGGCGACCTCGGGGACGCGGGTGATTATGAGGATGACCAGGGCGTGGCCGCCTGTGGCCTCATCAGCGCGCCATCGCGCCGGTGGGGGAGACACAGAATCCAATGCAGGCCGTAAATGAAACCTTGCAGGGCGGCAAAGAGTCTGAATCGAGATAAAACCGCCTACTTGATCGAATTTCGGACTCTATTGGACCGGGTTTCACCGGCAATGAGAACGGCATCGGCATCTCCACGCCCGGCGAGCTTGCGGTCGAGGACGATGCGGACGATTTCCTTGCCATCTTCGCCGGCGGGGGCGACGCCTTCGATCTGAACGGCTTCGTCTCCGATGACGGCGGCGAGCGTGGAAATGTCGGCGTTGCGGAGACCCGTCGTTGTGAGGAGGAGGATGGTCCGGGAGGTCTCCGGTCCGAGGTCGATGGGGGAGGTGGAACAGGTTCCGCTCTCGCACAGATAGGCGGGAGCGGAGGATTCCGAGCCATCTTCGGCGATGGTGATTGCCGTGGCAAGGGCGGCGCCTTTGCCGTCTCCGGCGGCGGAGAAGATCCCGGGGGCGGCTGGCTGGACGAGAACAGAACCCTTGAGGGTGATGGAGGGCGTCAAGAGGGAGAGCGCGGTTTCGCCTGGGGCGGCTTCCAAGGGTACGAGGAAGCGGTTGGGTCCGGCGGGGCCGGCGTCCAGGTCCGCGAATTTCAGCCCTTGGACCTGGGCCGGCTGTGGATCGAGGACGACAAGGGAGCCGGGCGCGACTGGCCCGGGTTCGAGAGATGCGGCGTTGCGAAGGAGAACTGGTCCATACACGCGGACGGCGACCGGAACCGTTCTCGGGCTGTTTCTGGCGTCCGAGGACGAGATGGTGATGAGTGAGTTGTGTTCACCCTCGGCCAGTCCGGCGGGGTCGAGGGAGATTTCATAGGCGGCGGCCGTGAAACCGTTCGCTTTGTCCGACCGGATCCTAGGAACGTTTGAGGCAAGGGTGTGATAGATGGGTAGCGGGCCGTCGGAGGTCACATTCAGCCTCTGGGCGGGAGGCGGGTCTCCGTTGAGTTGATAGTGGAAACTGAGAGAGTCCGCGCTCAACTGGAGCGACTGGCGGGCGTACTGCGGGAAGAGGTCGTGGGAGGGGAATCGCTGCACTCTGGAGAAGGCGGCGTTGATGGCCTGCGTGACCTCAGTCTTAAACGGGTCGGATCTGTCGATGGGGTTTTCGTCGGCGGGACGGGAGTTGAAGACGATCGCGTAGGCCCTGCCGCTTGCGAAGCGGACGATATTCGTCCTCGTTCCCGACAATGCGCCGTCATGCTCCCAGATCCCTTCTCCGCCGGTGGTTGGGGTGTAGTTCCAGCCTTTGGCATACCAGGATGTCGCATTCGGGTTCGCCAGATACGGGGGCTTGGCGAGCATCTCGGCAATGCTCGCGCTCGAAAGGAAGGCGGGGGCGCGGCGACCGTCGATGGCGGTGAGATAACGGAGCAGGTCGATGGCGGAGGCGACCCAGCCGCCGCTCGAATCTGTCAGCTCAATCATGAACAGACCGCCGTATTGGGCTGGGACATTCCCTGTCTGGCCGGGGATGATCGTAGGGATCAACGCGCTGCCAGGCGCGTCGTAGTATCTGACCTCATCGGCGTAGCGCTGAGAGGCGAGCGTGCGGGCGATGCGCATCTCGCTCACCCCCATGCGGCCAAGAACGTTTTCTCGGACGTAGTCCTCGTACTTCTTCCCGGTGACCTTTTCGATGACGCGGCCAAGAATGGTGAAGCCTGTGTTGCTGTAGGCATATCCGGCTCCAGGGGCGAAACTGAGCGGCGATGAGATGCTGTACCGGGCGAGATCGAAGGGGGTAGGAGGGGAAGGCAAGGCCTTGAGAGACTGCGTATGGATCAGGGCGGGATCGCCGCCCGGAATCTTCGTGCGATCCCAGCCGCCGAGGTGATGGAGGAGTTGCCGGATGGTGATGTCCTTGACCCGGGGGTCGACGGTTCTTCCGGGCAGAGGAGTCAAGTCGGGCAGGATCGTTCCGAGTTTCGCGTCGAGGTTGAGCTTGCCTTCCTCAACAAGTTTCATGATGGTGACGGCGGTGACCGTCTTCGAGATACTGGCGATACGAAAGAGGGAAAACGGCTGGACGGGGATCTTGTTCTCTGAGTCGGCGTAGCCGAAACCCCTGGCGTAGATGAGGCGTCCGCCGTCGCTGATGGCGAGGGCCGCGCCCGGGACCTTCCACTTTTCAAGCAGCGGGGGAATCGCCTGATCGAAGGCGGTCAGTTCCGGGACTTCGGTCCCGGTGATCACGGTTTGTGAATAGAGTGCAGCGGCAAACAGCAGCGCGCATGCCAAACGGTAAAACATGCAGCCCCTCCGAGGATCGCCAGCCTGCATCCCTCGAGGCCGGCGAGAACTCTGCTAATGCTTGAGGAAGGAGTGTACCACCGCCCATGGAGGACGGTCAAACGCGATGACGCGGGCCGGGAAGCGCGAGTTCAGAGAGTTTCGATGACGCGGCCGTCGCGCATATGGACGGTGCGGTGTCCGTAGGCGGCGGCCTCGGGATTATGGGTGATCATGAGAATGGTCTGGCCGAGGCGGCGGTTGAGGTCGCGGAGAACGCCGAGGACGATGTTGGAGTTTTCGGTATCGAGGTTGCCGGTGGGCTCGTCGGCGAGAAGGATGGCGGGCTTATTGACGAGCGAACGGGCGATGGCGACGCGCTGCTGCTCGCCGCCGGAGAGGGCGCGGGGCTTGTGGTGGAGCCGGTGGTGGATGCCGAGCAGTTTCAGGAGTTCGATGAAGCCGTTGTCGAGCGGGCCGGTCTGGCCGCCGAAGTAGCGGGCCATTTCGATGTTGCCCATGGCGGTGAGGGTGGGCAGGAGGTTGTATTTCTGGAAGACGAAGCCGACCTTGCGGCGCCGCAGGAGGGTGCGGTCGACGTCGCGCATGGCGAGCAAATCTTCGCCGTCGACGGTGACGTGGCCCGAGGTGGGTGATGCAAGCCCGCCGAGGACGTGGAAGAGCGTGGACTTGCCCGAGCCCGACGGGCCGACGATGGAGAGGAACTCGCCGCGCTCGACATCCAGGTTGACTCCCCGAAGCGCGGGCACTTCGATTTCGCCGACCATGTAGATCTTGCGCAGATCACGAATCTGGATGATGAGATCTGCCATGAGGTTACTCGTAAGCCAACGCTTCGATGGCGTCCTGCCGGGCGGCGCGAAGACCGGGATAGATGGCGCCAAGCAGCGCGGCGATGACGGAGATGCCAAGCACGATAGGCCACCAGTCGTAGGTGATCACGCTTTGCAGCGAAGCCCGGACAAACCGGTTGATGGCCCAGTTGGACAGGAACGACAGGAGAATCCCGGCGAGCCAACCGGCGAGGGCGAGCATGACGGTTTCGCGGGCGAGCAGGTTCATGATGTCGGAGGGCGCCGCGCCGAGGGCCTTGAGGATACCGATCTCCCGGGTTCGCTCGAGAACGGTGGTGTACATCGTGAGTCCGACGACCAGAAATCCGACGACGACGGCGAGGCCGATGATGACCCAGATAAAGGCGTTCAGGGCGGGGACGTTGTTGGGGTTGAAGTAGCTGAGGAACTCCTCGATGGAGAGGATGGTGTAATCGGGCAGTTCCTTCTTCAGGGCGCTGATGATGGCGGTGGTGTTGCGGCGGTCGTCGACCTTGAGAAAGATCTGGCTGACGCGGTCGCTGTTGTTGGTGAAGTACTGAAGGCGGTCGCGGCGGACCATCATGCGAGCGAGGACGCCGGCCTCAACGACGCCGCATATTCGCCAATTACGGTTCAGAAAGGTGACGGTGTCGCCGACCTTGCTTTTGGACTGCTCGGCGTACCAGGTGTCGATCATGAGGTCGTCGGGCCCCTGAAAAGGGCCGCCGGAGACGAAGCGGAAGGGACCGGAGAGGGCGGTGAACTCGTCCAATTCGAGGCCGGTGACGGTCGTGATTCCGGTGAGCGGGACGACGAGGGTTCCGGAGACGGCGGTGATGCCGGGCTGCTCGCGGAACCAGGCCATCATCTTCTGGGGCATGGTGGGACCGCTGAGACTGATGACGGAGGCGCCGGGAGGTTTGACCCAGATATCGGCGTTGACGTTACGGGCGCGGCGGGCGGAGTCCTCCAGCATGCCGCGGCTGAGGCCGACGACGGTGAGGATCATTGTGACTTGAAAGCCGATGGAGAGGGCGCTGAGCGCCGTTCGCACTTTGCGGTGTTTCAGATTCTCAAGAACAAGGCGATTGATCAAGCAGAGAGTCCAACACTTTCAGAATCTTCATTCTAGCGTGGCGGCGGGAGAGAGGCCGGCCAGAATGCGGAGCGTCACATCGAGAAGATGGGTCGCCATGACGGCGCCGTAGCCTCCTTCTTCGGAAATCGGCGCAGCCAGGATCGGGGTGACGTTGAGGGAGCGCAGCAGCGCGGCATGGGCGGGGGAGGCGTTGGAATGGGAGAAGATGCAGACATCCATGGAGTCGGGAGCGAGCCTGCGGGCCAGCGCCGCGGCGGTGGAGGCGGCGAATCCGTCGAGGACGACCGGCAAGCGGTGGAGGGCCGCGCCGAGGATGAAGCCGGCCATGACGGCGAGGTCGATGCTGCCGACGGCGCGAAGGGCGTCGAAGGGGAGGCCGAGTTCGTCGCGGTGGCGGGCCAGGGCGGCGCCGACGGCCTCGCGGCGGGCGGCGGCGGAGAGGTTGTCGAGAGAAGGTTCGCAATAGACCCATCCAGTGGAGGGCCCGCCGAACAGGGCCGCGGCCAGAGCGGAGGCGGGTGCGTTGGTAGCCCCGTCAAGACAGGCGAGCGCGACGGCGTCGAAGCGGCGGGATGCGTCCTCGGCGAGGATCACTCCAGCTTCGACGGCTTCGTTGACGAGCGGAACGGTCATGGCGGGTGACAGGAGCGGGTCGCCGCTGGCTGCAGCGAGGCCCAGATTGACGACGCCGGATTCGGGAGCGCCGTGGAGAGCTGCGTTGACCACGACGGCGCTGGTGGAGGTCATGCGGGCGAGTTGCGCCGCGGGACTCAATCCGCCGAGGAGGCTGGAGAGCCGGTCGAGCGCGCTTGGCGACGCGGCTGGAATCCGCGGCGCCATCAATTGAGCCGCGCAAACGACGTAGAGGGCTTTGCGTTCAATAGGCTCCGGGTTGCAACGGTGCAGGAGGCAATAGTGCAGAGCCATCGTCTCGAGCAGACCCATGCCGCCCGGTTCCTTGTTCAGGGTTCTCAGGCGGGCGGAGAGGGCGGTTAACGCCCGCTGGTCGAGCGAGTGGGCAATCAGCGAGATCGTCTTGCGCAGGTCCTTGGAGATCATAGCCAGAGGGTCTTTCTGCGGCTCCTGAGGAGCGCGATGAAGAACGGGCCGCCGGCCAGGGCTGTGATGACGCTGACGGGGAGTTCGACGGGCAGGAGGGTTCGGGCCACGGTATCGCAGATCACGAGGAAGGCGCCGCCGATGAAGAAGCTGGCCGGCATCAGAAGGCGATGGTCGCCGCCGAGCTTGAGGCGAAGCGCGTGAGGAACGACGAGGCCGACGAAGCCGATGGGGCCGGTGATGGCGGTGAGAGCCGCGGTGATCAGGCTTCCAGCGACGTAACCTTCCAGCAGCAGCCGGGCTGGGGAGGCTCCCCGGGTCGCGGCCCAGTCTTCGCCGACGGCGATGAGATTCCAATGGCGGGCGCGAAGGCAGAGCCAGAAGGAGACGGGAAGAATGAGAGCGGCCAGCGCCGCGAGCGTCGGTTTTGGGATAGGGTCGAGGTTGCCCATCAGCCAATGGACGATGGCGAAGCTCTGGCGGACGCTGGCGAGGTTGTGGAGCAGCATGATGACGGACATCACGATGCCGTTGATGGTGACGCCGGCCAGCAGGAGGGTGAAGCTGGAGACGCGGCGGCCATCGGCGGCGACGCCGAGGACGAGGGCGAGCGTCGCAGCCGAACCAAGGAAGGCGGCGCCCCACAAGCCGGGCAGGCCTCCGAACTGCTGGAGACCGGTGACGATGGCCACGACCGCGCCAAGCGAAGCGCCGCTCGAGATGCCGAGCGTGTAGGGCGTCGCCAGGGGATCGCGCAGCACGGCCTGAAAGAGGACTCCCGCGATGGCGAGGCCGCCGCCGGCGAGCAGCCCCAGAATCGTCCGGGGCCAGCGCACCTCGAAGTAGACCTGAGCGTCGGGCCAAACGCCTTGGAAAGCCTTGGTCAGGCTGATGTCGGCCGGTCCGGCGAGCGGCGTAAGAATCGCCACCGCCGCCATTGCGGCCGCGGACAGCAGAAGGACGCGGAGCGCGCGGCCTGGGGATACGGCGCTACTGTCCATAGGCGATCCAGGAGCTGCCCGAAGGGCAGCGAAGCCAGACGGCCTCGACGCCAAAGACCGCGCGGATTCGATCCGTGGTCAGTGCATCGCAGGGGTCGCTGTCGGCCGCCAGACGGCCGCGGTCGAGGACGATCACGCGATCGGAGTACGTGGCGGCGAGGTTCAGATCGTGCGTGACTGCGACGACGAGGATGCCTGTGCGGGCGAGGTCGCGCAGCAAGGAGTAGATGGTGAGCTGGTGCTTAAGGTCGAGATAAGTGGTGGGCTCGTCGAGCAGGAGTGCGCTGGGCTGCTGGGCGAGCGCGGAGGCGAGGATGACGCGCTGGCGTTCGCCGCCGGAGAGAGCGCGGAAGTCACGCTGGGCGAACTGGAGCGTGTCGGTGAGATCCATGGCCCGCCGGACTTCGGCCCAGTCGCGCTCGGACTCGAACAGTCCTCCCGCATAAGGAGTTCGGCCCATCAGAACGACCTGCTCGGCGGTGAACGGGAAATCGATCTTCAGGCTCTGCGGAACGACGGAAACAAGCCTGGCGAATTCGCGCCGGTTCCAATCCTGGACCGGGAGCCCGTTCAGCCGACAGCGGCCGGAGGTGGGGCGGCGGAGGCCGCACATGAGACTGATCAGGGTGGACTTGCCGGCTCCATTCGGGCCGGTGAGGGCGACCATGCCGGGCTGGTCGAAAGTCAGCGTGAGTCCGCAGAGGACCTCGGAGGCGCCATAGCGCATGTGGAGATCCGAAATCTCGAACCGGACTGAGTTCACTTGCCCCCCTGCAGGAGCCTGAAATAGGCTCGCGCCGCCTGACCCATTCGGGGGCCTGGACGGATATAGAATTCGCCGGCGACGACATGCACGCGGCGGTTGCTCACCGCGCGCAACTGGGGATATTGACGCCAGAGGGCGAGGACTTCCGATTCCGGTTGCAGAGGACGTCCCGCGGCGTGATCAAGATTGCCCATGTCGAGGATGACGTCGGGATCCAAGGTCAGAATCTGTTCGAGTCCAACCTTGGGATAAGGCTGTGGCGCACGCGAAAGGACGTTGACTCCGCCGCAAAGCGCGAGAAGTTCATCGATGAATGTGCCCGGTCCGGCGGCGTACATATCCTGGAAGGTGGAAGGCGCGCGTCCAACAAGGAAGAGAACGCGGCGGCGGGGCAGGGACGCGGCCGCGGCGCGCACGGCGGCGAAATCGGAGCGGATGGACCCGGCAAGGCGCGCGGCTTCGGACTGCCGCGATGTGATCCGGCCGATCCGGTCGAGAGAGGCGAAGACGTCAGCGGTGGTGGAATCGTCGAACTCCTCAACGCTGAGGCCGGCGCGCCGCAGTTTCCCGGTGAGATCGACTGGATTGGTGATCGTCAGAACCAGGTCGGGTTTGAGGGCGAGGATGCGTTCGAGACTGGGCTGGAGGAAAGTGCCGATCTTGGGCTTGGCGGCGGCCTCGGGAGGATAGAGGCAGAATTCGGTGACGCCGGCGACCCGGGGCCCGAGGCCGAGGGCGAAGAGGATTTCCGTGAGGCTGGGGGCGGTGGAGACGATGCGGGAGGGGTTGGCAGGCGCGCCTGCGAGGAGGGGCGAGAAAAGAAGTAAACGACGCGTCAGGGCGCGCAAAAGAACTCCTTGGCGGCTTGGACGAATCGTTCGTTATCCGGGCGCAGGCGGACAGCGAATCGGATCGCTTCCCCGTGGACGCCGGGCAGCCGGGAACAGTTGCGAAGGATGATCTTACGTTCGAGGAACCAGTCGCAAATCTCTCCGGCAGGCCGGTCGGTCTGTGCGAAGAGGAAATTCGCTGCGCTCTGCGAGAAGCGCAAACCGGGAAGAGAGGAGAGTTGATCGAGCAGCCACTCGCGCTCGACTTCGACAGTCTCCCTGGTAAGGGAGGCATGGACTTCATCCTCGATGGCGGCGATGGCTGCAGCTTCCGCGAGGCTGGAAACCTGCCAGGGTTCGCGGCGGCGGGCGAGACGATGCATCCACTCCGGCGATCCGACGAGCGCTCCGACGCGGAGAGCGGGCAGGGCGTAAAACTTCGAGAGCGACCGCAGGATGAGGAGATTCGGATGGCTGGCACACCACGCAGCGGCCGATTCGAGGCGTGTGAAATCGATGAAGCTCTCGTCGATGAGCACAGGCCCTTCGCGGGTTGCGATGGCGCGGCGCAGGACCTCGACCGGGACCGGCTCGCCGGTGGGATTGACCGGCTGGGAGAGGATCAACAGACCCCGCTGCGGCCAGCGCTCTGGCTCATCCAGCGGCAGACGAAGGGCGTGAGGAAAGGCGCGATAGAACTCGCTCCAGACGGGCGTCACCAGCGCGGTGGGACCGCTCCAGCCGGCCCGGGCGACGAAGTGGAGCAGATCGGAGGCGCCGCCGCCGGCCATGACCATTCCGGGGTCGACCGACCAGAGGCGCGCGAGCCGGTTTTCAAGCTCGCCCGGCATCTCGCCGGGGTAATGCATGATTCTGTCGAGAGCCTGCTCGACAGCGGGGCGTACGCCCGGGGACGGCCCCAGGGGATTGATGCTGGCGCTGAGATCGAGCACCTCGCGCCAATCCCAGCCTCGTTCCCGGCAAATGGCGAAGAGGTTACCACCGTGGTTAATCGTCAACAAGATCCTCCGCGCGCGGCTCACCGTCCTGGACGGCCGGGGCTGGCACAGGCGCGTCAGCTTTTACTTTACTACCAACGGCTCGATGCGATGGGCGTCGACTCGATCCGCTGGACCAACGACTTAAACCTGGACCAGGCGCCGAGCCATGCGGCGAGGCGGTCGTACGTCTGGTCTTCGGGCAATGGAGGCTCCAGACGGCGGCCGACCAGCCTGGAGATTTTGGCATGGTCGGCAAAGTCGGCGATCTCCATGAGTTCCGCGCCCGGCGCTTTCCAGCCCAGGGAGATCACACGGCAGCCCTGACGGCGTTGTTCGGCGAGCCAGGGGAGCAGAGCCTGCCGGTCGAGCCAGGATTGATCGCTGACAGGGTCCGAGGTTGCAGGCAGAAAGACGGCCGAGAACTGACCGGGTGGAGGCACGGTGAACCACTCCGCGCCGCGGAGGATTCTGAAATCGGAGAAATTGGCCAGGTAGGGGAGGGTCACGACGCCGACGCGGGGCCATCCGCCAATGCGGAAGGGCTCCATGGCGGCGACATCGGAGGGGGTTTCGGGGACCAATGGCGGGCCGCTCCATGAGGGCAGTCTGCCGAAATCCTCGAGGCGGTGGAATCCATCCCCTCGCGAGAGTTGAAGGGTGAGCGAGGACGCGGGAGGAGGAAGCGCCGCCGATTCGATGAGGACGAACTCAGCGGCGGCGGCGAGTTGCGGGAGGGCGTCTGGATCCTCGTGACGGCGCCCCGAGGCGACTTGAGAAGCCTCGGCAAGAATAACCGCACTGCGGGAGATCAGGCTGCCGTCGAATGCGGGGAGTTGAGAGGCGGAGCCGCCGCCAAGATGAAGAATCTCAACAGAGCGTCCGTGGCTGGAGAGCCAGCGTGCGAGAGCGGCGGCAAAGTGAGTCTTGCCGGCGCGCGGATGCTGGCTGGTGATGGAGATAAGGCGTGCTGACATGAGAACTCAACCCGGCCCGCAGCAAGCGGACCTCCTTGAGCGTAGCGAATCCGCGGCGGATCACGCCGCACCCGGTTCGCCCTCTCAGTCGCCGTTCACCCGTGGCTGAGCTGCCTGGGATGCGGCGATGGCCTGCGCCGACCGCTCCTTCAGAAACGCGGACATCTCCTGCTCATTACGAAGCAGGTCTCTGAGGGTTGTGCGAGTCAGCAACTGATCGAGCGTTTTCTGGACAGTTCCCCACAGAAGCCGGAGGGAGCAGTCCCCGGAATGGGTACAACTTCTCTCCAGACCGGAGTGGCGGTCGCAGAAATGCGGAGTGAAGAAGCTGCCCCCGAGTAGAGACAGCACTTCGGAGACAGAGACCTGATCGGAGGGCCTGGAGAGTGTGTACCCTCCGGCCTGGCCGCGAACGCTTGCCACAAGCCCGCCGAGCCGCAGGATGCGCATCAGCTTGGCGACGTTCGGAACCGACAGACCCTCAGCCCGGCTGATCTCGGGGATGCTGTGGCTCTTGGTTTCGCCGTGGCGAGCCATGTACAACAGGCAACGCAGCCCGTACTCCTCTTGGGCGCTTAGCTTCATGACCGTATTGTATTTCACAATCAGGAAAAACGGATAAAAAGATTGATAAGTATGATTGGGTTGAGAGTTGGATCGAGGTTTTGTCATCCCCAAGTGGGTGAAGACGCGTCACTTAGAAAGCGAGGCCGCCTTTCGCTCGATCTTCGATCCGGAGGGCGGTTGCACGTTACAGCGATCAGGCGGCGTTGTGTGAAACAATCATCTCAGTAAGCTTCTATGCCCTTCCAGGTTCATCCCATTCACGAATTCCTGGTCAGTCCGGCGCTACCTCCCGCGCTTTCACGCCTTGGGGAGTTGGCGCACAACCTGCTCTGGAGCTGGGACCATACCATTCGTCCCCTGTTCCGCCGGCTCGACCCGGTGCTTTGGAGAGCCTGCCACCGGAATCCGGTTCTGATGCTGGGGCGTGTTCCTCAGGAGACGTTGGAGAAAGCCGCCGGGGACCCGAGATACATCGCGCTTTACGAGAGCGCCTGCAGGCGTTACGACGAGTACATGAAGTCGGGGCGCTTTGGAGGGGTGAAGAAGGATGCGCTCCTGGTGGCGTACTTCTCGATGGAGTACGGGCTGGTGGAATCGTTGACGCTGTACTCCGGAGGGCTCGGAATCCTGTCCGGAGACCACCTGAAAGGCGCCAGCGACAGGGCGTTGAACCTGGTGGGAATCGGGCTTCTCTACCAAAAGGGCTATTTTCAGCAGCACTTGAGCCCGGATGGCTGGCAGACGGAGAAGTCGCCCATCAACGATTTCTATAGTTGGCCGATCCAGCCGGTGGTGGACGCACAGGGTCAGGAGATCCGCGTCCAGGTTCAGTTTCCGCAGGGGCCGTGCCACATCAAGGTGTGGCGCCTCAAGGTGGGCCGGGTGGATCTGCTGCTGCTGGATACCAACATACACGAAAACACTAACCCGGAGATCCGCGACGTGACGGATCAGTTGTACGGTGGGGACACGGTGGTGCGAATCCGGCAGGAAATCGTGCTGGGCGTGGGCGGGTTGCGGGCGCTGAAGGCGCTCGGTCTGGAACCGACGGTCTTCCACATGAACGAGGGCCACTCGGCGTTTCTGGCGCTGGAAAGAATCCGGATCCTGATGTTGGAGCACAAGCTCACGTTCGACGAGGCTCTGGAGGCGTCGCGAATGAACAACGTGTTCACGACGCACACGCCGGTGCCGGCCGGGATCGATATGTTCGACCCGGGGTTGATCTATGAGTACGCGCATCAGGTTTGCGAGCAGAGCGGCATTCCCTTCGAACGGTTCCTGCAACTCGGGCAGGGCGGGACGGACGAGCAGGGCGACCGGTTTTCGATGGCCGTGCTCGCACTGAAGGCCTCGGCGTACCGGAACGCCGTCAGCCGGCTCCATGCGGAGATCTCACAGGAGATGTTCCACAAACTTTGGCCCGACTTTCCCGAGCATGAGGCGCCGATCACGCCGATCACGAACGGCGTGCATTTGCCGACGTGGATTAGCGGGGATCTGGCGACGCTGTACGACTCATACCTTTCGCCGGACTGGCGGGAGCAGTATCCGGAGGCGGGCGTCTGGGAGCAGATTCCGGACGTACCGAACGACGAGCTCTGGGAGATCCGCAGGCGGAGGAAGCGCCGGCTGGTGAATTTCGTCCGCGAAAGGCTGGTGCAGCGGGCGCAGGAGCGGCGCGCTTCGGTGAGCGAGACGCGGCGGCTGGCGGAGATTTTCGACCCCGAGGTGTTCACGATCGGCTTCTCCCGCCGGTTTGCGACGTATAAGAGAGCGACGCTGATTTTCCGTGACCGGGAGCGGCTGAAGCGCATCCTAACCAATCCGCAGATGCCGGTTCAGATCATCATCGCCGGGAAGGCGCATCCGATGGACGATCCCGGAAAGCGGTTCATTCGCGAGATTGTGCAGATCTCGCGGGACCCCGACTTTGCGAAAAACGTCGTCTTCATCGAAGACTACGACATCGAAGTCGGGCGTGAACTCTATCAGGGGGTCGATCTCTGGCTCAACAACCCGAGGCGCGGCGAGGAGGCGTGCGGCACCAGCGGGATGAAGGCGGCGATCAACGGGACGTTGAACCTCTCGATTCTGGACGGCTGGTTTGACGAGGCGTACGAGGTGAGCGGAGGGTGGGCGATCGGCGACCGCGAGGCGTATTCAACGGAATTGGACGATCTGCACGCAAGCTCGATCTATTCGCTGCTGGAAAACGAGATTCTTCCGCTCTATTACAAGGGAAGGGAAGAGGGCGTTCCTCATCAGTGGATGCTGCGCGTCAAGCAGTCGCTGATGAACCTGAGTCCGATGTTCAACTCGCAGCGAATGTTGAAGGACTACACGACGCTGTTGTATGAGCCGGCTCATCAGGCGTTCATGAAGATGAAGCAGGACCATTTCCAGCCGGCGCGGGAGAAATCGGCGTGGATGCGGCGGGTGGAGAGGGAGTGGCATCATGTGCGGATTGAGGACGGGGGGCCTGGAGTCGGGGCGTGCGTGCTGACCGGAACGCCCATCCAACTGAGGGCTGCGGTGCAGTTGGGGGGCCTGAAGGCGGAGGACGTGAGGGTGGAGGCGGTGGTGGGCCGAGTGGATCCGGACGGGCTGCTGCGGGACACCTCGGTGATTACGCTGCCGTTTCTTTCGGAACAGAATGGCAAGTATTTGTTTGGGAGGGACTTTGTGCCTCACCAGACCGGGCGGCTGGGGTACACGCTCCGGGTGAGCCCCAACCACTGTGACGACCCTCTGACACGGCCATGTCACACGCCGGTGCGGTGGACTCGCGAGTAAACCGGGCGGGGTAGACAAAAACGAGGCTGGCAATCAAGGCGGACTCGTGGTAAGAAGGAAGTGAGCCCGGCCCCCCGGGTCCGAGGAGCGGCGCCGCTGGAAGCGCCGCGACGGAATGGGAGCGCGGGCGCCAGCCTCCCGGCCTTCCTGAATGATTAGAGGAACGTGGCGGGTTCTCTCCTCACTGAGCTAGACGGCGTTGCTGGAAACACGAAATAGAGCTTTATCTCCTCAAAAGGAGCACGCTTCCAGATGGAAAGCGACCGCAAGTACAAACAACGGGGCTACATGGATAGCGATGCCACAGCGAGCGGCATCCGGGACGACCGGCAGAGGCCGCGCGGGCCCCGCCCGCCTCTGGAT
>CAYWST010000003.1:17579-47032 GCA_964461075.1 uncultured Solibacteraceae bacterium | reverse complement strand
GGGGAGCCGCGACACAGGAGGAGGGGGGAGGATTCTGTCTTAGTTCAATCCGTCGCGGCGGAGGAGTTTTGCGAGCCCTTGGGAGATGCGCGACACCACGGCCGGGCCATGATAGATGAGCGCAGTGGCCAGTTGCACGAGGGAAGCGCCGGCGCGGATGAATTCGTAGGCGTCTTGCGCGGAGGAGACGCCGCCGGAGGCGATGAGCGCGTAGCGATTGCGGTCGATTCTCGCGCTGAAGTCGCGCACGGTCTGCAGAGCCCGCGCGCGGCTGGGCGGGCCGGAGACGGCTCCCGGCATGCGGGCGAGCACGTTCTCCGGCGTCGAGAGGCCGGCGGGTTTACCCGGGGGCAGGTTCGTAGAGAAGCCCGAAACCCACGCCTCGCCTTCCACCGCGCGGAGGAAGGCTTCCATCTGATCGGCGGCGGCGAAGGGGGCGACTTTGAGAAACACGGGCTTGACCGGCTTCAGTTGCCCGACCGCCTGGATCAGGCTTCGGACACGGCAGGAATCGGAGACGAAGGCGCGGCCGTCGGCTGTGTTCGGGCAGCTCAGGTTGAGCGCGAGGTAATCGGCGTAGGGTTGGAGAATCCGGACCGAGCGCACGTAGTCGCTGATGACCGCGTCGTCGGATTCGGGCGGCGCGCCCGGGCCGCGATTGGTGTTCACGATGTTGATCCCGAGGGGCACGGAGCGTTGGACGCCTGAAAGCGCGCGGGCGACGGCTTCGGCGCCGAGGTTCGGCAGTCCGTAGTAGACGACGATTCCTTCGTCCTGAGGAATCCGGAAGAGCCGCGGCTTCGGATTGCCGGCGGAGAACTCGGCCGAAACCGAGCCGATCTCGACATGGCCGAAGCCCATCGCGGCCCAGAGCGGGACGCCGCGTCCATTCTTGTCGTAGCCCGCGGCGAGGCCGAGCGGGCTAGGGAACTCCAAGCCCGCGACCCGTGTTTTCAGGATTGGATCGGGCTTGCCGTAGAACTGCTCCATGAGAGAGAGGATGGCGGGATGCGCGGAGCACCAGGCCGCGGCGCGAATCGCGCGATCATGCATCTTCTCCGGATCGCCGAGGAAGAGCAGCGGACGCAGGACGCTCGTATAAAAGCCCATAGAGTTCTAAAAGCTGAGCACCATATGCCAGATATAGACGTAGGCCAGTGCGTCGATATTTTCCCACACCCGTTTGCAGAGTTCCGGGTCGCCTGAGATGGAAGGGATCTCGGCGAGCTTTTGTTCCCAGGGGAAGCAGACGCCCGCGGGGACTTTGGGGGCCAGAGGCGGCGGGGCGGCGGGGCGATCGGCGGCGGGAGGCGGCGGCGGGGCGGAAGATGGGTGGGGTGAGTAGACACCGTATTCGCGGGCGAAATCGGTCATCGCGCGGACGTTTTCAACCGTTGCATCGTTTTGCATGATGGCGGAGGCGTCCAGGATATAGCCGCCGTCCTGTGCGATGCAATCGAACATTTCCTTACAATGGGCGCGGACTTTGTCCGGGGTTCCAAAAGCGAGCAGCGCGTTCGGCACGCCGCCGCTGAGGCAGAATTTGCCGCCCAGTTTCTCGTGGACGAGCCGATAGTCGCCACGGTCGATGTGGTAGACGATGGAGCCGGCAGGGAGCGTGGCGAAGTCGTCCAAATGCGCGTCCCACTTGCCTTCGGCATAGAAGAGCACCTGGTTGCCGGCCGCCCAGATGGTCTCGACGATGGGCTTGAGCGTCGGCCAGTAGACGCCTTTGAACTCGTCGTAGGAAATGAACGGCACGCAGCCGCGGTGCATCCAGATGGGAATCGGCAGGTTGTGTTGCGGGTCGAGGCCGGAGCAGGCGATCCATTGCAGGTGCGGCTGCAAGGCCTTGCAAGCGGCGAGCACTTTTTCAGGGCACTCCTTCAGATCGAAGGCCAGACCGAGGTAGCCGCGGAACTTGTCGCCGAGCACGTCGAGCGGCGCTTTTAGCATGCCGCTGATGGCCGAGACGGCGCCGGTCTCGTTTTTCAACCGCTCGATCTGGCCGCCGAAGGCGTTGAAGTAGGAGGCCATGGCCCAGGCGCTTTTCACCAGCGCCAGATTGTGACGCCGGGACCAGGGCGCGCCTTGAGGAGAAAGCTCGGCGGCCACGCGCGGGTACCAGACATCCCAGAGGAAGCCGACCGGGTCCTCGATGAAGGCGTCGTACTCCTCGCGCTGCATCCAGGCCTTGTCCTGATCGGGTTCCTTGTACTGGAAACCGACGTCGGGTCCAACGTCGACGCCCGGAATGGCGTAATAGCGCAGGCCGGCCGCCTGGGCGAGGCCGGTCCAGACGTAGACCATGTTGGGGACGACGGCGTCCCAGTCATAGTCCTTGCAGCAGCGGATGACGGCTTCAAAAGCCTGATTGTAATCGTGAGTCACCTGCTGCGCGGTGTAGCCCGCATGCACGGCGGTGAACTCGGCAGCGAAGGGCCGGATGGGGATGCGGTCCGGCTTCAGGTTCCGCATCGCGGTCACGTAGCGGTTCAGCCGCTGCGCGTAGAGTTGCTGGGTGTCGACTGCCATATCGGATGTCCACACCCGTTTTATCAGAAGATCCCGCTATGCGGCGGGCTTGGGCGCGCGCGGGCGGGGCGTTTCGCGGATTGGATAGTCCGGGCTCTCGGTGCGCGCGGTGGCGAGGTAGGCCTCGATCTTTTTCACGACCTCCGGATGCTGGGCGGCGACGTTGTTCCGCTCCGTGAGGTCCTTCGAGATGTCATAGAGTTCGAGCGGCTGTTTCACGCCGTAGCGCACCGCTTTCCAGTTCTGATGGCGGACGGCCTGATGGAAGCCGCGTTCGTGAAACTCCCAGTAGAGGAAATCGTGCGCCTTCTGCTGCCGGCCTCGCAAGGTGGGGACGATGGACTGGCCGTCGAGCCCCGAAGGCGCGGGCCTTCCGGCGAGTTCGCAGCACGTGGGCAGGATGTCCCAGAAGGCGAAGACGTTGTCGCTTATCTTTCCTTCGGGCACGAAGCCCGGCATGCGCGCGATGAACGGGACGCGGATGCCGCCGTCGTACAAATCGCGCTTGGTACCGCGAACGGCGCCGGAGCTTTCGAAGAACTTGGGGTTGTGGCCTCCTTCCATGTGCGGGCCGTTGTCCGACGTGAACAGCACGAGCGTGTCGCGATCGATCCCTTTCTTCTTGAGTAAGGCCATCAACTGTCCGAAATGCTTGTCCATGCGGGTGATCATCGCGGCGAAGGCCTTTTCGACGCGCGGCCAGGACTCGTTTTCGTAGGGCTCGAGGGAGGGCACTTCCATGCCGTCGCCGGTATCGCGGCCGAGTTCGTTGTTGGCGTGCGGGATCGTCCAGGCGATGTGGGTGAAGAAGGGCCCGCTGGCCCTGGCGATCCAATCAAGGGCGCGCTCGGTGATGAGGTCGTGGGCGTATTGCTTCCGGCTGGTTCCCCAGTTGCCGGTCAGGTTGACCTCTTCCTGGTTGTGCAGCATCATCTGCGGGTAGTAGAGATGCGCCTGCATCTGCGAGAAGTAGCCGTAGAACTCGTCGAAGCCTTTTTTGTTGGGGTGGCCATCGGTGCCGATGCCGCCGAGGCTCCACTTTCCAAACAGGCCCGTGCTGTAGCCGGCTTCCTTGAAGACCTCGCCGAGGGTATAGTCCTGCGGACGGAGCCATGTGTTGGTGTTGCCGCGCATGCGGGCGTGGCCGGAATGAAGGCCCGTGAATAGGGCGCAGCGCGAGGGTCCGCAGACGGTGGAGCCGGCGTAGGCTTGCGTGAAGCGAACGCCCTCCCTCGCCATCTGGTCGAAGTTCGGGGTCTTGATGCGCGGCTGGCCGTAGCAACCCAGGTCGCCGTAGCCGAGGTCGTCGGCGACGACGAGGATGACATTCGGTTTCGTTGAGCCGGATTGCGCCAGCAGCGGCGCCGCCGCGGCTGAGGAAAGAAAACTGCGTCGTGTGAGCATGGCTGAACCTGTCAGCGTCCAGCCTATCGCAACTTCAGGCTTTGAGTCCCAATTCGTCTCGGGCGAAGAGAACGCTCTTGCGCAGATTCTCCATCTCCGCCCTCAATTGCGACTCGCGGTCCAACTGGCTGATCATGACGAGCGGCTTGGATGGCTTATGCTTGCGCACGAAACTCAACATCCTTGCCAGATGCAGGCCGTTTCGATCGGGGAACGTGATCCAGTACTTGCCGGTGAGACAAGGCACCTTCAGCGGGTCGCGGGTCAGCATATCGATGGTGATTTTCACCTTCGGCCGTGCCTGGCGCAGAATGCCAACGGCCTTTTTGATGTCGATGACGCCCTCTCCGAGCGCGACCTCCTGGAGCAGGAAGCCTTCTTCGTACTCATCCACCGCCATGTCCTTGATGGAGGTGCAGACGGCAAAAGGCGCAAGCGCCTGCACGACGTCCATCGAGTCCTCGAGAAGCGAGAGATTGTTCCCGAAATCGATGCATGAGCCGAGGTACTCGCTGGAGTAGCTGCGAAGGAGGGGGACCATCTCGACCATGATCCAGTCCTTGTGGTTCTCCACGCCGAGCGCGAGCTTGTGTTTTTCGAGCAGCGGGACGGCGCGCGCGATGCGCGCCTTGGACTCATCGACGAACTTCTTCCAGGACCCGAGATCGTTGAAGGTCTCGTAGCGGCGCCCGCCGAGGCAGACGGCCCGAAGGCATCCCGCTCCCGCTTCCTTCGCGGCTTTGACGACGTTTTCGAATTCGGCCGTGTCCTCGCCTGGGAGGCGCGTGGTGATTTCGAGGAAGACGCCGAGTTCCTCGACCCGCCGGCGAAGCCGTTTCAGGTAATCGGGCTCCATGGACCTGGCGTCGAAGTACGCTTGCGCTCCGCCGGCGCCGGCGGCGTACGCCTTCTCCAGATACTCGAGGGGAGTCCGGGGCGGGCGGGAGACCACAAAACAATCGGGCGAGAATCCAAGGCCGCTTCTGAGGGGCGGCTGCATGGCAAAGGCGGCTGCGCTTGCGGTGAATGTCCTGCGTGTCACAGCTTGAAGCTCCTCAGCACGTCATCCCAGGGTTTTCGATAAGGCCGTTCGAGCATCGCGGTGGCTTCTTTGTCGCCGGTGACGACTTCCTTGGCCGCGTCCCAGGTGAGCTTGCGGCCCACCTTCATCGAGATATTGGCGAGGTGGCAGGCCACGGAAACCTCATGTCCGTCCTCGATTTCGGCGTTCGGCCGTTTACGCGACTTGATGCAATCGAGCCAGTGGCGGGCGTGGCGTCCCATCGGTTCAGCGGTCGCGCCCGCGACGCGTCTGGGCTCGCCGTAAGGCGTGGGCGCCGCCTTGGCGGCCTGTGGATGGCCGTATGGATTAGACCATGGCGGAATCGCGCTTTCGGGGACGATCTTCATGTCGGGGGCGTATTCGAAACCGCCGCGCGAGACGGCCAGAATTCCCTTGGTGCCGCAGAACTGAACGCCGGCGAGGCTCGACGCCGTGCCGCCGCCGCGCTGCCTCATGCCGCCGGCTTCACGCAACGAACCTTCGACGACGAAGCCGGGGTATTCCCATATGGCGTCCTGCGTGTCCGGGGTTTCGCCGTTGTCCTCCAGCGCGTAACGCCCGCCGGCGCTGTAGACGGTTTTCGGCGCCTTCGCGCCGGTGAGGTAGTGGACGAGGTCGAGGTCGTGGGCGCCGAGGTTGGTCATCTGCCCGCCGGAGTAATCCCAGAACCAGCGGAAGTGATAGATGACGCGGTTGGGGTTATAGGGCCGCTTGGGCGCCGGGCCGAGCCAGAGGTCGTAGTCGAGGCCGTCGGGCGGGTCGCAATCGGCCGGCCGGCCGAAGCCGGGATAGACATTACGATAGGCGCTGAAGCGCACGGCGTGAACCTTGCCCGCAGCGCCTTCGCGCAACATCCTTATCGCCTCGGGGATGTGGGAACCGCTGCGCCCTTGAGTACCGACGATGCACACGCGGTTGTATTTCCGCGCGGCGTTGATCATCCAGCGGCCTTCCTTGACGAACAGCGTCATTGGCTTTTCGACGTAGACGTCCTTGCCGGCCGCGCAGGCCATGATGGAGTTCAGTGCGTGCCAATGGTCGGGAGTGGAGATGACCACGGCCTCCACGTTCCTGTCTTCGAGCAGCTTGCGGAAGTCCTGATAGCCCGCGGGATTTGAGCCGCATTCGGCCTTGGCCTGCTCGATGCGCGGCTTGTAGATGTCGCACACGGCGTTTAGGGATGCGTCCTTGATCTCCTTGAAATCGGCGATGTGGCGCAGGCCGATGAGGCCGCAGCCGATGAAGCCGATTCCAACCCGTTCGTTCGCCCCCAGGACACGATTATAGGAGGCGGCGGTCATGGCGCCCAGGAAAACCCTTCGTGAGCTTGGCATGAGAAGCATCATATGCCAAGCGCACCGTTTCGCGGAATCACTTCCTGAGCGTTTTGGAGTGCATCGCCCGCCCGCCGGTTCCGATCAGGCTCAGCGTCAGCTCCAGCCCGCCGGCCTCGATGAGCATGAATCCGTGCGCCTGACGCGCAAAGACGGCGCGTTTCTTTTTCACTTTTCGCGTCTCCTGACCGCCGCCGCCGACGATGAAGAACTGAATTCCGTCCCGGTCAAAATGCTGCATGTCATGGTCATGTCCGGCGAGGTAGACGTCGACGCGGTGTTCTTTGAGGACTGGCAGGAGATCTTCGATCATGCGGTCCGTGTCGCCGTGGTGGCCGTCGGAGTAGATGGGGTGGTGGCCGTAGACGATCTTCCAGGGCGCTTCCCGATGCTTGCCGAGCTGCGCGGAGAGCCAGTTCCGCTGCTCATCGGACCAGGGACCGCTGCGGAAGAGCCCGATCGTGCCTTCGTCGGTATCGAGCGCGAAGAAGCGGACCGGTCCCGCCGCGAAGGTGTAGTAGCGGAAGGGCATCTGCCACGCCTTGTTGCCCGGGCTGGAAGTGTAATCGACCTGGGCCTGGGGGTTGCCCATATAGTCGTGATTGCCGAGCGCGGCGAAGAACCTGACGCCCAGAGCGCCGTAGCGGTCCTGAAATTCGCTCTTCCACAGCGGGTCCTCGACGCTCTTCACGCCTCGCGGGTAGAAGTTGTCGCCCACGGTGAGGGCGAAATCGAAGGGGGCCTGAGCGTGGGCCGCGCGGACGGCGGCGGCCACCGCGTCCGCGCCCGAGCGTTTGCCGGAGTAGCCGAAATCGCCGATCACGGCAACGCGCGTTGTGGCGCCGGAGGGGACCACCGCTCCGAGGTCGCGGGTCTCCTGGCAGACGGCGGCGCAGCTCAGAAGGAAAAAGAGTGCGCGCCAGGCGGCGGTCATTTGATCCCTGCCTGATGTAAGTCCGGGTTCAGCAGCCTGTGAGTCATGTACTCGACGTCCATCGGTCTGCCGTTCAAGTAAGAGACCCGGAAGACCACCTGAAGACCGGCCGCACCCCAGCCCGCTTGCGACGCGGGGACCACGCGCTGCCGCAGGCTCTTAAGATGGCTTGCGTCGGCCAGAAGCTGGAGAACAGGGTAAGCGCTCGCGTAGCGGTTTCCGAACACACTCAGCACACTGGGCCCCGACGGCCTTGTCAGCGTGGTGACCAGGACGAAGTCCGGGCGGTTCTCGCTCAGAATCTCAAGATCGTTTTCGCCTTCGTCGAAATACTCCGGCGGCTCGCCCGGCCGCGGCGAGCGGTTGACGATTCCCCGGACAGGCTGCGCGGCGGATGTACGCCGCACATAGAACGGGAGGCCGGCGAGCAGGTCCATGAGCGGCAAGCTGCCCCGAGGATGGCCCAGGAAGACCACCGAATTCTGCTGCAGTTCGCCGGAGGTCACCTCCCGGGCGCTCTTCACGACCGCGCGGGACCCGGACGCCGAAAACAGCCGTTCGAGAAACAGCGCGCTTTCAGCGTCAGAGAGGCTGACGAACGTAGTCCAGGCAGGCCACGCCTGCCGGCTCCCGATCAGAGATCGGGCGTGCGCGAGATCCTCGTGAAAATTCATGCGAAAATCGCGAAAATAAGATCCCTGTGTCCGAAAAAAAAGAGGGGTGGACAACGCGATGATGGGACGCGATCCGGGGTGAACAAAGCCGCTCCAGAATGGCGATTCGGCCACCGACGGGTCCAGCGCAACCCGGCGCGAGTCTCCGCCCGGCTTCAGCAGAACGATGGCCGCGAAAACGCCGAATAACCCCGAAGCCGCGGCGAATCCCCGCCAGAATCCCCGGCCGCCCCGAGTCTCCGTCCGCGAGCGCGGCTTCGGCGGCGGAGGGGCCGGCTCCACCTCTATGAACTGCGGCACGTAGGAGTATCGGGGAATCTCAAGCCGAATCGGATCCTCCGCTCCTTCCGTGCGGTAGTACTCTTCAAGTTTGCTCCGCAGCCGCCGCATTTGGACGCGGACGATGGTGTCGGTTTCCGGATCGAAGTCCTTGCGGTTGAGGACTCGCTCGCCGATCATGGCTTCGGTGATTTCCGACGCCCGCCCTTCCGCGACGGCGTTCGACAGAACGAGCAGGATGGTTTTCAACTGCTCACTCCTCTCAAGAGTGCGGCTGTGGGTGATGCGTTCCACCACCTGCCGGATTCTGTCGGCTGCCGCGATCGGCTGGGCCCCTCTCTCTCCCGGCGATTTCACGTTGGCCTGCATCGGAATGCCCTTGATTATAAACCCTCTTCCGGTTTCGGTTAACGCTCTGATTCTCAAGGCGCCGTCTGACGTTACTTCACGTGACCGTTACATTCGTTCTCTTGATCGGGCGTCTCAGGCGGGGGTAGCGTGAACGCTGAAGAATTCGGAAGGAGGCTCCACGATGAACCTTGTGACCATCTCTGCCGTTCTTTTGCTTGCGGGCGCGCCGATCGCCTCGGCGCAGATCCTGTACGGGTCGCTCACCGGAAACGTGACCGACGCCAGCCAGGCAGTCGTGGCCGGCGCGGCCGTGACGATCACCAACCAACGGACTGGAGCGGTGAGATCGGCCACGACCAACGAAGCCGGCTCGTATGATTTCGCCAACGTCGACCCGGGCGAGTACAAGGTCGAGATCTCGATGCAAGGATTCAGGCCGTATACGGTCAATGATGTCACGGTTTCCATCAACGCGGTCACGCGGGTGGACGCCTCCTTGCAATTGGGCGCGGTCACGGAGTCCATTGAAGTGAGCGGAGTGGCGTTGGCCTTGCAAACCGACCGGTCCGACATCCGGTCGGACTTCACCACCAAGGCGCTGGTGAATCTCCCCGTCCCGCCCGGCAGGAATTACCAGCAGCTCTTCGTGACGCTGCCGGGATTCGCACCGCCTGAGAACGCGCACTCCATTCCCGCCAACCCTTCGCGAGGACTGAGGATGTACGTGAACGGGACCACGTCGAATACAGTGAACACCCGGATCGACGGCGCCTCCTCCACCAACATCTATATTCCTCACATTGCCGGGTACGTCCCGGCGTTGGAAGCGATCGAAACGGTCAACGTCGTCACAAGTTCCTTTGACGCCGAGCAGGGACTGGCGGGCGGAGCGGCGGTCAACGTCCAGATCAAGTCCGGCAGCAACGAATTCCACGGTTCCGCTTTCGAATACCACAACAACAATCACACCAAGGCAAAGCCGTTCTTCCATCCACAGGGTGAACGCAACCCGAAGCTCGTCTACAATCAATTGGGCGCGACCATGGGAGGGCCGATCCAGCGCAACAAGCTCTTCTTCTTCGGCGCCTACGAGGGAACGTTCGACCACAAGCTGGGCACCGGCATCGGCTCCATCCCAACCCAGGCGATGCGAACCGGCGACCTCTCGGCCAGCCGCACCGCCATCTACGACCCGGCCACCGGCGCGCCCGACGGCCTTGGGCGCACGCCGTTTCCCGGCAACATCATTCCCTCGTCGCGCATCGACGCGAGAGTCGCGAAGATCCTGCCGCTGTATCCCGCGCCCAACATCGCAGTCGCCACGCCGCAGCGGAACTATTACGCCGCCAGTTCGTTCGCCTTCGACAGGCACACGTTTGACACGAAGCTGAACTGGAACATCAGCGATAAGTTCACCACATATGGCCGCGCCTCCATTCTTCGCTTTTCCTCCGACAACGTACAGTGGTTCGGGCCCAATCTGGGCGGGCCGCCCATCGTGAGCGGCCAGCCCGGCCGCGCCACAGGTCAGGTCTATAACAGCACGATGGCCGGCACGTATGTCTTTTCCCCGACCGTGGTGATGGACGCCTACTTCGGGTACTCGTATATGACCGTGGACTCCCGGCAGCCGCGCCTCGAAGAGAAGGTCGGACTGGAGTTCCTGGGCATTCCAGGGACAAACGGGGCGAAGCTGATCGAAGGCGGGTGGCCGCAGTTCGCGGTGGACAATTTTACTGCGATCGGCATCACCAACAACTTCATGCCGATGTTCCAGGACGACCCGCAATACCAGTGGGTCGCCAACGTGAACTGGACCAAGGGCACGCACAATATCCGCGCCGGATTCGACATGTACCACCTGGCGATCAATCAGGCGCAGCCCGAACTCTCCGGAGCGCCATTTGGCGCCTCCGGCGGATTCGGATTCGCGCAGGGCCAGACGAGGCTGCGCAACGGACCTGTAGGCAGCGAGTTCAACTCCTTCGGCTCGTTCCTGCTGGGAGTGACGAACCGGCTGGGCCGGACAGCGCTGATTCCCGAGGAACTGAGAACCCGGAACTGGCAGTATGCCGCATACATCCGTGACCGCTGGCAGGTCAACCGCAAGCTGACGATTTCCTATGGCGTGCGTTGGGAGTACTTCCCGTTGATCACACGCGACGACCGTGGCATCGAGATCTACGATTGGGCCAGGAACAAGATGCTGATTTGCGGCGTTGGCGCCACACCTCGAAACTGCGGCGTGCCGGAGAGCAAAAAACGGTTTGCTCCGCGATTCGGAATCGCCTACCGTGCCAGCGACACCTTGGTCATCCGCGCCGGTTACGGCATCACAAACGACCCTTACACGCTCATCCGCGCCTTTCGCGGGAACTTCCCGGTGATTCTGGCTTCCGACCTGGTCTCGTCGAACGGCTTCGCGCCCGCCAGCCAGCTACGCGACGGCATCCCGGTGATTCCTGCTCCTGACCTAAGCAGCGGCGTGGTCGACATCGACGGCCGAGTCGCCTTGTTCTCGCTCATGGAAAACAACTGGAAGCGCGGCTACATCCAGAGCTGGAATATCGTCGTCCAGAAGCAATTCAAAGGCTGGCTCGGCGAAGTGGGTTACGTCGGGACCAGATCGGTCGACCAACCTGGCAATATTGACCGAAACGCGGGATATCCGGGCGGAGGCAACGCTTCCCGCCCACTGAACATCCAGTTTGGCCGGGTCGCCCGGACCTCCCAGGTCGCGCCGATTGGGACCAACACTTACGATTCGATGCAGGCGAAACTGGAGCGCCGGTTCGCTTCGGGCATCCAGACCGCGGTGTCCTACACCTTCTCCAAGGCGATGGCGTGGTCCGGAAACGAAAACTCGGACGGAGTGCCCCGGATCAACCTGCCTGAGTACTTCGTTCTGAACAGGGCGCGAAGCGGGATTGACCGGCCGCAGTCCTTCCACGTGACCGGAATCGCGGAGTTGCCTTTCGGGAAGGGAAAACGGTGGATCTCTTCGGGGATCGGTGCAGCCGTGCTCGGCGGCTGGCAGGTCAACGGCATCCTCTCTCTCTATAGCGGGGCGCCATTCTCGGTCACCGCCCCGGGCGCGGATTTGAACGCGCCGGGCAACACCCAGCGAGCCGACCTGGTCAAGCAGGAGGTCCAGAAGATCGGCGGGACTGGGCCCGGGCAGAAGTTCTACGATCCAACCGCGTTCGCACAGGTCCGCGTACCGCGGTTCGGCACCGCGGGCTTTAATTTACTGCGCGGCCCCGGCAGCGTCAACCTAGACGCCGGGGTATTCCGCCGGTTCCGCATCACGGAGCGATTTGACATCCAGTTCCGTGCCGAAGCGTTCAACTCCACCAACACGCCGAAGTTCGGCCAACCCAACTCCGACGTGAGTTCGAGCCAGTTCATGGAAATCACCTCGACTCGGGGTATCGGCCGGGAAGGGATCGACGAGCGGGTTTTCCGGTTCGGATTGCGGCTCGGCTGGTAGAACAGAACAACACAATGCGAATCAGACGAAGGCGCTTTCTTGCCGCCGCCGCCGCGGCGGGAGGGCTGAACTCATGCTCCACGCGCAAAGGTCCTTGGCGGTTTTTTACTGAAGAGGAGATGGCCACAGTTCACGCCTTGTCCGATTGCTTCATCCCGCCCGATGACTTTCCCGGCGGCGCGGAGGCCGGCGTACCGGTCTTTCTCGACCGGCAATTGAGCGGCCACTACCGCAAGCACCAGGAGCTTTACCGGGAGGGATTGAGCGCGCTCGACCGTGTGGCGGCGGATACCGCTGGAAAGAGGTTTCATCTGCTGGAGCGCGAAGAGCAGACAAAACTGCTGCAGTCGATCGAGAAGGGCAAGCCGCCGGCGGCGTGGGGAACGCGGCCCGATCCAGGCCGGTTCTTCGCCACGGTTCTGGCGCACACCCTGCAAGGCTTCTACGGCGACCCGCGGCATGGCGGAAACCGCGGCCAGACTGGCTACCTGATGCTCGGTGTTCCCGCGACCAACATCCGCGGCCGGTCGCAGCATGATTCGCGGTTGACACAGATCAGCGGCATCCAGCCCGGCGGAGAAAAGCTGTGAAACTGCCAAGGGTCAATGCGGTCATCGTCGGCGCAGGCGCCGGCGGCGGAGTGATGGCGCGGCAACTCGCGGAGGGCGGGTTGAGCGTGGTTGTGCTCGAACGAGGACATTGGCCTTCCGGCGGCGAGTGCCGGAAGGACGATCTCCGCAATCAGCGCACCTCGGTTCTCGGCCACCCGTTCGGCCCCGACGACCGGAAGAATCCCCGCGTGGTGATCGGTCCGCGGGGCGAACGCCGGATCGTGCTTCCTTCCGAGGCCGGCTACCAGAACAACGCCGCCTGCGTCGGCTCGGGCACGGTGAGCTACGGAGCGATGGGATGGCGATTCATGCCGCAAGACTTCCGCATGAGGTCGACCTATGGCGCGGTTGAAGGTTCAACCCTTGAGGACTGGCCCATCGGGTACGACGAGCTCGAACCGTACTATGACCAGGCGGAATGGGAGGTGGGCGTCTCCGGTGACGTCGCGCCAGACCCCTTCAAGGGGCCGAGAAGACGAGGTCTGCCCATGCCGCCACTGCCGGGAAGCAAGGAGTGCGAAGTTCTCCGGGCCGCCGCCAAACGGCTCGGCTGGCATCCCTTCGACGTGCCGATGCTGCGGAACAGCGTGCCTTACAACGGGAGGCAGCCATGCATGAGATGCCGCTGGTGCGTCGGCCATTCGTGCGAAGTGGACGCCAAGAACGGTACGCAGAACACCGTAATTCCGCGGGCGCTGGCGACAGGCAACTGCGAGGTCCGCACCGGCTGCATGACTCGGGAAGTGCTGATGGACAGCCGCGGCCGCGCCGCCGGGGTCGCCTACTACGACGCAAGGGACCGGCTTCACGAGCAGCCAGCGGACATTGTCGTGCTCGCGGCGGGCGCCATCGAAACAGCGCGGCTGCTGCTGTTTTCCAAGCACCGTCTCTTTCCCAACGGGCTCGGCAATCGCTATGACTGGGTTGGGCGCAACCTGCAAGGCCATTCCTATCCGCGCGTCGCCGGCTTGTTCGACGAAATCATTTACGACGATCTCGGTCCGGGCTCGGGCGTGGCGCTCTGCGATTTCGCCCACGGCAATCCAGGCGTCGTCGGAGGCGCCATGCTCACCAATGAGTTCCTTCGCAGCCCGATTCAGTACGTTGAGAAAACGCCCCGCGACCTCCCGCGTTGGGGCCTCGGTCACAAGAAGTGGATGCGCGAGACCTACATCCGGCACATATCGGCCGGAGGCCCCGTTCAGGAGATCCCGCTGTGGGAGATGCGCGTCGATCTCGACCCCGAAGTAAAAGACCACTGGGGCCTGCCTGTGATACGCGTGTCGGGGAAGAAGCATCCCGCCACCGTCGAGTCCGCGAAACTGATGGCGGCCAAGTGCGAGATCTGGCTTAAGGAAGCCGGCGCGCGCAAGATCTGGGCCAATGTTCCCAACACCAGCGGTCACTCCGGCGGCCAGCATCAGGCGGGCACTTGCCGCATGGGCAGAGATCCGAAGACGAGCGTCGTGAATCCAGCGTGCCAGCTTCACGAGATCGACAACCTGTTCATCGCCGATGCCAGCGTTCACGTCACCAACGGCGCGTTCAATCCCGTGTTGACCATCATGGCCAACGCCTACCGGGTGGGGGAACACATCGTCAAGACCTGGAAAGGGACGGGACTCAAGTCATGAGCCGGCGAACTCGCACGGCCCTTTCCTGCGGCGCGGGCGCGGTTGTTCTGGCTCTGGCCGCGATCCCGGGCGCCGACTACTATTACCGCGGTTCGTGGGGCGAGGGCTGCGCCAAGTGCCATGAGATCCGGCCCAATCACCAGGCGTGGCTCAACTCCTCCCACCGCCGGGTCAACTGCCTGGATTGCCACACCAGCAGTTTGTCCAGCAGTCTGCGCCGGGTCGTTAAACATTTCAGCGGCGAGATTCCGGAGCGCATCCGGCTCACATCGGCCGATGTGCAGGCGATGGTTCCCAAGTGCGCCAGTTGCCACAAGCAGGAGTTCGCCCAGTGGCGCGCCGGACCTCACTCCACCACCTACGCGCGTCTCTTTCTCGATCCCGAGCACAACGCCAAACGTCTGCTCATGGACGACTGTCTCCGTTGCCACGGGATGCACTTCGAGGGATCAATCCGCGATATCGTGACGCCGGTCGACAGCAAGGGCCCTTGGAGGCTCAAGGAAACTCAATTCATCACGCGGCCGGCGATCCCTTGCCTCACTTGTCATGCCATCCACACCAAAGGCCAGCCGATGGAGAAAGGGAGCCGGGCCGGAACGCGGCAGGAGCTCTTTAGGCCCTCGATCAGTCTCTTTGACCGCCGCAGCGGCCTGCCGATCGAGCTTGCGCACATGGCGGCTCCCGAGATGTTCGACGGCCGGCGCAAAGTAAGAATGAGTCCGGATCCGCGGCAGGCGCTCTGCTACCAGTGCCACGCGCCACTCGCCTCCCGCGCCGTCGGGTCGGGCGACGACCGCACACCGATCGGCGTGCACGAAGGATTGAGCTGCCTCGCCTGTCATCAGAAGCACGGGCAATTCACCCGCGCTTCCTGCGCCGGCTGCCATCCACGGCTCTCCAACTGCGGTCTGGATGTGGAGAAGATGGACACCACCTTTCGCGACCCGAAGAGCAGGTTCGACATCCACTTCGTGAAGTGCGCGGATTGTCATCCCAAAGGAACGCCGGCCAAGCGAGCCGAGCGAACCACGGACTGAGGGCCTGCCCTCGCTCCGATTGACTCCGCATAGCCCGCGCTGGGCTTCACCTCTTCCAGTTTGGCGACATGGCTTCCGCAGTAGTGGCGGAAGCCAACAGGAGCAGTGAATGGATCATTACTCCACCTCTTTGCAGCGGTAGCCTGGCAGGCAGGCGGCGATCCAACCGAGCGAAAGTGAACGGTCCGGTTCCTGTCCGAAGGCCTGGCTTGAACCCGACAGGCGAGCCCTGCGGGCGTCGTGGTCGATCTCGCACCAGCCGCCGCCGAGAGGCCGCAGGTTGTAGCCGAGCGCGATGTCCTTGTGAAACTCGGCCGAATCGTCGAAGACGAGCGTCAGGCGCGCATCGAACAGGGATCGACCGACGAGGAACTTGCCCTTGACGCGGCGAGCGTCACCGGCCTTGAGGACGGCTTCAGCGGCCTCGGCGGCGTCATTGAGTCGTTTTCGGATTTCCACTTGACTGCTCCCAGGCGACGATAGCTTCCGCGAGCGACTCGACTGTGGCCGCGGGGGCCTCGACCGTCACCTCCAGTCCGTGCTTTCGCGCCGTCTCCGAAGTCACCGGTCCGATGGAGGCGAGCCTCGCGCCCGCCAGCATCTCGCGGCCCACCGCGGCGAGGAGGTTCTTGACGGTCGAGCTCGAGGTCAGCGTCACCCAGTCGGCTTTTCTCAAGCCGCCGAAGACTGAAGCGGCGCGCTCGCTCAGGTCAGCCGGAACGACGGTGTGGTAGACCGGCAGCACGTCCACGGCGGCGCCCCGCGCGGACAACTCCGCAGGGATGACGTCGCGAGCCACGGCGGCGCGGGGCAGCAGCACCCGCTTGCCCGCGAGGGGTTCGGCGGAGAGCGCATTGACAACGCCTTCGGCCAGCGACGCTTCGGCGACGACGGCGGTTTCCAGGCCGAGAGCGCGCAGCGCCTGGGCGGTCGCCGGACCGATGGCCACGAGCCGGGGGCCGGGCGACGGCTTGATTCGCGCAAAGAACGCTTCGACTGCATTGGCGGATGTAAAGACAGCCCAATCGTAGGCCCCCCAATCAGGCGCATCGAACTCAAGCGGGGCGAACTCGATCACGGGCAGTTCGACGGCCTCCGCGCCACGATCCTTCAGCAAATCGGAGAGCGCCGATGCCTGCTTTCGTGCGCGAGTGACCACGACGCGCTTCCCGGCGAGCGGCATCGCGCGGCCGTAGACGCGTTCAAGGATGGAGCGGCCTCCGTCTTCCAGAATGATGCGGGCCAGTTCGACGCCCATCACTTCCGGCTCGGTTCCCTCGATGACCGCCCTGATCTCCTCTCCCGAAACCGGATCGACGACGACGCCCATCAACTGCATCCGGTCCTCTACCGGGAAGGCGTACGCGCCGATCGGCACCTGACAACCGCCCCCGAGCGCGCCGAGCAGAGCGCGCTCGGCGGTGACCGCGGCGCGGGTTGGAGGGTGGTCGAGTTTACGGCAGATCTCCAGGGCCTCTCCGCGATCGCGGGTCTCAATGGCGAGCGCGCCCTGCCCGGCGGCGGGGCAGACCATGGTGGGCTCCAGGCGGTCCTTGATCTTCTCCTCCCAGCCGAGCCGCGACAACCCCGCGGCGGCGAGCACAATCGCATCGTATTGACCATCTTCGAGCTTTCGGATTCGCGTGTCGAGATTGCCGCGGAGATCCTCGATGACGAGGCCGGGCACGAGGTTCCTGAGCTGCGCGGCCCGTCGAAGGCTGGAGGTGCCCACCCTGGTCCCTTCGGCGAGCTGCTCGAAGCTCTTGCCGAGCAGCGCATCGCGGGGGTCTTCACGCTCGGGGATCGCGGCCACGGTCAGACCTTCAGGCGTGACGGTGGGCAGGTCCTTGAGACTGTGAACGGCCAGGTCGATCTCGCCCGCCAAAAGCGCCTCCTCGATCTCTTTGGTGAAGAGTCCCTTTAGGCCGACCTTGGCCAGCGGCACGCCGGTGATCTTGTCGCCGGTGGTCTTTATGATCTTGATCCCGGTCTCCACGCCCAGTTCGGCCAGCCTCGAGGCCACATGATGCGCCTGCCAGAGGGCGAGCTTGGAACCGCGGCTGCCGATGACCAGTTTCCTGAGAGGCGTCATTGATTCGACTCCAGCCGGAACAGCCGGCGGATCAGCGCGATGGTGTACTCGCCCTGCGGCGAGGTGGCGGCCCGCCGGAGTTCGGTGATCGGACCGTGGGCGATCTTGTTGATCAGGGAACGAGTGTAGCTTTCGAGAGCCTGTTCCTGCTCGGGGTTTATCGGCCCGAGCTTGACGCGCAGCTTTTCGAGTTCAGCGCGGCTGAGCGATTCGAGTTGTTCCTGCAGGCTGACGATGGTGGGCGCGACCGAGCGGGCGCTGAACCGTTCGATGAGCCGGGAGATCTCCTCGTCGATGATGGCTTCGGCCTGATCGGCCTCCCTGGCCCGGGCTTTGCGGTTTTCGGCGATCTCACGGCCGAGTTCGTCGATGTCGACCAGAGTGACGCCGTCCAAATCGTTCACCGCAGGATCGACGTTTCGCGGCACGGCGATGTCGATGACGTAGATGGGGCGGTTGTGGCGCTTGCGGAGGACCTGCCGCATGTCGTCTTTGCGCAGGATGTACTCCGCCGCGCCGCTGGAGGTGAGGACGATGTCCATCTCGTGCAGGCGGGCGGTGTAGGCGGAATAGTCGATGACCTCGCCGGCCAGCGCGGCGGCGAGTTCCTCCGCGCGAGATCGCGTGCGATTGGTGACGAAGAGCTTCTGGCAGCCGGCGCGTTTGAAGTGCCGCGCGGCCAGCTCGCTCATCTTGCCGGCGCCGACCAGAAGGATGCGCTTGGTATGGAAATCGTCGAAGATGCGCCGGGCGATCTCGACGGCGGCGTAGCTGACGCTGACCGCGCTGCGCGCGATGCCAGTCTCGCTGCGGACGCGCTTGGCGACAGAAAAGGCGCGGGTCAACACCGCGTCGAGCAGGCCTCCGAGCGCGCCGCGTTCGCGGGCGGCGGCGTAGGCGGATTTCAACTGACCCAGGATCTGCGGCTCGCCGAGCACCATCGAGTCCAGGCTGGCGGCGACGCGGAAGACGTGGCGGATGGCTTCGCGATCCTCCAGGCGGTAGAGGTAGGGGTCGAGCGACCTGGGGTCGATGCCGCGGATGGAAGCCAGCAGTTCGACGGCGGCGTCGAGGGCGGCGGAGCTGCCGGCGTTCAGCGCCACTTCCACGCGGTTGCAGGTGGAAAGGATGACGGCCTCCTCGACGCCGGGGCGATCCCGCAGCCGGTCGATCGCGGCGCGGAGTTCGGCGCCGGAGATCGCCAGGCGCTCACGCACCTCGACTGGCGCCGTGCGATGGCTCAGCCCGACAAGCCAGAGTCTCTTCGCCGGAACGCTCATTTCTCGATCAGCGGCCTCAGTCCGACGTGCGCGGCCCAGGTGAGGGCGGCAAATCCCAGGACGGTCAGCGACAGGACAGCCGCTTTCCGCCCGCGCCAGCCTGCGGAGATGCGAAGGAACACCATCAGAAGGTAGAAGCCCCAGGTGATCAGAGAGACGGCGATCTTCGCTTCGCTGATCCATTTGGTTCCGGTCTCGATGAAAGCCCAAGTCGAGCCGGCGATAACCGCAACTGTGATGCTGACGAAGCCGATCGACATGGAGCGGGTGATGAGCCTGTCGAGCGTTTCGAGCGGGGGCAGGCGATCGGCCGCCAACCGGGACAGGAAGCTGCCTGGAGAGCCGTCGCGGCGCCGCTTGACTCGCCGTTCCTGGAGCAGGTAGAAAACTGCGGCGCCGGCCGACAACAACAGGCAGGCATAGCCGATGAGCACCATCAGGATATGCGCGAGCAGCCAGACGTTGCGCACGCGCGGGTCGCTCCAGGAGGCCACCGGCGTGCCCATGGCGGCGGCGAGCGTCAACAGCGAGATCAGAGGAAACGCGAACACGCTGAGACCGGAGAAGCCATAGCGGCGCTGGACGAAGAGATAAACGACCGCAAAGAGAAAGGCGCACAGGGACGCGGTTTCGAAGAAGTTGTTGGCGGCCAGATGCTTCAGGGCGATGCTGTGTTCGACGATCGAGACGCCGTGCAGCACGACGGCGACCTCAAACAACTGCAGGGCAAAAGGGTAAATGGACTCCCCTCTCCGGAACAGGCTCAGGGCGGCCTGGATCAGCCCCACCGCATAGAGCGCCGCCGCCAGCCGCAGCCAGACAAGGCTCATTTCGGGCACGATCATGAGTCTAGCAAATGGAGCCATTGGGATCAGCCGTGGGAAACTGGGTCCATGCTGCTGAATCTGCAAGGGAAAACTGCAATTGTCACCGGCGGGGCTCGGGGCATCGGCCTGGCGGTGGCTCAACGGCTGGTTCTGGCGGGCGCCCGGGTCTCGATCTGCTCAACGCGTCAGGAGACGCTGAACCCGGCGCTCGAGGTCTTGGGTCCTTCGGCCTGCGGAACGGTCTGCGATGTCCGCGACGCTGTCCAGGTGGAGCGGTTGTTTGAATTCGCAGACAAGAACCTGGGCGGCGTGGACATCCTCATCAACAACGCTGGAGTGGGTGTTTTCAAGGAGTTGCCGTCGCTTGAGCCGGAGGAATGGGATCGTGTGATCGGCACGAACCTGACCGGGGTGTACCTGTGCACGCGGCAGGCGGTTCCGCGGATGCGGGCCCGGGGCGGCGGCTTCATCGTCAATATCTCCAGTCTGGCGGGGAAGAATCCGTTTGCGGGCGGGGCGGCATACAACGCTTCCAAGTTTGGATTGAACGGAATGTCTGAAGCAATCATGCTGGACCACCGATATGAGAGTGTGCGGGTCAGCACCGTGCTACCTGGAAGCGTCAGCACGGAATTCGGCCGGTCCGGTCCCGCCGACTGGAAGATCCAGCCGGAGGACGTGGCTGAAGTAGTGGCGATGGTCCTCGCCATGCCGGAGCGATCGCTGGTCAGCCATGTGGAAATCAGGCCCTCCCGGCCGCCTCGGAAGTGAAACGGCGCCCCCAGAGGCGCGGGTCACCGAGTTTGGTTAGGGAGGCGGGGGAAAGGAGCCTCCCTTTGGGCGATCTGTTTCGTTTTGACATTTCGACCGGCACCGGCGAGCCGCCGCCGGCGCCGATGAGAGAGGGCGCGCCTGGCGTGACTGCCGGCGAGTCGAGGTCCAGCCAAAGGGATCGTTCGCGCTTCAGCTTGCCGAAACGTCCGGCGGAGGCGGTTCAGGCGCGGGCGGCGCAGTCCCGGCTCCTGGATCCGCGCCGCACGGGCCGCGACGCCTCCTCCCTGGAGACGGGACTGCGGCAGCGCATCGTCGGGCAGGATGAAGCGATCGCGCAGATCGTCAACATCTACCAGATGCACCTGACGGGCCTGGCCGCGCCGGGCCGTCCCGTGGGCAGTCTCCTCTTCCTGGGCCCGACCGGCTCGGGAAAAACAAGGATCGTCGAGGCCACTGCCGAGACTCTGCTTGGCAGCCCCCGGGCGGTCATTAAAGTCGACTGCGCCGAGTTTCAGCACAGCCACGAGATCGCGAAGCTGATCGGCTCGCCGCCTGGATATTTAGGCCACCGCGAAACCCACCCGTTGTTGAGCCAGGAAGTCCTCAACCAGTACCACACCGACAAGGTCCGGGTGAGCTTTGTGCTGTTCGACGAGATCGAGAAGGCCTCGGACTCGCTTTGGAACCTCCTGCTCGGCATTCTCGACAAGGCGACGCTGACGCTGGGGGACAACCGCAAGGTGGACTTCAGCCGGGCCATGATCTTCATGACCTCCAACCTGGGCGCGTCGGAGATGAGTTCGCTGATCGAGCCGAAACTCGGTTTCGGAGGCCGCGGTTCGGCGGTGGAGAAGCCGGCGGCGGTTGCGGATCAGAAAGCCGCGAGCCGGATGTCGCGGTCGGGAGTTGAGGCGGCGCGCCGCAAATTCACTCCCGAGTTCATGAACCGGCTGGACAAGATCGTGACGTTCCAACCGCTGGGAGAACAGCAGTTGCGTAAGATCCTCGATATCGAACTCGGCCTGGTGCAACAGCGCGTATTCACATCCTCGCCTGAAGGAGCATTCGTGTTCACCGCCGCCGAGTCGGCGCGCGACTTTCTGCTGAGCGAAGGGACTGACGCCAGGTACGGCGCGCGGCACCTGAAGCGTTCCATCGAGCGGCTTCTCGTGCAACCTCTGTCGAACCTCATCGCCACGGGCCAGATAGAACCGGGGGATCTGATCCGTGTTGAGAAGCACCCTGACCACGACGATCTGGTGTTCACCTGCGAAGCCCAAGGCCTGCCGATCCAGGCAATGGCGGAGATCGCCGGGCCGCCGGTGAGGCAGTGGATGCGGGCCGCCACCGCGCCCCCTCCCGATCCGCCCAAGCCGGCGGCGGCGCGAGGGTCGCGGAGAGGATAGGCGGCGCGAGGCTAAGGCCTGCGATCAAGATTGCGCTTGATTCTTGTTCCGGCGAACAGCGCGACCGAAGCGAAGATGAGCATCGACGACCAGACCAGAATCTGGCCCTTGACCGGATCAGCGCGCCGGGCCGGCTCCAGGGGGCCTTCGCCATACACAACGCGGACGTGGAGGGAGGCTCGCACCGCATGGGCCGGATTCGCCCCGTTGTCGAGGACGAGCCGGTACTGGCCTTTCTTCCGGGGGCGCACAGAGAAACCGCCGTGGGCCTTTAAGCCCGACTCGGCTACCACCTCGCCCGAGGCAGATATCAGCCTGGCCCGAATTGCCGCTTTCGAAGGAGACTCGACCTCATAGGCGCAGAGGACGCGCAAAGGCTCCACGGGCATGGCGATGTCGAGGTACCTCGATCGGCCGGCTCCGATGGAATAGACATCATCCACCAGGGTCGAGATCTTCCCCGGTGCGGAGGCCGCCAGCAGCAGGATCAGCAGTCCGAGCCTCATCGCTCCTCATGAACGATCGTACCGCCGAGGACGGTCATGCGGACACGGGTCTTGGGGATCTCCAGCGGCGGCACGGCCATCATGTCGCGGTCGAGGACAATGAAATCGGCGAGTTTCCCGGGCTCCAGAGTTCCTTTCAGGTTTTCCTCAAACGCGGCGTAGGCGGCGCCGAGGGTAAACGAGTGCAGGGCCTGCTCACGGGTCATCTTCTGGTCGGGAGTCCATCCGCCTGGAGGCTCCCCTTTGAGGTCCTGCCGGGTGATGGAGGCGTAGAGGCCGAGCATTGGGTTAGGCTCTTCGACCGGAAAGTCGCTGCCGTTAGCCACCGGGATTCCGAGCTTGAGGAAGCGCTGCCAGGCGTAGGCTCCGGCGACGCGGTCGGGTCCGACGCGCTTTTGGATCCAGCGCATGTCACTGGTGGCGTGCGTGGCCTGGATAGAGGCGATGATCGAGTTGGCGGCGAAGAGTTTGAAGTCGGGCAGCGAGACGATCTGGGCGTGCTCGACGCGGAAGCGCTTGTCGTTCTTCCCTCCAAGAGCCGCGGCATAGGCGTCGAGAACGATGCGGTTGGCGCGGTCGCCGATGGCGTGGGTGCAGACCTGGAATCCGTTTTCTGCCGCTTCGCGCGAGACGCGCTCGACATCCTGCCTGGTGGTCATGAGCAGGCCGGTGTTTCCTTTTTCGTCGGAGTAGTCCTGCCAGAGCGCCGCCCCGCGTGAACCGAGGGCCCCGTCGGCGTACAGTTTGATCGAGCGCACCGTCAGTTTGGAACCGATTTCGGGCCCTCGCGCGAGGTACTCTTTCCAGAGCGCGCCGTCGCCTCCGATCATTGCGTAGACGCGGACCGGGAGGCGGTCCTCGGCGATCAACTCGCGATAGGCGCGGAGATCCTCGCGCGAAACGCCGGCGTCGTGGACGCCGGTCAATCCCAGGCGCGCGCATTCGCGGGCGGCGAGCTCGAGCTGTTTCTTGATCTGCTCGAAGGCGGGGGGCGGAATCCTGGACCGGACGAGACCCATGGCCCGGTCCACGAGCACGCCGGTTGGATTGCCCTGAGAGTCACGAATGATTTTGCCGCCGGGAGGATCCTTGGTCGCCGCGGTCACGCCCGCAAGCCGCAGCGCCGCGGTGTTCACCCAGGAGGCATGGCCATCGACGCGCGTCAGGTAGACAGGGTGGCCGGGCGCGACTTTGTCCAGATCGGCCGCCGTGGGCAGCGCGCCGCCCCAATTGGTCTGGTCCCAGTTGCGGGCCGTGACCCATTCGCCTTTGGGCCTGGCGGCGGCGAGTTCGCCGACATAACGGGCGATCTCGGCCACCGTGGCGGTGAAGCGCAGGTCACGAGATTCAAGCAAGCCGCCGAGGCCGCGCATATGCGCATGGGCGTCGATGAGCCCGGGAAAGACGGCCGCGCCCTTGAGATCGACGCGCCGGGTCTGAGGCCCGGCCAGGCGGAGCGCCTCGGCCCCGGCGGCTGCGATTCTGTCCCCGCGCAGCGCCAGCGCGCTGACCCTCGGCTGACTCGGGTTGCCCGTGTAGATTGTTCCGTTTTCGAAGACCCAATCGGCCGGCTGAGCCGTCAGCAAGCCAGAGATGCTACCCGACAGCAGGATTACAATCAAAAACATGGACCACAGTATGGCACAGGGCGAAGTTGCGCCCGCTTCGACGTTGGAACTGGCAGGGTGGAAGCAGTGGTCCGCGACGATTTGCGCATTCGCGCTCGCGGTCATTTTTCTGGGAGCGGGGATTTGGAAGCTGAGCGACCCGCTGGCGACGACCGCCAGAATGGCTCAGGCGCTGATTCCAACCCAGCTTGCCCTGGCCACGGCGCTGCTTGCGGGGATTTTTGAATCCTGGGCCGGAGTTTTGCTGATTGTGCCGCGTTGGCGGCGATGGGGGGCGTGGCTCACCGGGCTGATGCTTGTAGCCTTTATGGTCTATGTCGGCGCCAATTATCAGGCGTTGGCCGGCGAGGACTGCTCCTGCTTTCCCTGGCTCAAGCGCGCGGTGGGGCCGGAGTTCTTCATCAGCGACGCGCTGATGCTCGTGGCGGCCGTGGTCGCCGGTCTTTGGGCCCGCCCGTCGGAGAGCCTCCGGCAGGCTCTGCTGGTTCTGGCGGCGGTGACTGTTTTCGCCGGTGCGGTTTATGGCATGACCAAAGCCCGCCAGACTGGGATCGAGGCTCCCGCTGAAATCGCGGTCGATGGAAAGGCGTTCAACCTCCATCAGGGCCGCGTGCTGCTTTACTTTTTCGATCCGGAGTGTTCCCACTGCGACGCCGCCGCGCGGAAGTTGCAAAATTATCAGTGGCAGGACGTCCGGATTATCGCCGTTGCGACGGCCAATCCGCAGTGGGGACCGCAGTTTCTCTCCGCGACCGGCTTCAAGGCGAAACTCTCCTCCGACTCGGCCAAATTGCGCGAGACCTTCAAGTTCACAGACCCGCCCTACGGCGTGGCCCTGGAACACGGGCGCCAACGGGCGGCATTTACGTTTTTCGACAAACTGGAGCCCGAAACCGGGCTCAGACAGATGGGTTGGATCAAGTAGGAGGATTTGAATCCGTGTTTGTCATCAAAGCGATTGGCGTGCCCTTGCTGGCTGCTGCCCTGTTGACGGGAATCCCCGCGTCCGCGCAACGCCGCGATCCCGCGGCGGTGGAGCGGGTGCGGTCCGCCATAGATAGCCTCAACCTGAGCGAGGACCAGAAGGCAAAAATCAAACCGATTCTTGCCGAGCAGGCCGAGAAGGTCAAGGCCGCACGGGCGGAATCCAGCACCGATAAGCGGGGCTCCGCCAGGAAAATCCGCGACATCCTGGCCGAGACCGAGGCCAAGATCAAACCCATCCTGACCGATGAGCAGTGGACCAAGTTCCAGGAGCTTCAGGAGAAGGCGCGCGCCGAGCAGAAGGCCAAGAAGAAGAGCAAGTAAGCGGCGTTCTTCTGATCAAAAACAAAACGGCGTCAGATCCAGCTTCAGAAAGCCTGAAACTGACGCCGTTCTGCTTCGCGCGTCCTTAGTTGCGGCGCTTGAGGGTTGGCCGCTCGTCGGGATCCTCTTTCGGCTTCTTGGCGTTATCGTCTTCGCCCTCGACCGGCGTGGCGCCACCGCCCGGCGCCTTCCGCAGCCGCGGACGGTTCGGGTCTTCGGTCGAGTCGAGTTTGCGGCGATTGTTCAACGCCATAATACGCGCCTTAACTTCCTCAAACTCGGAGGTGGTGACAACGTACTCAGGCTTTTCCTTGAGCAGTTCGGCCACGTTCTTCTGCGCGGTGATGATGCGGTCGCCGGTTGGCGGGTGGGAGCGGAAGATCTTGCTGATTGCGCCGGGCTTCCGTTTCTCAAGCGATTCCAGCCGCTCGAAGAAATCGATGAAGCCGTTCGGATCGTAGCCCGCCTTGTACATGTACTGCAGGCCGAGCAGGTCGGCCTCTTCCTCGAAGGCGCGGGAAAAGCTGAGGAAACCCATCGGGATCAGAATCGAGGCTGCCTGGCGGATGCCGTAGCCGGTCCAGCCGCCCATGAAGATCAGGGGCAGGCTGGCGAGGTTGACGATCTGCCCGCGGGTAGCCTGCTTGGTCCCGTGGCGGGCGGCGATGTGGGCGATTTCATGACCCATGACGCCGGCGATCTCGGCCTCATTCTCGGCGAGGGTCACCAGCCCGGTGTTGACGTAGAAAAACCCGCCAGGCAGAGCCATAGCATTTGGTTCGTCGGTGTCGATCACCTTGATGGTCACCGGGACTTTGCAGTCGGAGTTGCGGACGAGGTTCTGCCCCACACGATTGACATACTCGGCGATGACCGGATCGTCGACGATCTTGGCCATGCGCTCGATCTCCATGGCGTACTGCTTGCCCATGGCGATCTCTTTCTCGATTGAGTACATGTTGAGCCCCTTGCCGACGTCGCGGTTGCCGATCTCGTCCACGTCCTTCTTCGCGCTCAGTTTCTTCTTGTCCTTCTGCTCTTTCTTGTCCTTCTGCGCGGTCTGCGTTTCGGCAGGTTTGTCCTGCGGGCCGCCGAACGCGAACATCGCCGCGAAAGCCAGCGCCAATCCCAGCTTTAAGCTCCAATTGCCGAGCGTCATGGTGGATGTCCTCAATCCGAGTATAGTCCCGGCCAGCCGGAACAACGATCTCTATTGCTTTGAACGTACACTCATAGAGATGGGTTACAGTCTTCTGGAGTCGCAGGAACTCGCCGCACGGTGGCGCAACGAGTTTCCGGTTGGCGGCCACCTCATATATATGAATCATGCGGCGGTCGCGCCGTTGTCCCGCCGTGCCGCCGACGCCATGAAGTGGCTTGCGGAAGATGCATGCCTCCATGGTTCGCTCCATTACTCGAAATGGGAGGAGAGCTACTCAGGCTTGCGGGATGTCACCGCCCGCATGATCAACTCGAGCCCGGGCGAAGTGGCGATTGTCAAGAACACCAGCGAGGGGATTGCCACAGTCGCACTGGGACTCGACTGGAAACCCGGCGACCGGATCATCGCTTTCAATGAGGAGTTTCCGGCCAACTTTTATATATGGAAGAAGTTAGAGCAATGGCGGGGCGTTCGCGTGGAGTGGCTCTCTTGCTTCGACCCGCTTGAGCGAATCGCCGAGGCCGCCCGTGGAGCGCGCCTGCTCGCCATCAGCTACGTTCAATATCTGAGTGGATTCAGGGCGGATTTGCGGGCGATCGGGCGGATCTGCCGCGACGAGAAGGTGTTCTTCTTCGTGGACGCCATCCAGGGTTTGGGGGCTTTCCCGTTGGATGTCAAGGAGATGAACATCCAGGCGCTGGCAGCCGACGGGCACAAGTGGCTGCTTGGACCGGAAGGAAACGGTGTTCTATACGTTCAGCAGGAGTGGCAGGATCGAATTGAGCCGATCGAGTTCGGCTGGACAACCGTTGCGGGATATGTAGACTACGCTTCGCGAGACATGGCCCTGCGGCGGGACGCCGGCCGCTACGAGTGCGGGACGCTCAACACGATTGGCTGCTTTGGTTTGCGGGCAGCGATGGAACTGTTGTTGGAGGTCGGAGTTGAGACGGTCGGCCGTCAGGTGCAGTTTCTGGCCGACCGCCTGGCGGCAGGGGCGAAGGAGCGCGGCTACGAGTCCATGATCGAGCGGACGCCGGAAACGGGCGCCGGAATTGTCAGCATCCGTAAACCCGGCATGGATTCCCGTCTGGTCTGGTCGAAACTGCGCGAGAAAGGAATCACTGGGGCGCCGAGGCAGGGTTACGTCAGGCTTTCACCGCACTTCTACCTGAGCCCGGAACAGATCGACCGGGCCGTTGAGGAACTGCCCTGACAGAATCGGCTTGCGGCCGGGTTTTCTGTTGGCCGCCGGCGCGGCTGCCTGAACTCGGACGGATTTCCGCCGCCGAGGGGCTCCCGATCTCGATCCACGTTATGGACGTCAACTCCGACGAATCCGTGCGCGGCTGTTTCTCCGGCCTGGCGGCATCGGGTGCGGAAATCGACGTCCTGGTCAATAACGCCGCCATTGAGAGCCACTCGCCCATCGAGGAGTTCCCGCTCGAAGGCTTCAAGGCGGTAATGGAGACCAACTACTTCGGCGCGATTCGCTGCATCCACCAGGTGCTGCCGCGGATGCGGGAGCGGGGCGGCGGGTGCATCGTCAACATCAGCTCCGTCGCCGGCAGGATCGCGGGCTCGCCAATGGGCGCTTACGCGGCTTCCAAAGTCGCGCTCGAAGCGCTGAGCGAGGTGCTGGCCGGAGAGGTGAAGCCGTTCGGGATTCGCGTAGCCCTGGTGGAGCCCGGCATCATCGACACCAAAATGGCCCGCTCGATTGAGACGCCGCCCGAGTCCCGCTATCAGCAGGTTCGAAACATGGCCGCGATGTTTCACGCTGCGCTGAGCCGCCCGACGCCGCCGATCGTGGTCGCGAAAGTGATCCGCGACGTGATTGAAAGCGGCACATGGCAGCTTCGCCATCCCGCCGGGCCCGACGCGGCGCCGTTCCTCGCCTGGCGCGCCTCTCTCTCGGACGAGGAGTGGATCCGGTTCAACAGCCTCGACGGTCCGGCCTACAAGGAAGCTGTGAAGGCGGCGTTCGGGATGGACGTCGCGCTTTAGCCCGGGTGCTGCCAGGGAGCGCGATAGGCGCGCTTGAGTAGTCTGGTGGCCTCGGCGTCGCCCGTGACGGCTTTTTTCGCCGGGTCGTAGACCAATGGCCGTCCAACGTTCATTGACACGTTGGCCAGAATGCAGCTTGCCGTCGAAATGTGTCCGTGCTCGACGTCGGCCACCGGGCGGCTTCGCTTGTCGATGGCGGCGAGGAAATCGAGCATGTGCCGCCGGGTCGCCGGGGCGGCGTTCAACTCGATGTCTTTCTCTTTCACGTCTTCCGGGTACTTTTCGCGCTCGTACAGGCATTCGAAGTGAATCGGCTTCGACCCTTTGTCGAGAGGGATGAAGTCGGCGCGCAGGGTGCTCGCCTTGAGCACGCCCTTCTCGCCATGGAGGAAAAGGGCCCAGGGGTAGTCCGGATCCGTGGGCGCGCCCCAGGAGCGGTGCTGCCACACCGCCTTGAACTCGGGGTACTCAAACACCGCCGTCTGCGTATCGGTGATGTTCGACTTGCCGCCCTTTTGCACGAAGATCCCGCCGGTCGAGCTGATGCGATCCGGCCAACCCAGGCTCAACATCCAGCGAACGGTGTCGAGCATGTGAACGCACATGTCGCCGATGATCCCGTTGCCGTATTCCATGAAGGTCCGCCACCACCGCTTGTGCGGCAGGCCGTCATAGGGCCGAAGCGGCGCGGGGCCGGTCCACATTTCGTAGTCGAGGAATCCGGGAACCGGCTGCAGCGGCGGATTGCCGTTCGCCCGCATGTGGAAGTAGCAGCACATGTCCACATGGCCGATCCTGCCGAGCAGTCCGGCGTCCACCACCTGCTTCTTCGCGTCGATCAGATGCGGAGTGCTCTTGCGCTGCGTACCGATCTGAACGACGCGATTGTGCTTGCGCGCGGCGGCGAGGATCGCCTCGCCTTCCAGCACATCCACGCTGATCGGCTTCTGCAGATAGACGTCGGCGCCCGCCTCGATCGCGGCGATGGCGTGCAAGGCGTGCCAATGGTCCGGCGATCCGATCAGCACGATGTCGAGATCCTTTTCCTTGAGCATCGCGCGGTAATCGCCGTAAGTCCTTGGGGCTTTCTTTCCCGGCTGCCGCTCGCCGGCGA
>CAYWST010000003.1:0-17569 GCA_964461075.1 uncultured Solibacteraceae bacterium | reverse complement strand
GTGTACGTGCGCGGGGCCCTCTTCGACGCCTGCCGCTCCTGGGCGATCTTCACCGCTCCAGCCAGCATATGCTTGTCCGGATCGCACAACGAGACGATTTCGACCGGCGCCACCTGCACCAGCCGCCAAAGATCGCTCTTGCCGTACCAGCCTGCGCCGATGAGGCCAACCCGGCGCGGCTTCTGATTCGCCAGCTCCGCGCCATAAGCGCCGAGTTGCGAGACCGCGAACGCGGTGGAGGCATTCTGCAGGAACTTCCTGCGGTTGATCGAAAAGGTCATTGCCTGTAACCCAGTGTTAGGCAGTCTATCCGATTCCGCGAGTGTTCAGGGCTCCACCCAGTCCGCGGGATCGCCCCCGCGCTGCCACTCATTCACGCCGGCGCTGTGCGTGGCGGCCGGAATGCGATACATCGCCGCGAAGTTCGCGATCTCCATGATCGCCGAGACTCCGCCGCAGAAAGCGATTCCGCAGGCGGATCGAACTCGGTGTGGCAACGCACCATGGTGTCGCTGCCGGGCGCCAGCGCCTTCCGGATGTTCTGCGACGCGGCCCCGATCTTGCGGACGTTCGTGGCCGTCAGCGTGGGGATGCAGCGGCCCATGGGAAGCCGCGGCGCGCCGGCCGTGTTCACCTTGACCGCGTGCAATCCCTGCCCCTGCGCATGAATTGTTGAAGTCTCCCCGGCGCGCTTCTATCGCGACCCGTGAGCGCGGAGAGTATACTGCCGGTAACCGCCATGGTCTCCCGCCGCCAGTTCCTGCGCTCCTTCGCCCCGGCGCGGCGCCCGCCGAACATCGTTCTCGTCCTCATCGACGATTACGGCTGGACCGACACCTCGTACAACGGCAGCAAGTTCTACGAAACCCCCAACATCGACCGGCTTGCCCGGTCCGGCATGGTTTTCACCGACGGGTATTCGGCGAGTCCCGTTTGCTCGCCGACACGCGCCGCCATCATGACCGGCAAGTACCCCGCGCGGCTCCACCTCACCGCGCATCTGCAGGGCGCCTCCAACCGGTTCCACTTCACGAAGGTGCTGCAGCCGAACACGCGTCTGGAACTGCCTCTCGAAGAAGTGACCATCGCCGAGCTGCTCCGGCAGCGCGGCTACCGCACGGCCTGCATCGGCAAGTGGCATCTTGGCAAGACCGGCTTTCTCCCCTCCGCTCAGGGTTTCGAGATCGCCTTCGGCGGCGACGAAGCCGGCTCCACCAACGACTTCTTCTTTCCCGCCTGGAAAAAGAAGATCCCTCTTGACGGGCGCGACGGCGAGTATCTCACCGATCGCCTCACTGATCTTTCCATCGACTTCATCAACTCCTCGAAAGACCGGCCCTTTTTTCTTTATCTGCCCCACTTCGCCGTCCACACGCCGATTCAGGGCAAGCCCAAAAAGGTCCGCAAATACGATGCGAAATCGCGCCCTGAGAATCCGCAGAACTACGGCGAGTACGCTGCCATGATCGAAAGCGTCGACGAAAGCGTGGGGCGCGTTCTCGAGGCGTTGCGCCAAAGCGGTCTGGAGGACAATACGCTGGTTCTGTTCAGCGGCGACAACGGCGGGGTCGCTTCGCGCGAGTGGAAGAACCGGCCGGTGACTTCCAATCTTCCGCTCCGCCTCGGCAAGGGCCACCTGTATGAGGGCGGCATCCGCGTGCCCACGATCATCCGCTGGCCGGGTGTCACCAAGCCCGGCAGCCAGTGCCACGATGCGGTTGTCAGCTACGATTACGCTCCGACCCTGGCGGAAGCCGCCGGCCTCGGCGCCTCCATGACGCGCCAGATGGACGGACGCAGTGTTGTCCCTCTGCTGAATGGCGCGGCGTCGCTCAACCGCGACAACTTCTGGCACTATCCCCACTACAGTCCGCAACTCGGCCGCCCCTCAGCCGCGATCCGCCGCGGCGACGACAAGCTGATCCTGTTCTTCGAAGACAACCGCGCCGAACTCTACAACCTCAAGGACGACATCGGCGAAACGCGCGATCTCGCCGGCTCAGAGCCCGCCAAGACCGCCGCGCTCCGAAAGCGTCTCGAAGCCTGGCTGCGCGAAACCAACGCTCAGCTTCCGCAGCCCAATGCCAATTACGACCCCGCCCGCGAGCGCGAAGCCGGGCCGCCGTCCGGACCGGTCACCGCCAAATGAAGACCGCAGGACTCTCCGCGCTATCGGCAATTGGACTCGTCGCCGTCTGCGTCCATGCCGAAGACTGGCCCGAGTGGCGAGGCAAGGGCAGAGCCGGCGTCTGGAACGAAACCGGCATCGTCGATCGCTTCCCCGAGCAGGGCCTGCGCGCCGCATGGCGTGTTCCCATCCGCGCCGGGTTTGCAGGGCCTACAGTCGCCGAAGGCCGCGTCTTCGTCACCGATTTCCAAAAAGGAGAAGGGACGGCCGGCATCGAGCGTTTGCTTTGCCTCGACGAGAAGACCGGCAGGGTTCTCTGGTCCCGGGAATGGATCGCCGATTACCGCGGCGTCAGCTACGCCTACGGTCCTCGCGCGACACCCACCGTCGACGGCGGGCGCGTCTTCGTGGCAGGGGCGAGCGGCATGCTCCTCGCCATTCAAGCGCGGACGGGCGAGGTCGTCTGGCGCAAAGACTATGTCAAGGATTTCAATACGCAAGTTCCGGTGTGGGGCATCGCGGGTGCGCCGCTCGTGGACGGGAACCGTCTCATCGTCATCGCCGGCGGGCGCCCCGACGCGCTTGCCGTCGCGCTGGACAAAACCACCGGGCGCGAGCTTTGGCGCGCCCTCCCGCCCGGCGATGACATGGGCTACGCGCAGCCCATTCTCATCGAAGCCGCCGGACGCCGCCAGTTGATCGCCTGGAATCCCGATGCTGTCTCCTCGCTCGATCCTGCCACTGGAAAACCGCTCTGGCGGCAGCCCTTCCGCGTCCACATGGGCGTTACGCTCTCTACGCCTGTCTTTGACGGCGCGCGGCTGCTCGTCTCATCCTTCTATAACGGCTCGATGCTGCTCGATGTTTCCGGTGGCGCGGCCAAGCTGCTCTGGCAGGGAAAGAGCTCCAGCGAGATCAGGACGGACGGACTTCACACCGTCGTGAATACGCCCGTCATCGACAGCGGCCACATCTACGGCATTTGCAGCTACGGGCAGTTCCGCTGCCTGCGCCTTTCAACCGGCGAGCGTGTCTGGGAAATCCTGGCCGTGACGAAGGAGAAGGCACGATGGGCATCCGGCTTTATCGTTCGCAACGGCGATCGGTACTTCATCAACAACGATCGCGGTGAACTTATCATCGCCCGGCTCTCCCCGAAAGGCTACGAAGAGATCAGCCGGACGGCGCTGATCAAGCCGACTTCCAATCCCGGCAACCGGCGCGAACTCGTCAACGTCAACTGGTCGCATCCGGCTTATGCCAACCGCCACATCATCGCCCGCAACGACGAAGAAATCGTGCGGTACTCGCTGGCGCGCGATTAACGCTTCCTGCCGCTCCAGGTCCCCTCGCCCAGATCGCCAAAGCGCGCAACGCCCTTCATCGAACCGGCCCCTTCGATAGTCCCCGAATAGTGAATCCGGATTCGGTTGCCTTCATACGCGCCTTCGAAACTGAACTCGATCCTGTCGCCCTTGACCGTCCCGCTCAGCTTCGCCTCGCCGAGCAAGCCCTTGTATGTCCCGCTGAGAGCTTCGCCCTTTTGTTCGAAGGTGAAGACCGGATTCCCCGTGCCCGCCTCCGTATTCACCGTCATGTCCCAGGTTCCCGACACATCCGCGGCCAGAGCCGGCAGAAGCGTGAGCAGAAACAAACATAGACACCGCAGCATTCGCGCAACCTCCCTTGATCCGACTCGATGAATATGCCACAACAGCGCGTATACTGTCACGCGGCGCTTTGCGCGGGAAAGGAGCACGCAACATGACACGACGTGAACTCATTGGCGGGATCTGCCTGACGCCGCTCCAGCCGCTTCTGGCCCAGGTGCGGGATAGGGCCAAACCGCTCAACCTGAGAGTCACCGATCTGAAGACCTTTATCGTGAACCGCGGCGGCGCGAACGCCGTGAACTATGTTTTCGTGAAGATCTACACCAACCAGGGGCTGACCGGGCTCGGCGAAGGATCGGTGACGAGCAAGGAAGCCACCATGGCGGCCGCCATCGAGGAGCACAGACGCTACCTTGCCGGCCGCGACCCGGCCGATATCGAAATGCACTGGCAGACGATGTTCCGGTGGCCTCGCTGGCGCGGGGGTCCGATCCTCAATTCGGCGATCAGCGCCGTCGAGATCGCCCTTTGGGACATTCTCGGGAAGGCGCTTGGCCAGCCTATCTGGCGCCTGTTGGGCGGCAAGGCGCGGGAGCGCGTCCAGATGTACGTCCATGCCGGGGGCCGCTCGCCCGAGGACTACGCAAAGAACTGGCTCGCGGCCAAGCAGGACGGCTGGACGGGCTGCAAGGCGGGATTCATCACCACGCAGGGAGATGTCATCGATCCCGTGCGCTCGGTCCGCGAAGGAATTGCCAACCTCAAGGCCGTCCGCGAAGCCGTGGGCCCCGACTTCAAAATCTGCATCGATCTGCACGGCAAGGCGACGCCGGTGATGGCGATGGACTTCTGCCGCCGCGCCGAGGAGTATGCCCCTTACTTCGTCGAAGAGGCTACGCAGATCGAGGATCTCGACGAACTCGCCCTGCTGCGAAGCAAGACGCGCATTCCGCTCGCCACGGGCGAGCGGCTGTTCACCAAGTACGGTTTCACCCAGATCTGCAGCCGCCATCTGGTGGATTACGTCCAGCCCGATGTGGTCCATTGCGGCGGCATTCTTGAGATGAAGAAGATCGCCGCCATCGCCGAGGCGTACCGCATCGAACTCGCGCCGCACAATCCGCAGAGCGATGTCAGTACGCTGGCTTCGCTGCACGTCGACTTCTCCACGCCGAACTTCTCCATCCAGGAGATTACCCACCGGGGCAACGAGCAGTATTGGAAGGACCTGTTCATGGGCGGCGGACCCGCTTACGAGAAGGGCTTCGCCCTGCCGCCAGAGCGTCCCGGTCTGGGAGTCGACCTCGACGAGAAGGTCGCTGCGCAACGGCCTTATCAACCGCATAACCGCCAGCAGCTCAGGTTCCCGGATGGCGCCGTCGCCGACCACTGAGACGGCTTTCGATTCTGAAGCGGCAAGGGGCGAGAATCCCAAGATCCGTGGTTGGGCTAGACTGGCCGTGTGCCTGCCCTCCGGCATCTTTCAACCATCCTCTCCGTCCTGTGTCATCGACAGGCATTGACCGGTCAGGATCGAATCCGCCGCCTCGACCGCATCGTCTCCCACGCCTGGGCTCGAAATCCCCGCCTCGCCGCGTACTGGCGTGAACAAGGCCTCCAACCCGGTCCCATCCTCAGTCTCGAGGACTTCGCCCGCTACCCCATCACGCGCAAGACCATGTACCAGGCCCCTGCCGAGACCCTGGTCTCCACCGGGTACCGGGCCTCATCGCTCGGCCGCCATGTCACCAGCGGTTCCACCGGCCTCCCTTTGGCCGTCTACAGGACCACTCTCGAAGACCTCGTCCTCCGTGCCTTCAGACTCCGCGAGCACTTCGACTATGGTCTCGGCTTGTTCGATACCCGCGTCTCGATGCGCACGGGCCTCGACGCCGCCTTTGGCGGCCGCTCCGACCGTTCCGATCCCGGCTGGATGAGACTGAACCTGCTCCGCGTCCGGATGGTCAGCCACTTGAAACACGATCCTTCCGGCGTCGCCGCCAAGCTCCGCGAGATACGGCCCGCGGTCCTCACCGGCCACGCGGACGCCATCCATCGACTCTCCCTCGAAGTCCCGAAGCACGAACTGCGCAGTCTCGGACTCAAGTATCTCACCGCCGGCGTTCAGACCGTCACTCCGGACATGCGCCGCCGGATCGCCGACGCTTTCGGATGCCCGTTGTACGTCAGTTACGGCGCGTGCGAGTTCAATCTGCTCGCCTCGCAATGCCCGCAAACGGGGCTGTTCCACCTCAATGAAGGCTGTCATTACGTGGAGGTGCTCAAGGACGGACGTCCGGCCGCCGACGGTGAAGAAGGCGAGGTCTTCGCCACCAACCTCCACGCCTACGCCATGCCGTTCATCCGCTACGCGCTGGACGATTGGGCGATCGCCGGGCCGTCGAGTTGCCCCTGCGGCGCGCCGGTCCGCACTCTCCGTGAAATCGAAGGCCGGCTCAACGAGTTCTTCTACTTCTCGGACGGAGTCCGCGTTCATCCCTTCCAACTCATCAACCCGCTGCTCGAGTTCATCGGCTGGCTCCGCGAGTATCGTCTGGTCCAGACCAGCCGAAACGAAGTTGAGGTCTGGTATAACGTTCTGCCTGGCGCGCCGCCGGTGGATCAAGCCAATCAGTCGATTGAGCGAGCGGTCACCGCGGCCGCCCCGCCGATCGTCAGCATTCGCGCCGTTCCCATGGAGGCCATTCCGCCAAGCCGGAAAGGCAAGAATCAGATGTTCGTGGCGCTGCCGGATCGAGACGGCTAACGCCCCCGCCTGGTCTGGTGGAGAGCCAGGATTTTCCCCGCTGCATTCGCCACAGGCGCCTGCCGTTTCACTCGCACTACTTGGCCCTGTCGCCAGAACCCAGCCATCATGGCGCCGGCTGCGCCCTTCGAAGCTAATGCGTCCAGCACCGCCTGGGATATCGCCTGTTCATTCAAATCGCCTCGCCTTGGATGGACCAGCAGCCAGACCACCGGGAGGCCGTCCACCTCGTCCTCCACAAACTGATAGTCGGTCGGGTCGCCGCCGAAACGCGCGGGAAGGGTCTCTTCCAAAATGTCCATGAGCACCTGGCCGGTGAAATGGACGCCGGCGCCGGACAATTTCTCGTAGCTGCGAATGCTGTGCAAGTGTGTCGTGAAGCCGAGTTCGGCAAAAGGGCAGCCGCAGTCAAATTGCTCGAGATGAGCGTAGTCGCCGCTCTCGACGTTGATCATGAGCTTCGGCGTCGAGGGCAGAAGGGTAGTCAGGTAGAGCGGGGCGATCCCATCCGGAGCCTTGACGAGCGGGACTCCTTGACGTTGGACAATGGCGATCTTGCCGTCGATCAGATGGGCGTCGTCCGGCGTCCTGGCATTGGGGCAAGCCATTGCGATAGGCCCCGTCTCGGAGATGGAGTAGTGGCTGCGGACCGTGCAGCCCGCCTCAACGAAAAGCGCCGCCCGCGACGGAGTCAATGGCTCGCTGCCCGTCCGGATGAATGCGCCGCGCAGGCTGAGCTTTGCGTCACGGGCCGCCTGCAAGACGCGGACCGCGCCGCTGGAGGTCGTATCAAGATACGGCTGCACTCCGCTTTCAAGGGTGGACGCCACCCAACGGGCGACGATCTCCGCACGATCCAGGGGCACGTAGTCCGGGACGGGAAAGGGTCTGCCGGCCAGGCGGCAGCCGAGGAGGGCGGAGACCGTCACGGGCCACGACATCGTGTTGGGCCGCCAAAGCGAGAAGGGCTGCATGGTGAACCAGCGGTCGACGCGGCCGCCGATCTTGAGATGAGAGAGGACGCGCTTAATGCCTGCGGTGCCTGGGGGCACGGGACGCCAGGCCGACATCGGAGTCCCGCTGGGGACGGCCGATGTGAAGAAGACGGCGTGCAATGCCGACTCGTATCTAAGCAGGTCGAGGTCGATCGCCAACCGGCGGCGCGCTCCGCTCGAACCGCTGGTGACGGCTTCGAAGTCGCGCCGAAGGAGCGGATTGTCGAAATCGGAAGAGTCGAAGGCTTGTTCCTCTCCAAAGCGCCGGATGGGCGCAAGCCCCTTGAACTCATCGAGGGTCATGTAGATGCCGCGGTCCAGCCAGCGATCGAGAGCGCCTTCAACACCGTGCTCGGCAACCATTCGAATGACGGAGTTCCTGTCGAGGCCCGCTTTGGAAAACAGCCAGGCGTAAGGCCGAGTGGGAAAGCCGAAGACCGCGCGATCCAGGATGCGCAGAAAGCTCTCCGCGCGGTTCTGGCGAGAGTCGATCAGCATGCGGCGAGCCTGATCGACAGTGGTTGTCTCAGCCAGAAAAGGGCCAAGTCCCGCGGCGAAACGGCCGAGCAACTTCGCGCGTTGCCACATCAGAAGCTCAGCCTCAACCCGCCCTGCCATTTGCGTGCCGGGCCGGCGCTGGTGATGCGGCCGGCGTCTTCGGGGACTCCCGTCCGGCTGAAGACCTGCGAGCGCCTGCCCCCGGGGAGATCGAAGTTGGCGTGATTGGTCAGGTTGAAGACTTCAAACCGCATGGACAGGCGAACGTCTTCCGTGCGAGGAATTGTGAAGTCTCCATTCAGCATGGCGTCGGCGCTGAACCACGATGGGCCGATGAGCGTGTTCCTGCCGAGATTGCCGAGGTATCCGGAGATGGGCCGCAGAAACGCCTCCGGCTTGAACCAGCGGTTGGGATCGCCAGTAGTGGCGGAGCCTTGAAAGGCAGGGTTGGCGTCAGGGCGCTGGCCGCCGCGGTAGTCCGGGCGGGAGGTGCCGGTGCGGGCGGCGTCGTAGCCCAGGGTGGCGGAGAAAGGCAGGCCGGAACCAGCGGAGATCACCGTGCCGATCTGCCACGCGCCGAATCGCCGGGGCAATGCGCTTTCGGGGATCGACCAGATGGAGTGCAGAGTCAGATTGTGGCGGACATCGTGGTTGGAGAGCCCGCGGTTCAGGCCGGGCAGACCGCCGGCGGGGATGCCGATCGAGTTGGAGGAGTCGGTCCTCGCAAAGGTGGTGGAATCGTCATCGATGCTCTTGGCCCAGGTGTAGGAAGCCTGGAGCAGACTCCCGGCCCGCCATTGTTTTCGCAACGAGGTCTGAAGGGCGTTGTAAGAGGAGCGGCCATCGAAGAGGCGGTCACGGATAAAGCCGAAGACCTGATTCGGCTTGACTCCGCCGGCGGGGAAGAAGATGCGGCCGTCGGACTGCCGCACATAGGGGAAGAGATTGGCGTCTTCGATCAGCGTGGAAAGATTGCGTCCTCCGGAGCCGGCATATGTCGCCTGCAGGCTCCAGTTGCCGGCCAATGCTTGCTGGAAGGAGGCGTTCCACTGCCGCACCATCGGCTGGGAGGGTTGGGGAGCAAGCCTTTCAACGCGGTAGTCGGGAACTCCCTGGCCCGCGAGGTCGCGATATGCGCCGCCCGGGAAGGAGCCCGCCGCGGGATTCTGCATGTCGGCGGCGAGAAAGAAGGGCGGATTGCGGACGCCGGCGATAAGGAGGAAGTGGGAGAGGATGAGGTCGGGGTAGCTGCCGAAGCCGGCGCGGAGGACCGATCGGCCTCCGCCGGCGATGTCCCAGGAGACGCCGGCTCGCGGGGTGAGATTGCCGAAAGAAGGATTGCGGAACAGCGATCCGGTTGTCCGCATGGCGGTATCGGTCAATCGATCGAGGACGGCGATGCGGCCGGACGTTTCGCGGGGGACGGTCATCCATTCGTGACGCAGGCCGAGTTCGAGGGTGAGACGGCGTGAAACGCGGATGGTGTCCTGAACGTACCAGGCGAAGATCTCCTGGCGGTAAGCGCGGACTGCATCGGTGCCGGGCATCAAAGCGCGAAAGCGGAGTGGACGATTCGAGAGGAGCGCGGGCAGCGTTTCAAACGTGAACTCGCCCAGCGGATGCACGGTACTCTCGAGATCGAAGTGGGTGAACTCGGCGCTCCCGCCGAAGCGCAGGAGATGGCGTCCGGCCATCCAGGACAGATCGGAGTAAGACTGGTACGAGTCAAACGTGCTGCGATCCCTGTCCAGGCCTCCGGTCGCGCCTTCGAACGTGCTGAGAGCGGCGTTGTACAAGACGCCAGGGCCGGCCGCGGAAGGGATGAAAGCCAGGGAGGGATTATCGAGATCCGGGTTGACCGCGGTTGTATCGCCAGCGTCCATGTGCGACCGGAGCCAGCCGAAGCGGTAGGTTTGGTAGACCGCGGACGAATAGACGTGTGTGTGTTCGGCCGATGCGGAGCCCATGCGGGTGCGATTGTCGCGCCGGGCGAGCGCGAAATTCGTGAGTTCGTCGCGGGACGCGTTGTCGAAGGTGACGCGGAGAAAGCTGGTATCGCGGGCGGACCAGTAATGATCGGCTCTGGAGGTGACGAACGCTTCCCGCGCGTGGATCGGGTTGCGGAAGAGATAGAGGCCGGTATCGCCGAAGACTTCTCCGTTCGGGGAGGGGAGAAGGGCGAGGAAGGGCTGGACGGCGGGATGAATGGCGATACTGCCGGCGACGAGGCGGCCCTGCCTGGCGGCGTCGCTGATGGTGGTGTTGAGCGTGGAACGTTCCTGGAAATCGCGGATCGCTTCGACATTGGCGAAGAAGAAAGTGCGGTCGGTTTGGATGGGGCCGCCGAGGGCTCCCCCGAACTGATGCCTCCGGAAGGCGGCGGTTTTCGACTGGTCGAAGAAGTTGCGCGCATCGACGGCGGAATTACGGTGGAAGTAATAGAGGCTGCCGTGGAAGTCGTTTGTGCCCGCCCGGGTCACGGCATGAACGACGCCGCCGGAACTCCGGCCGGCGGATGCGGCAGGGGTGCTGGCGGTGAGGCTGAACTCCTCGATGGCTTCAACGCCGAGATTCACGCCGAGCAGGCTGCCCGGCGTCGCGCCGGCCTGATTGGTCAGGTGCGCCCCGTCGAGCCGGAAACCGTTCTGTGTCGGGCGGCTGCCGCCGATGGAGAGGGGCTGGCCGAAACCGCCGTTGTTGTTTTTTGCGTAGGCCCGGGCGACATGGACGCCGGGCTGGAGAATGGAGAGTTGAAGGTAGTCTCTGCCGATGAGCGGCAGTTGCTGGATGCGTTCACGGTCGATGAGTCCTTCGACTGCAGAGGTTGTGGCCCCGACGGCGACGGCGTCGGCGGTAATGTCCAAGGCGGTCTTTGAGCCAGCGAGGATGAGGCGATGGACGAGCCTGGTTTCGGAGTCGAGCGTGAGGCGAAGGCCCCGGCGCGAATCGGGCGAGAAACCCTCGAGGGAGACTTCCAAGTCGTAGAAGCCGGGATTGAGGAGGGGGATCCGGTAACGGCCGTCGTTCGCGGTGCGGACGGAGCGGATGGTCCCGCGGAAGGGATCGGTAACAGTGACGAGGGCGTTTGAAGCGGGCGCTCCGGCGGGATCAAAGACCTCGCCAGCGATAGCCGTGGTGCGGCTTTGAGCGGGAACAAGGCCCGGCAGAAGCGACACGAGGAAGAGGAATATGGCGAATCTCATTGCAGCAAACCCTGGGATTGAATCCAGCGTAACGCGTTCGCCCCGAGCAGGACAGTGGAGACGAGGATGAGGATGGCGAGCGCGCATCGGGTCCACAGGGGAGGCATGAGCGCACCGAGCCTTGCTCTGTCACTGGTGAGGCGGAGCAGGATCCCGGCCATGACAGGAATGAGGACGGCCATGAGGGCGCTGACGAGAAGCACGAGCCAGACCGGCCTGCCGGCGACGAACAGGAGCGCGAGCGGCGTGAAGCACCACAGGACGATGAACGGGCGTTGACCGGCGGTTGAAAGAGCAGGCAGATTCAACCGCGGCGCGATATCGGTCGCGATCAGGGAGTAGCCGACAGTGCCGCCCATGAAGCCGCCGAAGGCGGCGGCCGTGAGGCCGAAGGTGAAGATGACGCGTCCGGCGGCGCCGAGCGTATTCGAGAAGAGCAGGATGAGGTCTTCAGCCCCGGAAGGGCTGACGTGAGCAGGCAACAAAGTGCCTGCGGCGGCGATCTGAACGAGGCCGCCCATGGCGAACAGGCAGCCGACGCTCAGCCAGAGATCGGCGGACTGGCGGGACCGGAAGGAGGGCTCGGTCCATCCTTTGCGGAGCATGAAGTAGGAGTAGGTGACATTGGTGAGGGAGCCGGCTTCGGTGCCGATGAGCGCCATTAGCAGGAACAGCGTGGCGTAGAGGCCGCGGTCATCAGGGAGGGATGGGATGATGAGTCCCCGAAGAATCGCCGCGGGATCGGGTTTCGCGATGACGGCTGCGAACAGGAGCGCGCCCCACATAACGGCGACGAGGAGCTTGAAACCGGACTCGATCGCCTTGTAGCCTCCACGGTCGCAGATGAGAAAGGCCAGAACCGCAGTGCCCGCTCCGACGGCGATGCGCATCCAGGAGGGCGCGGCAGGAAAGAGCATCCCGGCGATGTTGCCGAGCAGGACGAGTTTATAGAGGTTGGCGAGGGTCCGGATGACGATCATCGAGCCGAGCACGAGCCAGAGGATCCAACGGCCCATGCGGGCGTAGCCTTCCATGAGCGATTCGCCTGTGGCGAGGACGTAGCGGGCCGAGGTGTCGAGCCACACGAAGCGGAAGAAGACGGAGATGGCGAGCGCCCAAAGGAGGGCGTAGCCGTGGCTCGCGCCTGTGGCGGCGTTGGAGACGAAGTCGCCCGGCCCGAGGACAGTGAGGGCGAAGACGAAACCGGGCCCGAGGAGTTTGAGCAGGCGGGTCATACGGCGTCAACGCGGATGACCGGTGCAGTTCGGCGTAAGAGCAGATGAATGAGGACTGAGGCAGGCATGAATCTTCCAAGGTACCCGAGAATGCCGAGGTTGCGGAACTGCACGTCGCACTCGGCGGCCCTGGAGGCGAGCCAGTGAGAGGGCCAGGCTGAACAGCAGCCAGAGGGGGATTTCGTGCAGGGCGCCTTGTGGGAAACGCGCGGTCAGAATGGTCCTGGTCAGATGCCTGAACTCTCGTTCGAATGCCCCTATTTGAAAAAAGCCGCCGAATCCCGGAAGAGATCCTCCCGGCTCTTCGCATTCAAATAGAACATATGCCCGCCAACGTACGTGTTGAACGACAATCTCTCCCGCGCGCTCTGACCATACACACACTGCTCCAGCAGGTACCGGCTCTCGAAGTACGCCGTAGCCAGGTCATGATACCCATGCACCACCAGCGCCTTCAGGTCCTTGTTCATCGTCAGAGCAAAAGCCAGATCCTCAGGTGTCCCCAAAGCGTTGTTTCTTTTCCACCGCTGATTGGCCGCCATGTTCAACATGATGTAGTTTCGATCGGTCTTAAACCCGACTGTGCGGCGCATGTAATCGATAAAGGGCGCCGACAAAACGCCGTTCATCATGATCAACGTCCTGTCTAAACTCCCAAACTCCAGCTTGTCCGGCGTCGGATCGTCGTAAGCCTGGCGCCCGTCGTAGCGATCAATCATCTGACCTCGATCCCGCAGCAAGGTTTTGGCGAACACCAATTGATTCACCCGCCCGCGCGATTGCTCAAGCAGCTTCGCATCCAGGCCGATCAGTCCACTTACGCGCGCGTAGAATGCCTGCGCCTCCGCGGGCGTCGCTCTACCGAGCCGAGCCAGGCCGGTCACGAACTCGTTCAAGGCATACTGTTCCACGGCTGGCAGCGCTGCCGGCAGCATCGCCGGGTCCGAGGGCAAGGTGCTCCGCTGATGCGCCGCCGCAATCGCCGCCAAGGTGGGCAGACTCGTCATCATGTTCGCGAGTTCGTAGTGCGCTCCCGCCCCCACCAACGTCGAGTTCAACGAAGGCGAGATCAACACCGCCCGGTTCAGGTTAATGTCGTAGTCGCTCATGAGCAACTTCGTCAGCGCGGCCACCCGCATGCCGCCGTAGCTCTCGCCCGCGATGGCCTTCGGCGACATCCACCGATCGTGCTCCGTTACATAGCGCCGGATGAACTGGGCCATGCTCCGCAGATCACCCTCGGTCTCAAGGTAAGGACCTGGATCGCCCGGCGCCCCGTTCGCCCCCGGCAAGGCCCGGCTGTAGCCGGTTTCCACTGGATCGATAAACACCAGATCCGTGAAGTGCAGCCAGGTATGCGGGTTAACTGCCAGCTTCGCCGGCACGGAAGGGAAGGACCCATCCGGGCGCGCTTCGAGAATCATCGGACCGACCGCCATCATGTGCATATACACGCTCGCCGCCCCGGGCCCGCCATTGAAGCAGAACGTCACCGGCCGGCGCGCCGGATCTGCCCCGTCCAACGTATAGGCCGTGTAAAACATCTCGGCCGTCGGCTTTTCGGGATTCTCTCCCACCGGCATGAAGGCGGCCTTGGTCGTGTACTTTCCCAGCGCAGCGGTCTGCGCCTCCGCCGGCAGGCTTGTCCACAGAACCACGCCCAAGGCGATCGTATAAGTCCAATTATTTTTCCAGAAATTCATGAGTGTCTCCCAAAAAGCCCTCGCCAATGTATTGCAGACCGGCTCACCCGTCACTGCGCCGCGCCACTGCCATCCGTTGCACTCTCAGGTACCGTAGCATCCCCTAATTCCAGGGCACTAGCCGTTTTCCGCATTTCAGCAGGTCATCCGCGCGCACCAATGCAACAAAGATTCAGGCGCTTTCGCGGCGGATTCTGCCAATGCTGCGCGAATCGGATAGCGGCGCGCCAGGCATGGCCTTATGCTGGGCCTTGTCTTGACAACCATGAACCGATTTACTTCCATCCTCATTGCTGGCGTCCTCTTCCTGGCCGGCTGCTCCCAGCCCGCGTCCAAAACGGCCGGGGCCGCTCCCAAAGCCGCAATCGGGCCCTGGGGCTTCGATCTCAAGGCGATAGACCGCTCCATCCCGCCTGGCGACGACTTCTTCCAGTACGCAGGCGGGGCCTGGATGAAGACCGCCCAGATCCCCGCCGACCAGAGCATTTGGGGCACAATGCAACAGCTCGGTCAGAAGGCGCAGCTCGACGTCAAGGCGATCGCAACCGAGCTCGCGGGCAAACAGAACGCTCCAGGTTCCAAGGAGCAGAAGATCGCCGATTTCTACTCATCGCTCCTCGACACGAAAACCATCGATGAACTTGGCATGAAGCCCTTCCAGGCCGACTTCGACGCCATTGCCGCTCTCAAGACCCACGAGGACGTCGTCACCCTCGCCGTGCGCCCGGGCTTTGGCGGCGCGCTGCCGATCGTGGCCTTCCCCACCCTCGACTCAAAGAACCCCGACCGCCACATCGTCAACGTCACTCAGGCCGGCCTCGCGCTTCCCGACCGCGAATTCTACCTTTCCAAGGACCCCAGCTTTGCCGCGGTACGCTCCGAGTTCAAGGCCCATGTCACCCGCGTTCTCGCGCTTGCCAAGCTGGGCGACGCCTCCTCGGCGCAAACCATCCTCGACCTCGAAACCAGGATCGCCGCCGCGCAGTGGCCGCTTGAGAAACGGCGGAACAAGGACCTCACCTACAATCTCCGGTCCCGCGAGCAAGTGCTCAAGGACTACCCGCAGTTTCCTTGGGAGGCGGCCTTGAAGGCCGCAAAGCTCGACCAGCAGAAAGAGCTGGTTATCCAGCAGCCCACCGCCATTGCTGAGTTGGCCAAGCTCTTCCGCGCCACCCCCGTCTCGGCATGGAAGGACTACCTCAGGTACCACTACCTCGCCTCCCTAACCGACGTCATGCCCACCGCGGTGAACGACGAGAACTTCGCGTTCTACGGCAAGATCCTCAACGGCACCCCGGCGCAACCGGAGCGATGGAAGGTGGCCGTCTCCACTCTGAACGGACCCAACGGCAGCGGCATGCTCGCCGAAGCCGTCGGCGAAGTCTACGTGAAGAAGCACTTCGCACCCGAAGCCAAGGCCGAGATCACCGAACTTGTCCATAACCTGCTCGACCAGTTCCAGACGCGGATCAAGAATTCGGAGTGGATGTCTCCGGCGACCCGCGAGGCCGCTATCCGCAAAGCTCAAAAGGTGATGATCAAGGTCGGCTACCCGGACACGTGGCGCGACATTTCCAGGCTCGAGATCAAGCCTCGCGACGCCTTCGGCAACTACGTCCGCACGAGCATCTTCGCCTGGGACGAGTTGGTCAGCCGCCTCAGCAAGCCCACCGACCGCACAGAGTGGGGCATGGCGCCGCAGACAGTCAACGCATATTACAATGCTCAATTCAATGAAATCGTTTTTCCCGCCGCGATTCTCCAGCCGCCCGCTTTCGACCCCAACGCCGATCCCGCCATCAACTACGGCGGCATCGGCGCTGTGATCGGCCACGAAATGGGTCACGGCTACGACGACCAGGGCGCCAAATCTGACGAAAACGGGATCCTCCGCTCCTGGTGGCAGAAGGAGGATGAGCAGCGCTTCCAGGGCCTTACCAAGCGCCTCGCCGCACAATACTCTCTGTTCACTCCTCTGCCTGGACTCCACGTCAACGGCGGATTCACCTCCGGTGAGAACATTGGGGACCTCAGCGGCGTCGCCGTCGCCTATGCGGCCTACAAGAAGTCACTCGACGGCAAACCCGCCCCCGTTCTCGATGGCTTTACCGGCGACCAGCGTTTCTTCCTCGGCTGGGCGCAGGTCTGGCGCAGCATCTATCGGGATGAGTACCTCCGGGTGGCGACCACGTCGGATTTCCACTCGCCCAACATGTTCCGCGTGAATGGAGTCCTGCGCAACATCGACGCGTGGTACGACGCGTTCAAGATCGAGCCCACGAACAAGCTCTACCTGAAGCCGGAAGAGCGGGTTCGAATCTGGTAGGCCAGTGAATCCGCGGGAGCAGAGAACTGTTGCTCAGTTCCGGCGGTTGGAAGGTCGATGGGATTGGGGAGCGGATGGCGGCTCAGGGGAGCCGCCCCACCCGGCGGAGGTCGGGGATGATCTGCTTGCGCAGGCTGGGGGCGACGGTGTCGAGGTCGTCCTCGGGGCCGAACCAGACGAGCGCGGCGATTTCCGATGAAGGGACGGGTTCGCCGCTGAGGATGCCGTCAAAGAGATCGATACGGATGCGGCGTTCGGGCTCGCCGTCGAGGCCGGCGGTCATATCCTCATAGGTTTTAACGAGGGAGATGTTGGTGACTGAAAGGCCGCCGAGTTCTTCGGCGACCTCGCGCACGAGACATTGTTCGAGCGTTTCGCCGGGCTCGAGTTTGCCGCCGGGGAGAATGAGCGGTCCGCCCTTTTTGCGTTTGCAGAGCAGGATTTTCCCGTCGCGGACGGCAAGCAAAGCGGCTTTGTGGATAAAGGCGGTCATTGGAGGATGGGAAGTTCAGGATAATTCGGGGGAACGAAGAGGCTGCCTTCGGTGACGCCGCGCGGAGCGATGCGCGATAGCTCTTGCTCAAGCCTGCGGAAGTCGATGGCGCCGTTTAGAGCGGCGGCGAACGCGGCGGTCACTGCGGCCACCTGACGCGGGGATTCGTGGACGAACTCGAGACGGAAGTCCACAACGCCGGCATTGAGCCACGTTTCGATATGCCGCGAACCCTGCTGGGCTTCGGCCCCGAAGAGCGTATTGCGGCAGCCGACATCGGCCATGAGCGGATGGAGGCGTCCGGATGGATCGCGGAGTTCGACGCGGTGCTTTTCGCAGGGGCGTCCGCAGTCTTCGAAGGTCGTGCCGTTGGAGAGGAAGCGGGCGAAGGCGCAGTGTTCGGTGTGGAAGACGGGCAGATGGTGGTAGGCGACGACTTCGAGCGCCGCGCCGCCGAGGCGTTCGGCGAGTTCGGTGATCTGGGCGGCGTTGAGGTCGTGCGCGGGGGTGATGCGGTCGAGGCCCATTTCGAGCAGCATGGAAGCGGAAAGGGCGTTGGCGGCGTTGAGGCTGAAGTCGCCGGTCAACCGGTTGACGCCTCTTCGCCG
>CAYWST010000002.1:38490-47516 GCA_964461075.1 uncultured Solibacteraceae bacterium | reverse complement strand
GGCCATCAGGTGCCACATCACCTTTTCGCTCGGCAGGCTCGCAGACTGTGCGATCTCCGGAATCGTGTGTGGACCGTCCTTCAGGGCTGCGGAAATCGCTTTTGCGTAATCGCGCTGCTCTTTCTGCCAGTCCTTGCGCTCCTGAGTGACGCCTCCCATCCGTTCGCGAAAGACCTTCAGCTCTTCGCGCCAGTTCCGTGTGATCTCGCTCATCGCACGCCTCCAGCAGGCACAAGAGAGTGCCCCAGATACATCGCAGCCTCCATCGCCGCGGCGCCGGCTTCGACGATGGCGTCGGGGATGTCCTTCGGGCCGGTGGCCGCGCCGGCGACGAAGATCCCCTCGTGGGAACTGTTCGCGGGCCGCACGGCCATCTCCGGGATCAGGAAGAATCCGTCGTCGTCGATCTGCACCGGCGCAGCCCCGTCCGGACGCCAGCCGGGAACGATGCCCTGGCTCAGCACGACCAGATCGTGCGGCATCTCCGCGACGCGGCCGCCCTCATCGATCAGCTCCACCCGAAGCCGAAGATCCTTATTCGGTTCTTCAATGATGCGCGCGACCTTGGCCTTGACGACCTTCACCCCTTCCGCGATCGCGCGCTGGTAGAACTGCTCATACCCCTTGCCGAAGGCGCGGATGTCCATGTGATAAATCGTCACCTGCGTCTCCGGCGAGTGATGCCGGATCATGATGCCCTGCTTGAGCGCGTACATGCAGCAGATCCGCGAGCAGTAGGGCACGCCAATCGACTTGTCCCTGCTCCCTGCGCATTGCACGTAGGCGATCGAGCGGGGGATTTTCCCGTCGGACGGTCTCAGGATGTGCCCGTACGGTCCGTTCGAGCTCTGGACGCGCTCCATCGCGAGGGGATTCATTACGTTCACATAGCGCCCGCCGCCGTACTCTTTCTTGATTCCCATCGGCAGCAACTGAAGGCCGGTGGCGATGATCACCGCGCCCGCTTCGATCCGGATCTCCTCCGGTTGCTGCGTGAAGTCGATGCAGTTCGTGGGGCAGGCCCTCGCACAGGCGCCGTCGAACATGCAGTATTGCGGGTCCAGCACGGCGACCTGCGGGATCGCGTTGCCATGCGGGATGTAAATGGCGGCGTGCGCGCCAAGCCCGTAGTCGAACTCGTGAGGAACGGCCGTGTTGCAGGCCAGTTCGCACTTGCTGCAGCCGATGCAGTCCTGCTCGACGACGTAGCGCGGCTTCTTCACGAGCGTCGCCGAGAAGCCGCGCGTGTTCCGTTCGAGCTGCTTCAGCTCGGTGTAGGTGAGAAGAGTGATCCGCTCGTGGTGGGCGACCTCGGCCATGCGGGGGGTGCAGATGCAACTGCTGCAATCGAGCGTCGGGAAGACCTTGTTGAGTCCCACCATCACGCCGCCGATCGATGGCCCCTTCTCCACCAGCAGGACGTCGAAGCCCTGCCCGGCGAGATCCAGCGCCGCCTGCATGCCGGCGATGCCCGCGCCCAGCACCAGGCCGTCGTATTGCTGCTTGATTGCGGCCATGCGCGCCTCCTACCGTTTGTTCTCCGACAGCACGTTTCCGTCGCAGTCCCTTATGCGGACGACCAGCCTGACGGCGTCCGAGATTGCGTGAGTGGCGCAACCGAAGCAGGGGTCGTACGCTCTGAACGCCATTTCGACCTGGTTCAGAACGCCTTCGGTCACCTCGACGCCCTTTTTGATCAGTCCCTGCGCCGCCTGCTTGATGGACATGCAGATCGCCGCGTTGTTGTTGGTGGTCCCGACAATAAGGTTCGCCCGTTGAACGATGCCCTCCATGTCGGTGACGTAATGATGCGTGAGCGTGCCGCGCGGCGCTTCGACGATGCCCACCCCTTCCGACGGCGTCTTGTCGCAGACTACGCGATAGTTCTCCGGGTGCGTGATCTCCGGATGCTGGATGAGTTCAAGCGCGCGCTCCGCCGCGTTCAGCAACTCGATGCACCGCGCCCAGTGGATCGCCAGGACATGATGAACGGGTTTCCTGCCGCTTCGATCACCGGTGAGAGTTTCGAAGTATCGCTCATAGGCTTCCTGCGCCAGCGGCGTGCTCATGCCGTCGGCGGCGTTGAGCCTCGATTGCGGCGTCGCGCGGTAGACGCCGGAGTTCATGCCGTCCGTGAAGCCGTTCCAGCCAACCTTTTTCAGGTAAGGGAATTTCAGGTAGCTCCAGGGCTCCACGCGTTCAGCCACATGCTCCAGGTACTCCGAGGGCTTGTAACGGCAGAACTCCCCGCCTTCGGGGTCGACCACGCGCACCTCGCCGTCGTAGAAGTTCACGCGGTTCTTCGCGTCCACCAGGCCCATGGAATACGTCGCGCCCTTGTAAGGGCCGTTGAGGATCAGGTCCACGTACTCCGGATTGCCGAGAACGATGTCGTCGAACACTTTCAGCGTCAGTCTGCCGAACTCCACCATGAACCGGCAGATCTCTTCGAGACGCGCCCGCTCGTGCTCGTTGAGCCCCTTGCTCATACCGCCCGGGATGGCGTTGGCGGGATTGACCGGCTTGCCGCCGAAGATCGCGGCGGCTTCGTGGCCCCAGGCGCGGCACTGCAGCACCTGCCTGGAGATCTCAGCGGGCACTTTTGAGATCACTCCGGCGATGTTCCGCGTGGCCGGGTCGCTCTTCGGACCCATGACGAAGTCCGGCCCGCCGAGAACGTAGAAGTGCGTTGTGTGGTCGGTGACGTAGAAGATGTTGTACTGCAGCTCGCGCAGCAGCTTCGCAGTCAGCGGAAGCTCGACGCCATAGACCGCGTCGCAAGCCTTGGCGGCGGCCATCATGTGAGCTTCAGGGCAGACGCCGCAGATGCGAGGCGTGATGCGCGGCATCTCTTCCACCGGGCGTCCCTGACAGAACTTCTCGAAGCCGCGAAACTCGGGTACCTGAAAGTAGCAATCGGCGACGTTGCCCTCCTGGTCGAGGAAGATGTCAATCTTGCCGTGCCCCTCGAGCCGCGTCACCGGGTCGATTGTGATTCGCCTGGTTTCAGTGCTCATCGCGAGTCTCCTTTGCCTTTCAGCGCCGCGCCTTGAGATGGCTCGACGCCATGCTGAAGCGGTAGAAAGTGCCCGCGGGGTCAGGGATCTGGCCGATCAGCTCCGCCGCCCTCTGTTCGGTGGCTGCGTCGAGCAGGCAGCCGAGCGCGCCGGCCATGGCTGTTCCCTGATCGCTCACCTCGACCGGCGGTCCGTAGCAGCCTTCGCACCGCATCCCGGCTTTCAGACAGAGAGCGCCGCATCCTCCGCGAGTCGCCGGACCCATGCAGGGCTGCCCCTGCTCGAGAAGGCACCAGCCCGGTTCGGGCCGGAACTGATGGTGGCGCTTGAACTGAGCGATCTTCACCAGTCTCTTTTCGAGCGGGCACTCGTCGCAGACGCTCTTCATCGTGCAGCCGACCCGCAGGGCTTCGTTTCGCGGCGGAACGGCGCCGCCGGCCACCGCCTGAATCACCTCCCACACGCGATCCGCCTGCGGCGGGCAACCTGGAAGAGCATAGTCCACCTCGACGACGTCGCCCAGGCGCAGAACCGCTGAGTAGAAGTCCGGGATATTGAGCGTCCCGAGCCCGGTCTTCGTCTGAGGCTGCGGCTCCACGCCCTGAGGATTCTCCGTCGAAGGCGAATCGTGATAGGCGTACTGGAACAGGGCCTCCCGGCTGCTGAAGTTGGCCAAAGCCGGGATGCCGCCGTCGGCGGCGCAGGCGCCGTAAGCGACAAGGGTTCGCGACTTCTTCCGCAGCAGACGGGCCACCATCTCCTGCTCCGTATTCCTGACCCCGCCGTTGAACAGGCAGACGTCGATGAAGCCGTCCGGATATTGCGCCACATCCGCGTATTTGAAATCGGCGGCGCAGGGCCAGAAGACGACATCCGCAATCTGCAAGAGGTCGAGGATGCGGAAGCCGATCTCGAAAACCGAGACGTCGCAGCCGCCGCAGCTCGCCGCCCAGTAAACGCCGATCTTCAATCTGCCGTTACCTGGCATGGCTCCTCCTCTCCCCACGGTTCGAGATCCCGGCCGTGTCCGACTCCAACAGCGTCCATATGCGAGGGCCAATCCAGCGGGCCGAGGACGCGAACCTCTTGCGTCATCTCCCTGACCAATTGACTGAACTTTTCGCCTTCCGCGGCGCTGACCCACTCGTGCCGGAATCTTCCGGACTCGATGCCGAGGTCGGCGAGCATCCGCCGCACAAGCGGCATTCGGACCATCGTCTTGTGGTTGCCGCTGGTGTAATGGCAATCGCCGATGTGACAGCCGAGCACCATGACGCCGTCGGCGCCGAGCTTGAATGCGGTGGTGATCAGTTCCGGGTCGATTCTCCCCGAACACATCACCTTGACGATGTCGGCGTTGGCCGGATACGTCATCCTGGCGGTGCCGGCGTTGTCGGCGCCCGTGTAGGAGCACCAGTAGCAGAGGAACGCGACGATGCGCGGCTGCCAGCCCGGCCCCCGCACGGGCGCGTCCGCCAGAAGCGCCGCCACTTCAGCCTTGATCTGATCGTCGCTGAATCCGTACTGAGTGATCGCGTTGCAGGGACAGCTTGCCACGCAGGTCCCGCAGCCCAGACAAAGCGCGGTGTTAATCTCCGCGCGCCCCTCCTGCTCGTTCCTGGCGACCGCCGAGAACGGACACGCGTTCAGGCAGATCCGGCAGCCCGAGCAGCGGGCCGCGCGGACCTCAGCGACGAATGGATCGAGCTCGATCGTGCCCGCCGAGATCAGGGCTGAGGCCTTCGCCGCCGCCGCCGCGGCCGCCGCGGTCGACTCGCCGATGTCCATTGGCCCCTGCACCGTCCCGGCCAGGAACAAGCCCGAAGCCGCCAGCTCAACCGGACGCAACTTCGGGTGGACCTCCATCAGAAAACGGTCCGCCCCGACCGAACAGCGGTACAGATCGATGAGCCGGCTCATGTCGCGCGCCACCAGACCCGTCGCAAGCACCAGCAGATCCACCGGCACCTCGATCTCTTCGCCGGCTGTCAGCCGGTCCACCGTTCTGACCACCAGCGCCGCCTCGCCGCGGGGATCCTCCTCCACCACCGGCGGCTTCATCGGGTCGAAGCGGATGAAGGATACGCCCTGCTCGCACACCTGGTCGTAGTAGCCCTCGTGGCGCCTGCCGTAGGTTCGGATGTCCTCGTGGAAGTCGTAGACATGAACATCCGGGAAGCGTTCGCGCACCTGAGCCGCGGTGTGCATCGTCGTCGTGCAGCACACGCGGCTGCAATACTGATTCAGCTTCCCGTCCGCCATCGGCTGGTGGACGCCCTTGCGTTGCAGACTCCCGACACAATGCATGAAGCCGACGCTCCGGATCGTCTTCCCGTTGAGCAGCAGCCTGCCCTTCGTCGGTCCGCTCGGGTCGAGCAGGCGGTTCATCTGCGCCAGCGTGACCACTTCGGGGAACTTGCCATATCCGTACTCGCCGTGCCGCGGCCCGTAAGTGTTCAAGCCGACTGCAATGATGATGGCGCCGGATTGAATCTCCACAAACTGAGGCTGGTCGTCGAGGTTGATTCCACGCCCGCCGCAGGCCTGGAAGCAGGCGCCGCACTTGGTGCAGTTCCTCCAGTCGATCGCCGGCAACTCGGGATAGCAGTGGTCGTAGGTCTTGTAAATCGCCTTTCTTTTCGAGAGCCCGAGGTTGAACTGATCAACGCACTCCTCGGGACAGGAATCGATGGCCGCCTGGGGGTCCGGGCAGTCCGGCGTCACGCCGCGCGGCGTCAGGCGGATGGTTGTCCGGAAATCTCCGATGACGCCCGTCGAACTCTCCAGTTGCGCGTTCGTGTAGACGGTGATGCGCGGATCCGCCGCGACCTGGCGGATCAGCGGCTCGAGAACGTCGCGCGCCCGCTGGCCGGTCGGGTAAATCCGGTAGAGTTGCGCGAGCCTCCCGCCAAGGAACGGGCTCGACTCGATCAACGAGACTTCGATGCCGCGGGAGGCCAGATCGCGCGCCGCCGTCAATCCAGCGACGCCGCCGCCGATTACGAGCACCGAAGGGTGAATGGGGATCCTCCGCTTGCTCAGCGGCGCCAGATATGTCACCCGCGCCGCCGCGGCGCGGATCAGCCGGAAGGCCTTTTGCGTGGCCTGCTCCCTGTCCTCAACGACCCACGAGACGTGCTCGCGGATGTTGATGTGCTCGAAGAGGTAGGGATTCAATCCAGCACGCGCCACCGCTCTGCGGAAGGTGAGCTCGTGGAGACTCGGCGAGCACGCCGCGACAATGACACGGTTTAGCCGATGCTCCCGGATCTGTTGCTCAATGACGGCTTGTCCCGGGTCGGAACAACAGAACATGTGACTTGCTGCAACCGCGACGCCCGGCAGATCCGCCGCACGGCGCACCACGGTTTCCACATCCACAATGTCGGAGATGTTCCCCCCGCAGTGACAAACGAAGATACCGGTCCGGAGCCCGTTCTCCGGCTGGAATGTCTCGCTGCGACCACTCACGAGACGCCTCCTTGGACAGAATGGATCACTGTCAGGACAGTTCAAGATAGTAAGATCTGAAAATCTTGAAGTCAATCCCCTTGTCGCGTTTGACGGTTTGTTCCACATGCAGCCTGTCTCTGCCGGGCGTGTCAGACTGAAAAGGAATGGCTTCCTGGCAGTTCCTCACCGAAGCTTTCCGGTTCAGCTATCAGGCGCTACGGTCGAATTTGGTCCGCACCTTGTTGACCGCGCTCGGGTTAGTCATCGGCAACGCGAGCGTGATCCTGGTGGTGACCATCTCGATCACCAGCCGCGACCTGATTCTAGACAAGATCCGCGGCATTGGCTCGAATCTGATCACCGCATACTACGACGCCGGGACACAGGACTCCAGCAAGGCCAACGCCGATTTCGTCAAGCTTGCCGACGTCGAAGCCGTCCGGCGGGAACTCGGATCCCGCATCGTCGCCGCCACGGCGGTCATCAACTCCACCGACCGCATCGTCCTGGAGGGCAGGGAACGCGACGTGCGCGTCCTCGGCTCAGACGAGGATTATTCCAGCGTCCGCAATCTCAAACTCCTCGCGGGGCGATTCCTGGACGCGAGCGACGTGGCCTTGCGGCAGAAGGTCGCGCTGCTCGACGACAAACTCGCCGTCACCTTGTTCGGTTCGGTCGACGCGCCCATCGGCCAGACCCTCAAGATCCACGGGCTGCAATTCACCGTCGTCGGAGTATTCAAGGAGCGAACCCAGACCTTCGGCCTCTCCGAACTCGGCGACAACGGCGCAGTGCTGATTCCCTTCACCGTGCAACGTTTCTTCGAGCCCGTCGAGCGCGTTGACCCGATGTATGTCCAGGTACGAGCCGCCGAAGACGTTCCGGCGATGACCGAGGCGGTCAAAACGATCCTGGAAAGCCGCCATCGCGAAGGAGCGCGATATACGGTTCAGAATCTCACCGCCATTCTCGAAACGGCCGATACCGTCGCCTTCGTTCTGACGGTCGTGCTGATCCTTGTGTCCGCCATCGCGCTGATCATCAGCGGGATCGGGATCATGAACATCATGCTCGTGACGGTCACCGAACGGACGCGGGAAATCGGGCTGCGGATGAGCCTCGGCGCGAGCCGCCGCGCAGTTCTGTTGCAGTTTCTGCTTGAGGCGGTGCTGATCAGCGTCGGAGGGGGCGTGCTTGGGATCCTCGCTGGAGTCGCGGCGCCCGTTGCGGCCAATTCTCTCCAGGACGAGGTCCGGATTCCGATTTCCACGCTTTCGGTCGCGGTCGCGTTTGGTGTCAGCTTCGCCGTCGGGATCCTCTTTGGGATTCTCCCCGCTAACCGGGCCTCGCGGCTCAACCCGACTGAAGCGCTGCGGTATGAGTAAAAGTGGAGGCCGTTCCATTTGAAATCAGTTGCTCTCGCTCTCCTGCTGGCCGCCGCCGGAGCCGCCCAACCCCGGACGCTGACTCTCAAACAATCCGTCGCTCTTGCTCTGGAGCAGAATCCCGAACTGCTGCTCGCGCGGCTCGAAGAGCAGAAAGCGCAGTTGGAGATTCGCGCGGTCCAGCAGCCTTTGCTTCCCAAGCTGGTCGCCGGTTCGGGACTCGCATATACCTACGGCATGCCGATGAGTGTGGAGGGTTCGGCGCCCACGATCGTCCAGGCGCGCGCCATCCGCAGCATCTGGGATCCGGCGCGCGGCCTGATGGCCGCCAAGACAAAGGAGGACGCGCGCGGTGCGGGGATCGGCGCCGCCATTGTCCGTGAAGACGCCATCTTGAGGACGGCGATGCTCCATCTGGATCTGGAGCGCGCTCAGCGAGCGCTGCTTGCCGCGCGCGCGCAGCAGGAACATCTCCAGCGGATCGAGGCCGCCGTTCGCATTCGAGTCGAGGAAGGACGGCAGCTTCCCATCGACGGCAAGCGCGCGGCCGTCAACCTGATGCAGCTTCGCAGAAGGCTTTCGTCGCTGGAAACCAACGTTGAGGCGATCTCGCTGGCTCTAGCCCAGACGCTGGGCCTCGACCCGAAGATTCAGGTCCGCGCCGCGCTCGAAGAGCGCACGGCCGCGCCCATCCCGATGAACGAGAGCGAAACGGTCGCTGCCGCGCTTTCCTCCAACAAAGAAATCCGGAAACTGGAGTCGGCGTTGGCCGCGGCCAATCTGCAGGCGCGTGCCCACCGCGCCGCAAACTGGCCGAGAATCGACCTGATCGCCCAGTACGGACTGCTCGGCAAATTCAACAACTACGAGGACTACTTCAATCGATTCCAGCGCCACAACGTGCAGATCGGCGCCTCGTTCCAAGTGCCCATTTTCGGGGACGCAACTGCGCGCGCCCGGGCCGCGCAGGCGGAGATCGAGTCGCGCCGGCTTTCCCTGCTGGCGAGGCAGGCGCGCGCAAGGGTGGAAAGCGACGCCCGCAGCGCATGGCAGCGCGTCCGCGATAGCGAAGCCGGACGTGATTTCGCCCGCATGGACCTCGAACTGGCCCGGGAGCAGGTCACCGTCCTGCTGGCTCAACAAGGCGAGGGCAGGGCGTCGCTGCAGCAGA
>CAYWST010000002.1:0-38480 GCA_964461075.1 uncultured Solibacteraceae bacterium | reverse complement strand
GCAGATCGAACAGGCCCGGATCGAGGAGCAGGAGAAGTGGCTGGCGCTTTATGACGCCGAAACGCAGCTTGAACGCGCGCGGCTCAACTTGTTGAGGCAGACAGAGATGCTCGCCGCGACGCTGCGCTAGAATGCCGCAGGGCTTCGCGAGGTTCCGCAACTCGCCTCCCGGAAGGGGGTTATACTGAATGGCTTCCATGTTTGTTTTCAGAGTTTTCTGGCTGCTGCTGGCTTTGCTTGCGGCGCCGTTTCATTGCTGGGGGCAGACTGCCGCTCAGAACGCTACTTTCGGTTCCGTCGTCGGACCCATCACGCAGGGCGGGGTCAACTATCTGATCGGCGGCGCCTCGGACCTCGTTCTGGATGAGGCCCGCGGCCGGATTTACCTCGTCAATACCGGCCAGCGGCGCGTGGAAGTCTACTCGCTCGCCCAGCGGCGCTTTCTCACGACCATCCAGACCGACGCCACGCCGCTCTCCGCGGCGCTCTCGCGCGACGGCTCTACGCTCTACGTCACCTGCTTCGACGGCGCATCGCTGAACCTGATCGCCCTCGACCAATTGGCCCTGGTGCGCAAAGTCGGATTGCCCGCCAAACCTGAAAGTCTCGCCGTCGGGGCCGACGAGCGGGTGCTGATCACCACCATCGGAACCGGTGCGGGCAACAACGCCAATGTCCTGCTGCTCTTCGATCCAAGACCGGACGCGGCATCCACCGGAGTGCAGAACGTGCTGGTCACCCCGGGACCGCCGGCGTCGCCGCTGCTGCCGCCTCCCGCGGGACGCGTCGCATTCGCCCCGAGGACGAATCTGATCGCCACGCGCGACGGGCGGCGAATCATCGGCCTGCTGGCGACTTCCAATACGCAGCGCTCGCTCTTCGTCTACGACGTGGAATCCGCCTCCATTCTTCGCGCCCGCCGCGTTAACGAGACGTCTTCTGTGCTTTCGGTCTCGCCTGACGGGACCAAGTTTATGGCCGGCCTCCGGCTGTTCGACGCCGAAACGATGCAAGTGATCGCGCAGCAGGACGCCGCCAATCTTCCCTACACGCTGCCCACAGGCTCCAACTTCAACGTCCAGACCAATCAGGGCGGCAGCGTCTTCTCGCCCGATGGCTCGGTCATCTACTCGGCCTTCAATTTCGCCCCGCTGCAGAACCCGCCGGCGCGAGCCAACATCAGTCAGCTTCTGATCAACGACCCCGAGAATCTGTTGACGTCGATGGGGATCAAGATGCCCGAGAATCTCTCGGGCAACATGGTCATCACCTCCGACGGATCCACCATCTATGCGCTTTCCGAAAGCGGCTTCATGATCCTGCCCATCGGGCGGCTGGCGGACAGCCCGCTCGCCATGCCCGAAACCAGCGCCTCGCTGCTGGTGAGCGACCAGTGCAACACGACCTCCGGCCAGCGAACGCAAAGCGTTTTGGTCCGCAACGGCGGGGGCGGACGTCTGACGGCGACGGCCCAGCTGGTGCCGAGCGTTGTCGCGGGTTCTCTCGTGCCCGCCCTGCCGGGCGGCCCCGGCGGGGGCATCATCATCGGCGGCGGGGGCATCGGCATCGTCCTGCCGCCAGCCCAGCCAGGCGGCCGGCCTCCGGATGGCGTTGCCCTGCCCGGTGGCATTTTGAATCAACAGCAGCAGGCCCTGGTCCAGATCGCTCCAGCGGTCCGCACCGAACAGACACCGGAAGGCAGCCGCATCAACTTCACCTTCAACACTCTGAACATGCGTTCGCTCGGGACCGCGGCTCCGCACGACTTTCAAATCGTCTCTCCGCAGGCGGTCAATATCCCTTCGCAGATCCGCGTCTACCAGAACATGCGCAACACCGAAGCCCGCGCCGACGTGCTTGCCGTGCCGATCGCGCCGGCCGCCAACGCCGGTCTCACCGATCTCGCCGTGGACCAGGCGCGCCAGCGGATCTACATCACCAACACGGGCCTCAACCGCCTGGAAGTCTTCGACATGCGCCGCCGCGAGTTCCTGCCGCCGGTCAAAGTGGGACAACTGCCGCGTTCGCTTGCGCTCACGCCAGACGGCAGCACGCTCTATGTGGGCAACTCGGGCGGCGAATCGGTCAGTATCATCGACGCGGAGTCGCTCGCCATCATCGGCTCGGTGAAGTTCCCGCCGCTGCCCTTCAATTCCACCGAAGGCGTCATCACTCCCTCGCAACTGGTCGCCACCGAACGGGGCGTGCTGATGATCATGAGCAATGGCACCTTGTGGAAGATTATCGGCGATGAGGCCGTTCCGCGCCCCGTCAGCACGGTGATCGGATCGACGACGGTGCCGGCCCCGAGGTCGATCGCCGCCACGCCGAACGGGGAGTTCGCCATTCTGCTGGCGGGCAACGGCACGGTCTATCTCTACGACGCGCTTTCCGATGAATTCGTCCAGAGCCGTGTCCTGTTCACCAACCCGATCCAGGGCTACTATGGGCCGATCGCCGCCGGGCCGCGCGGGCAGTACTTCGTGGTCAACGGCACCGTCGTCAATCAGTCGCTCTCCATCATCAGCACCGCGGGCACGGTGGTTTCCGGCAATACGACCACCAATAAGCCCATCGCGGCTGTCGCCGCAGTCGGCGCGAATCTGTACGCCCGGTTCGCCACCCCGCAGCGCGCCAATGCTAACGCGGTCGTGACCGAAGCCGGCTCGGTGGAACTGGTGGACCCCGCGACCGGCGCGATTCGCGGCGGCTCCTTCCAGGCTGTCGAAGGTCCTCTGTCGACACTCGTCGGCACGCAGCGCCTCAACATTGGAGCCCACCTGATGGCCGTGGACGGAGCCGGAACTACCGCTTATGTGCTCACCACAAGCGGTCTGAGCATTGTGCCTCTCCAGGCCGCCGCGCAGGCCGATCGCCCCGTCATCCAGACGCAAAATGGGATCGTCAATACCGCCAGCCGGCTCCCACAGCTTGCCCAAGGCGGACTCGTCTCCATCCTCGGCCGGAACCTCGCGCGCGAAGACAGGGCCCCGGAAGGCAACCTCCCATTCGCCCTCGGAGGAGTCTGCGTCACCATCAACAACACACAATTGCCGATCGCTTCGACCTCTCCCGGCCAGATCAATGTCCAACTGCCCTACGACCTCGCGGCTGCGAGGCATCCGGTTGTGATTCGCAGTTTCGAGCAGAAGCTCTCTTCGGCGGTCTACAACATGACCGTCGCCCGTCATGCGCCCGCCGTCATCGTCGATCCCGAAACGAAACAGCCAGCCATCTTCTTCCTCGACGGCCGCAGGGTGGACCGGGATAACGCACCAACCCGCGACGACCGCCTGCTGATCTACGCCACCGGATTGGGGGCGGTCACTGGCCCAAAGCTAAGCCCCGGCCAGGTGACGCCGGAATCGCCGGAAGCGGTCACCGCGCCCGTCAGGGTCTTCATCGACGACCCAACCATCAAGGAAGCCGAGATGGACGTTGAATCGAGCGTCCTTGTCCCCGGGATGGTCGGCGTTTATCAGATTCAGATCTATGTGCCCTGGTATCGCCGCCGGGGCGACAGGCTGCCTGTGACCATCGAGGTCAATCGGGTGCAGAGCCCCCGCACGGGTGACATGGCGCCATTCATTCCGATGCGCTAATTCAGCGTTCGGACCCGCACGTCGCGGAATTCCACCCGGGTCTTTTCAAGGTGAATCTGGAAACCGATCCGGCCGGCCTTCAACTCGTCGCCGATCAGCCCGCCGTAGGCCGCGACGTGTCTGCCGTCCACCCACACGTCGACCCGGTTTCCCCGAACCCTCGCCTGAAGGAGAAACCACTTTCCTTCAAGATCGGCGTCCAGAGAGGATCGGACCTTCCCGTAAACCGATCCCGTCTGATAGACGGCGTCCACCGGCGAGTAGATCTGGATCTCGAAGCCGCGCCAGGAGCCGGACGGCGCGCCTCGCAGGAACACGCCTGAATTGGTCCGGTGATGCGTCCTGACGGCCGCGGTCAACTCGAAATCGCCGTACACCCCCGGCGGATAGAGGATCGAATGGCCGTCCGCGCCTTCGAGCACGCCGCCTCGCAGATTCCAGGAGCCTGAGTCGCCGCGCCTTTCCCAGCCCTCGAGTGAGCCCCGTCCCAGGAGGTCTTCGATCTTCGACGGACTGCCAAGGTCGGCGATGGAGATCTTGCGGACCGCCCATCCGTAGCCCTGATCGGCAAAGCCGATGAAGCCTTTTCGCAGCCGCGCCGCCGTCGACGGGGATGCCGCTAAGTCGCTTTGCTGCACCACCGTCCCGTCGATGGCGACCCGAAGTTCGGTTCCCGTCAGGCGGATCACCGCACGATGCCAGACGCCCCAACTCGGGCCAAGCCACTTGACCGGTTCCAGCGCTCCCGCCAACGCGCCGGTTGTCCAGGCCGAAGGCTTGTCATGGAAGTCGTGCGCGAGCATGATCGCCACTCCGGCATGCCAGGGCCTCGCGGTTCTTGGCGCCCGCAGGAACACGGCCGCCTCCGCCCACTGGTCCAGCCTGTACTCGAAAGTTAACTCAAAATCTTCGAATTCCTCCTCGGAACGAAGCCAATTGCCGGCGTGCGCGCGCCCGTCAGTTCGCAAGCTCTCAGCCTCCACACGGAAGGTCGGCTGACCTTCATGCACCCATCCGGAAAGGCTTCGGCCATCGAACAGCGAACGAGGCGCCGGCATCATACCGCCAGCCACGGCGAGCAGGGCTATCACATTCATCCTGAGGCCATTATGCGCCTCACGCAGACCGCTTGGGGGGATAGAAAGATACCGCAACCTTGGACGCCCGGGAGGGAGCCAAATGATGTGGATTGATTTCCGATACTGGGATTTTACTTCCGGTTAATTCAGATGCACATTTCGTTTTTTCTAGCCTGATCGAGGACTATAAACACTCCAACAAAAAGACGTTTAGTATCCCAGCGGCGAGTATCGGGTGGCCCGAGATTTCAGCCGTCTGACCACGCTCATTTGGACCAGCCTCGAGCAAGGCGAGCGCGAAACCATTTGGTCTTTCTGTATAGCTCACTTCCCTGCGCCGAAGGCTCGGAGGTCCGCGTCGAGTTCCGGCCCCTCGATGGCGGCGCCGCAACTCCGACGCCGCCGAACGCCTGCCGTGGAGACGCTTCGGTCAACTTCTGGCTCGCCGGTTTGAAGAAATCGACGGCCTACTCCGCGAGACTTTTCGTCGATACACGCCCCGACGCCGCGCCCCTTCGCTTCGAAACCGGCCCGGAAATCCCTCTCCCCTTCTTCCCGCAGCCCCGGTCGCCGGCCCGTCTCTCGAACCGGACTACAGATTCATCATTCACATTGCGCTCGGGGAACGCCCATCGGCGACCGATCTGGAAGGCAACCTCGTCTGGTACTACCCCGAACTTCTGACCTCGCTCAATCGCGTCAAGGAGGGCGGCCCCTTCTGGGGATTCGTTCAGGATCTCAGCGGCCCCCCGGAAAAACAAATTCTTCGCGAGTTCGATGCCGCTGGGGTGACCCTTCGCGAGACCGATGCGGCGGAGGTGAACCGGCAACTGGAAGCGCTCGGGTTGCGCAAGATCACCGGATTCCACCACGAGGCGCATTCGTTGCCCGGCGGGAAAGTTCTGGCGCTGGCCTCCTCCGTACAAATCCTCACCGATGTGCAAGGCGAGGGCGAAGTGGATGTCATTGGCGGCACCATCCTCGGACGAGCAGGCACCCATCCTCAAGGAGCATCCCGTCGTGCTGGTGAGAGAACCAGGGATCGGGGTCATCGGAATCGGCGGTGAAGTCGCCTTCGCGGCCGAGGCGCCAGAGGACCGCGCCGATGCCTCGACAATTGGAACTCCCGTTACGAATCCGACAACACTGTTCGTGGCCGCGGACAGGTCTGGCGGCTCGAAGAGGACGCGCGGGTCGCGAAACTCGAACTGAACGCCGATCTCGGCGCCTACGCTTTTGCTCTCGGCTCGGCTCAGGCCCTCGAGTCCGGCTATCACCGGGGTGTGGGCATCGTCCGCATGGCTGCGTTCGGCGTCGAGACTTCGAAGGATGGCGCTATCACCTATTCCATTCGCAATCCCTCGCCAGTCTATCGGTCATACCGGCTCAAGGACATGGACACCAGGCCTTGATCGGCCGGGGGAGAGCAAAGGTTCGTCGCGGCCCGGCAGGGCGATCCTCGCTGGGCAAACGACGCGGTCAGGCAGGAAGGATCTCCGGCTCGAGGTTAACCCAGGTACTCGAAAAGCGACCTTCGAGGGACGGAGGCGCGAAGGCTGAACGCGGCTTCCTGGGTGAACTTCAACTGTTGAACGGTCACGATGGCCTCGGTGATATCGGCGTCTTCGAGATTGCCGATTTCCGTGGCGGTTCTGACCTGCAGTCTGGATGCCGTCTCCGACGCCTCGCTGACCTGGGCTTGCACGTTTCCGTAGAAGGTGAGAGCTGAATTGAGATGCGCGCCTACCGAGGCCAGTGGTTCTTGGGCGGCGTGGATCGCCGCATCGTCGTTGGAGAGCAGCGCCTGGCGAAGGCTCTCCATGGCCTGAAATACACTCAGCGAAGGACCGGGGTTATCAAAGATCTCAATGGCGTCCATGGAGATGCGGATTTGAGTGCCAGTGGGGTGCTCGATCATGCGGGCGGCGGGCGAACCCTGATAGGCCGACCAGGGCGGCGTCTGATTGAAATCGAGGTCGTAGGCGCGTGACTGGTCGCTGTTGCCGGAGAAGATAAAACGGCCGTCCACTTCCGTGTTGGCCAGCGCCACCATGCGGTCCATGATCGAGGCGATTTCTCCCGCAAGACCTTTTCGCGTTTCGGCCGTCTGGGTGCTGTTTGCGCCGGTGACGCCGAGGGTGCGGATGCGGTCGAAGAGGCGGACCGCGCTCTGCAGGGACGATTCGGCGGCGTCTACCTCCGTTCTCACCCGGCTGAGGTTTTTGGCAATCTGCTCCAGTCGCGCCAGTCCGGCGCGAGCCTCGAGGAGGCTGGAGATCGAATCGGGCTCGTCAGATGGCGCGGTGACACGCTTGCCGCTGGCGACTTCCCGTTCCGCGCGGCCGAGCCGGTCATTGATCCATTTCAGGTTCTGGAGGAAAAGAGAGGAATCGGAATCGAGGCCGCGGATCATGGTTCGGAACTCCTTCAGCGAATCAGGCCGAGCACGGTCTGCGTCATTTCATCGAGCGTGCGCACGAGTTTCGCGGCGGCCTCATAGGCGCGCTGGTATTGGAGCAACACCAGCGCCTCCTCGTTGAGGTCGACCGCCTGGGCGTGGTCGCGCAGGCGTGCCGCCTGGGAAAGCAGATTCTCCTGGGTGCGCTGGTCCTCGCGGGAGGAACTGAGCGCTCTGCCCACGTCGGCCGCCAGCGAGCCGTAGTACTGGCTGAATGTGAATCCGTCGACAGCCGGGGCCTTGGAGAGGCCCGCAAGTTCGAGCGCGACGGCGTTGCCTCCCGGAGCGGAGGGCGCGGCGAGGGCGAGTTCGGCGGGCGTGAGCGGACTGACTTGCAGCGTCCGGGCTGCGCCGAGCGCTGCGTTATAGACGAAGAGGTTGACGGATGGAGGATTCCCGTTGAGATCGACGCCGCCGTTGAGGACCAGATTGACCTGGCCGGCGAACTCTTCGGCCATGTGGTCCATGCGCGCCTGGTAGCCCGGCAGGGTGGTGTTATTGAGTTCGAGGAGCGCGGCAATCCGCCCGCCGTGCACCTTCGCGCTGATGTCGTGTCCTTCCCAGTCGAGCAGCCGCGCCTGGCCGCCGCCTGTGTCGGCCGAGACGGCGTATTGGCGGTCGCCGATGACCAGCAGAGATTCCCCGCCAAGGTAAACAGTCGCGCTGCCGTCTTCGCCGCGCAGCACGTTGATGTCGACCACTTCGGAGAGGTCTTCGAGCAGGTTGTTGAGCCTGGATTGAAGACCGGGATCGTCCTGGGCCCGGAAGTCGTTTCTGAACTGCGCGTTGATGGAGGCGATATCGCCGGCGAGCTGGTTCACCAGCCCGGTCTTCTCTTCGAACGACTGGTTGAGCGAAAGCCGGGCCGAGCTGAGGCCGTCGGCGACGGCGTTAAAGCTGCCGGCCACTTCAGCGGCGCGATCCAGCAGGACTTTTCGGGCGGAGGTGTCGTTGGGCGCGATGGTGAGAGCCGAGGCAGATTGAAAGAAGCGGCTCAGCCCGGCGTTCAAGCCGGATTCGTCGGCGATATCGAAGACCGGTTCGAGGCGGGTGAGTTGTGTGGTTCGCTCTCCGGCTTCACCGGCCGATTGCAGGCGCTGCCGGACGATGCGGTCGGCGAACTGGCTGCGGGAGTCGAGGGTGCCGGCGCTGGCGACGCCGCCCGGCAGGCCGTTATCGAGATCGAACCGCATCGCGGCGAGCGCTTGCTGCTGGCGTGCGTAGCCCGGGGTGGATGCGTTGGCGACGTTGCCTTGCACAACGCCAATCGCGCGTTCGTAGACGCGCATGGAGAGTCCCGTGTTGCGAAGCGCTGTGAACAGGCTGCCCATGGTGGTCCTCCTTCAGCCCCGGCAGTCAAGCTTTGCCGGAAGACCGGGAGGCCCGGCGGGCTCTCCTCGATCCGTATAGCCTCTTGAGGCGCCGTTGGCCGCACTCAACGCCTCGGCGGTCTCCCGTCCCGCTTCAGCCAGCCGCTCCAGGCGGCTGAGTTGCCGCGCCAGCGACGTCCAGACCGCCTGATCGGTGACGCAGGCCATCAGCGACGGCCATTGCCGGCAGGCCTGTTCCAGTTCCGCCACCGCCGCTTCCAGATCGTGAGGCGTCTCGGGGTTGGCAATCCGCCGTTCGACGCCCTCCAACCGGGCGATCGCCTCCGAGCCTGCATCCGACAGGATTCCGTTCATCGGCGCCCCATTCCCGCCGCTCTCACTCCTGCGGCCGTCCGCCGTCGGGCGGCTTCAGTTCTTCGCCCGCCGCCAGTCCCTCCTCGAGCAAGCCCTCGGCGACGACACCGGGATCGGCTTCATACAAGCCCCGTTGGTACAACTGCGACAGCCGCTCCAGCTCCGCTTCGCGATCTACGCCCTCCGGTCCCAGGCTTGCTGCGAGATTGGAAAGGCTCACGCTGTCGGGTCCCGTTGCCTGGCGGACTGCTGCAGGGCCGCCGGCGCCTCGCTCAAGCCCGGAGACAGGCCGGCTTTCGCCGGCTGCAGGACTGCTCGCCGCGCCGCGATTGGCTCCTGTGGTTGAATGATTCGCCGATGCCGGGCCTGCCGGGTTCTGGTCGTAGATGCGCATACCCTTATCGATTCACCCGCCACGGAACGGCGGATGCGTCGCCTCAATTCCCTTTTCGGCGAGCGGCCGTCTCGGTTTGAATGAAAATCTGAGGGTTTGGCCGGCGATCAGCCGAACTCAAAGAAACGGATCCATCGGGCTTCGCTACGCCGCGGGTGGGTTTCGGGCTCGTCGCCGGCAGGAGGGGCGGTTCTCCGGCGGTAGTCTTCCAGAATGGTCTCCGCGTCATAGCCGACCAACGCCGCATACTGGCGAATGTAGTTCACGGTGAAGACGCCGCCGGGCAATTGAGAATATTCTCCGTTTTCAATCGCTTCCAGGAACCTTCGGCTGATCTTGGTCTTCGCGACAATGGACTCCAGAGTGACCTTCACCCGCTGCCGGTGTTCCCGCAACGGCAGAACGGGTTGTTGGGGCGGTTTCATAGCGTTGGCGCCGGGCAACGTGTACCTCTCGCGAAACCTCAATATATCACGAAGGCGCTGAGCGGGAAGAGGCGTTTTCCCATCCTTTATCATCAGATGGGACCGAGCCTCTTCATGAAATCGTTCCGAGCGCTGAGCAAAACCGGCCTGAATCTGTTGCTGGCCGCGAGCCTGAGCCTACGGGGCCATGATCCGGTGACGACGCGTCTGACGTGGAGCAAGGAGATCTCCCGCATCGTCGCCGCCCGCTGCATGGGCTGCCACCAGAGCGGTGGACAAGCCCCGTTCCCGCTGACCACCTACGCCGAGGCGAGGCCGTGGGCGGTCGCGGTTCGCGAAGAAACCGCCGCCCGGCGCATGCCGCCCTGGAACGCCGTGCGTGGGTTTGGCCGCCTGGCGCTGGATCCGTCGCTCAGCCAAGAGGAGATCCAACTCATCGCCGACTGGGTGAATGGCGGCGCGCCGGAAGGCGACGCCAGGTTTCAGGATCCAGCCCTGCCGCGATTGGCCAGTCCTGCCGTGCCGCCCACGCTTCCCCGGATCGGCGCGCGAGACGGCGCAGTCATCCCGCCGGGCAGGCTGGAAGGGCTTCTGGTCAAAAACCTCCCGATTGGTTCGGGCGTGCGGCTTCTGTTGGAATCGCCTTCGGGCCGGCTGACGCCTTTGGCATGGTTGCGGCCGCTGAGTCCGAATGCGCCGGACTACTATCGCTTTTTCACTCCCGTTGCTGTCCCGGACGGCTCGATTCTGCGGCTTTGGCTGGAGCGGGGGCAGGCGCAATCGCCGGCGCCGCGGCTTGAGATCCTCCACGACCCTTCTCCCAGTCTGCAATGAGCGCGCGGCTGATCTTGTCGGCGACATCGGCCGAGGCGCTCCTGAACTTGCCTCCCTGACTCTCCTGGGTCGTTGACCAGATCACATCCCCATCCTTGTTGACAATCCTCACCGACGCCGACGCCTCGTGCTTTCGCTCCTGAATCCGCGTCGATTCCTGGTCTCCGACGCTGCCGGAGATCCCGAGCGACTCGCGATTCCTGGAACTCGTCGAGCCGCGCCCAAGGGCCAAGCCGGTCCTCGCCGTGACGCCATCAGTTGACTGGAACACATCGGTGAAGACCAGGTCCTCGGCCGATCCCCGCAGCACCGCATCCGCCCTCTCCGGGTTCTCCGTCACCACGAACAGCCGGGCCTTGCTCAGGCTCGCGATGACCATGTCGCGCACCTGCGAAGCCGCTTCGCCGCCGCCGAACCGGTCGATATAGAGCCGCTTGATCCGGCGAAGATCCTCGTGCGGGTCCGGGACGGACTGCCAGAGCAGCAGGCACAAGACCCACCCCGTCACCCCTTGCCCGCCTTTCTGGCTTCTTCGTCCTGATAGGTCACCTTCCGGCCGGTGCGCGCTTCGAGACTGACCAGGATCGCCCGGATGTGGCTCTTGTCCACCCTCAACAGCATCGCCTGCTGGCGTCCGTCTTCGGCCTCGAAGCCGATTGTCAGGAAGTGTTTGCGCTTTTTACTGAGGATCATCAGCGGGCTGATGAGAATCGCTTCCACGAGCCGCCGATCCACCTGCATCCCATACTCGATCAGGTTGATCCGCTCGTACGGGATCCGAATGGTGAGCTGCTTCACGCTGAAAACAAAAGACTCGCTGTCGGTCGTGGAGGCCCGGCCTTCCGCGCCGGGCCGGATCTGCTCGAGCGTTCCCCCGATGTAGGCCGCCTCCGCGCCGGACGCTTCGGCCCTGGCGGCGGCGGCCAGGAAGAACAAGACCAGGAGCGCTCTCCACACGCGGGGCACCATCGGATCGTTGAGATAGTGGCCCGGAGGTCGGGGGAATCTCATCCAAAGTTCAAATCATCATGAGATAAAGGGGGTAGAGATGTTCAATAGGTCTGAAGAGATCGATCCGGCGGTGATCGTGAGTCCGGACACGCGGAGGGCGGAGCGGATCCCGCCGGGGCAAAGCCGCACGATGAAGTGGCCGGTCCTCGACGCCTCAGGGCCGCCGGCGATCACCACGGCGCAGTGGCAGCTTGTGGTGACGGGACTGGTCCAATCGGAAGTTAAGCTTGACTGGCGCCAGTTCAATGAATTGCCGAAAGTGAAGGTGTTTTCCGACTTCCACTGTGTGACGCGCTGGAGCCGGCTGGACAACCTCTGGGAGGGTGTCTCCACGAGGACGCTCGTCGACCTTGCCGGCGGCCTGAAGGCTGGCGCGCGGTTCGTCATCGCGCACGGCTACGACCGCGGCTGGACCACCAACCTCCCGCTGGAGTTCTTCCTGGCCGAAGACGCGCTGGTGGCCACGCACCATGATGGAGTCCCGCTGACGCTCGAGCATGGCGGCCCGGCCCGCCTGATGGTCCCTCGGCTCTATGCCTGGAAGAGCGCGAAGTGGCTCGGGGCGCTCGAATTCATCGAGCATGACCGCGCCGGGTTCTGGGAACGGAACGGATACCATATGAATGGTGACCCCTGGAAAGAGGAGCGATTTGGTTACTGACGCCGGCCGCAGAAAGCGCATCCGCCGCCGGGCGTGGATCGGAGGGCTCGGGTTGGGCGCGGCCGGCGTCGGCGCCGGGTTCGTTTACCGCCAGGCGCCGTTCTTCTGGAAACAATACGCCCGCGAACTCGGAGAGCCCGTTCTTCCGCCCCGGTATCGCCCCCATCCCGACCAGTGGCCCGATACGGGAATTCATGGAGCCTGGCTCGGCCACGCGACGGTGCTGATGAAGATCGACGGCGTCACGGTGCTCACGGACCCCGTCTTCAGCATCCGGGCAGGGCTCAATTTCGGACCCTTGACGCTTGGCGTGAAGCGGATTGTCGAACCCGCCATGGACATCGAGCATCTGCCGAAGATCGATCTGATCCTGCTATCTCATGCTCACATGGACCACTTCGATGTCCCGAGCCTGCGCGAGTTGGAAAACGCCGGCACGCAGGTGGTGACGGCTCGCGGAACGTCCGACCTGGTGCGGGTGCGGAGATATGCGCGGGTCCAGGAAGTGGGTTGGCGCGAGACGGTCGAGGCCGGACCACTCAGCGTGCGCGGGCTTCAGGTCAACCATTGGGGCGCGCGAATGCGGACTGATACATGGCGCGGCTACAACGGCTATATGATCGCCGCGGGCAGGCGGCGCGTCCTGTTCGCCGGTGATACCGCATTCACGGATCTGTTCAGGGAGGCCGGCGGCGCCGATCTCGCCATCATGCCCATCGGGGCCTACAACCCCTGGATCCGGTATCACTGCGACCCCGAACAGGCCTGGTCGATGGCCAACGACGCGCGCGCAGACCGCGTCCTGCCGGTCCACCACAAGACTTTTCACCTCAGCTACGAACCTGTGGAAGAGCCGATTGCCAGGCTGCTGGAAGCCGCCGGCCGAGCCGCGCACGACCGCGTTGTCGTCCAGGAAATCGGGCAGGAGTTTCACCTCGCCTAGCCGGCGGCGGCGGGGGAATAGCCCGGTCGTTCCAGCCCAAGTGGCGGTTGATGAATGCGTCCCCTTGAGAGAAGATTGCAGGCGATGAATCGCCGGCGATTTCTTGGAGCGGCCGCCTCTGCGGCGCTGTTCGGTCAGAATCGAGCGCCCAACATCCTTCTGATCCTCGCCGACGACCTCGGCTACGGGCATCCGAGCTGCTATGGCGGGCAGGTCAAAGACTCCGAACATCGACCGCCTTGCTTCGCAAGGCGCCCGGATGACCGCATGCTACTCCGCCGCAAGCGTCTGTTCCCCATCTCGCGCCGCCCTCTTGACCGGCCGCTACCCGGTCCGGCCGGGCGTCCCCTTCGTCCTTCCGCCGGCCGCGGGCCGGGGCATGGCGGAAACGGAGGTGACCCTGCCTTCCCTCCTCCAGCAGGCGGGCTACTCGACCAGCCTGGTCGGCAAGTGGCATCTCGGCGTGGACCGCGCCCATATGCCCCTCAGCCGCGGCTTCGACGAGTATTTCGGGGTCCCCTATAGCAATGACATGAACCCGCTGGTTCTGTGCGAGGGCGACGAAATCATTGAGCAGCCCACGGTTCACTCGCGCCTGGCCGACCGCTACACCGCCCGTGTTTCATCGATTCTCACGCGGGGAATCGACGCTCCTTACTTCTGCATGCTCTCCCACCACCTGCCGCACATCCCTCTTGAGCCGGCCGCGGCCTTTCGTGGGAAATCAAAGCTCGGGCCTTACTGCGATTCTCTCCTCGAACTGGATTCGAGCGTCGGCAAAATCCTCAAGTCGCTCGACACGTCCGGGATGACTGACAACACGCTCGTCCTGTTCGCTTCCGATAACGGTCCCTGGTTCCAGGGCAGCCGCGGCCCGTTCCGCGGCAGGAAGGGAGAAACCTATGAAGGCGGCGTCCGGGTTCCTCTCATCGCCCGCTTGCCCGGCCGAATTCCGGCCGGCCGCGTCGTCGATGAGCCCGTATCGCTCATGGACCTGCTGCCGACATTGACGGCCCTTGCGGCCGCACCTTCCTCTCCGAATCCCTTGGACGGGAAAAACATTCTTCCGCTCTGGACCGGCGGTTCCCAGGAAACCGAACGCGGCGTCATGCTCTATTTCGACGGCTGGAACATCCAGTGCGCCCGCCTTGGGCCGTGGAAACTCCACATGTCGCGTTACAACATTCCGCCGTGGGTCGATTCCGGCGCGCCGCGATGGAACCTGCCGCTGCACAATCCCGAGTTGTACAACCTCGTCGAGGACCCCGAGGAAAGCTATGATTGCGCGGGCGAGAACGCGGAAATCGTCGAGACGATCTTCCGGGAGGTCGAGAAGGCTCTTCCGTCATTTCCGGCGGAGGTCCAGAACTCCTGGGCCGACACCAAAGCCCGCCGGACTGGATGGACCTTCCCCGGCGCGTATCCGTATCCCTACAGAGCAGTCCGGCCCTGAAGCGCCTGCTGGTCCCGCTTGCAGGCCCGCGCGTCGTACCGCCAGAAGGCCGGCAGCATCGCCGCGATCACCACCGACCCCGCCACGCACAACACGCCGCCTGAAACCACAGAGCCGCGCAGGCCGATGAGCCGCGCCGCCAGGCCGGCTTCCGCATTGCCCAGATACGGCCCGCTCAGGTAACTGACCATCTCGATCGCCGCCATCCGTCCGCGCACTCTTCCGGGAATGCTCTCGTTCCAAATCGTCATCCGGAATATTCCGCTTACGTTGTCAGCGCCGCCCGCTACGGCGAGACAGGCCAGCGCCACCCAGAACTGATCCGCGAATCCGAAGCCGATGATGCCTACGCCCCACACCATCGCCGCCAGTGCGATGGCCCGCCCCTGCCTCGTCACCCTCTTCGTCCATCCTGATGTCAGGCTGACAATCAGCGTACCGGCCGCGGGCGCCGCGTAGAGCCATCCCACGCTCCACGAGCCCCACCTTTCGCTCAAGGCGGGAAACAGCGCGTTCGGCATCCCGAAAAACATCGCGTTCATATCGATGAGATACGTGCCCAGCAAGTCTGGCCTCGACCGCGCGTACCGCCAGCCCTCAAGCCACATCCGCATATCCAGCTTTTCCGCGGCGCCTTTGGGTCTCGCGACATGGCCCATCCAAAGGATGCACCCGATCGAGACGAGGTAGCTCGCCGCGTCCACAATGAACGCCGCCGCGGGCCCGAAGTGCGCCGCGATGACTCCGGCCAGACCCGGTCCGGCAATGTGCGCGAAACTCCATCGCAGCGAGTTCAGCGCCGCCGCCGAACTCATCTCGCCGTCCGGCACCACCTGCGGGGTGAGCGCTTCCAGCGCCGGACGGTGCAGCGCATTCAATCCGGCCAGCGCCGCGGCCATCACCCATAGCCACGTCCGCTCCGGATCTCCACGAGCCGCGTTCCAGGCCAACACGCCGCAACACAAAGCCATCGCCGCCTCGATGGCGATGATCAGCCTGCGGCGATCATAACGATCCGCCAGCGCCCCGCCGGCAAACGCCAGCGCCAGCATGGGAAAGAACTCGACGATGCCCAGCAGCCCCACCTGCAGCGGCGACTTCGTGAGCTGATAGAGCTGCAATGGCAAGACAACATAGGTCAGAGCGGTGCCGAACGTCGACACCACCTGACCTATGTAAAGCGCTCTGTATTGCGGGCTGCCGCGGAGAACCCGGAATACCGTCAATCGATTCCAGTCCCTACTTGACGCCCTCGGCGTCCAGTACCGAGGCCACCGCGTGCATCGTCGCCGCGATGCGAACGCTGGCCGTCACCGCTTCCGCCGTCACTCCTTTCTCGCGGACGACGTTCTCATGCGACGCGATGCACGCTTCGCAGCCGCCGATCGTGGAGACCGCCAGGCAGGCCAGTTCGAAATCCACCGGGTCGCCCCCGTGCGTCCGAATGGCCTGCATCCGCAGCCGCGCCGGGATCTCGGCGTATTCCGGCTTGTGAACCATGTGCTTGAAGCGGTAAAAGATGTTGTTCATCCCCATCACGCCGAACGCAGCCTTCGCCGCACCCAGTTGCTCGGGCGCAAGCTTGGCGGCCGCTTCGGCGAGAATCGCCTCCGAAACTGCTTCATTCCGGCACGCCAAGGCGCAGGCCGCGGCGCACATCCAGGTCTGCCGCTCTGTCAGCTCCTGCTGCGCCAGCACGTTCTGCAAATTCACCCGCTGGTCTTTCGCGTAGTCGGGAATCGCGTCGAGTATCTGTTGATATGTCATCATCGCGTTGTTTGGCTGGAGGAGGCCCTCGGGCCTCCTCCGCGCTATCGCTCCCTTAGACCTTCAAGGTCTCCTGCCCCTTGTTCCAGTTGCACGGGCAGAGCTCGTCGGTCTGCAGCGCGTCCAGCACGCGGAGCACTTCCTGCGAGTTGCGCCCGACGCTCAGGTCGGTCACCATGACGAACCGGATCACGTCCTCCGGATCCACGATGTACACCGCGCGCTGGCTCACGCCCGCCTTCGGATCCAGGATGCCCAGCGCCGAGCTCAGCTCCCGCTTGATGTCAGCCAGCATCGGGAAGGGGAGATCCTTCAGGTCGGCGTGATTCTCGCGCCACGCCAGGTGAACGAACTCGGAATCCACCGACGCTCCGAGCACCACCGCGTCGCGGTCCTCGAAATCCTTGTTCAACTTGCCGAATGCGGCGATCTCGGTCGGGCACACGAAGGTGAAATCCTTCGGCCAGAAAAAGATGACCTTCCACTTGCCCTTGTAGTCGTCAAGCGACAGGTCCTTGAAGGCGTTCTTGCGGTCCAGGCTGACCGTCGCGGTCAGCTTGAATTCGGGAAACTTCTGTCCAACTCCGAGCATGGTGTTTTGAACTCTCCTTAGTGAGATATTAAGGCTCTTTCAACCTGCCGCCGCAAGCCGGACATTCTCCCTGGAACTCCACCGTATAGCGAAGCACCTTGAAGCCCGCCGGCAGCGGACGGCGTAACTCGACCGGCGCAAGGTCTTCCGGCTCAAGATCCACGATCGCCTTGCATTTCATACATACCAGGTGATGGTGGTCCTCCAGAGTCCCCTCCAGGCGCAAAGCGCCATGGAACGGACTCACCTCCCGCAGCAGCCCGGCCTCCAGGAACGCATGGATGTTCTTGTAGACCGTCGCCAGCGACAGAGATGGGATCTGCGCCCGGACTTTCTCATAGATGGATTCCGGGCTCGGATGATTCCGCGATTCCATGATCTCGCGGTAAATCACGGCCCTCTGATGAGTTACCGCTAATCCTGCCTCCCGGCATCGCTGCCGGAAGTCCATCATCCAGTCCACATGTGGAGCCGGTCGCATCTGACAATTCTTATTGTTCGATAATTATTATCCAGATGTCAAGGCGCTCTGATGGTGAAGTTGTCGAAGCCCTGTTGTTCCCTCCCGAAGATCGCTTCGATGCTGACCGTGATTGATGTGACGCGACGCAGCATCGCCCGCCACTGGTCTTCCGTCAGCCCCCACGCGCCGGCCGTCATCGGGATGCTGTAAGTAGTCCATGAGCCCTGCGAGGGCAGGCCGGGCACGAGGTCCTTGGTCACGCTGCTCCCGTCGCCGCTGATCGTGACATGGCCGTAATCCTGGCCGGGTGCGTTCCAGGGCGGGTCAAGAGCCTGCAGCATGTTGCCGTCGAACGAGAGAGTCCCGCCATTGAAGCGCGAGAGGTCTCCGTGGAATTTCGAGGGCGAAATCAGAATCGAGATCGTGGTTTCCGGGTTGTCCACGAAGATGTAGCCGCCTGGATTGCCTCCGCCGGGCCGGTGGGTGACCACGGCGTTTGAGCACGTCCACCCGTCGGCGTTACTGTCGAAGTTGCTCAGCAGGACCCGCGGGCCGTCCTCGACGACGACGTCAAAGGCGGCCCATTGGGTTCCGTCGCTGCCGGCGATCCTGAACGTCGCCGTGCCAGGGCTTAGCCCGCGCGCCTTGACTTCATAGAAGGCCTCAAAAGCCGGGTAGGTGAGGACATTCGGTTCGATGACCGCGATGCGGCCCTGCGGGTCGTTTGTGGATTCGAGCCGCACGGTGATGGGCGTCCCCGGCAAGAGGGTTGATTGTCCCTCGCGCGCGATGTGAAACGTGAGTTCCTGGCCGCTGCGGATCCGCAGGGTCTCCGGTATGGTGTAGAACCCTTGAACGATGACAATCGCCGTGGCGCTCGCACTCCCCCCTTGTTCGGTGAGCCGGTAGGTAGCTGTCCCTGGCCGCATTCCGGTGGCGGCAAAAAGGGTTCGTGTCTCTCCAGGGCGGAAGCTGACACTGGCGTCGGCTCTGGCGATCCTCGGCGTGTCCGCGTCGAGAGGCGTCACCTGCAATTGGACATTGCGTGGCGGGTTGATGTTACGTGGCGACTGGTAGACTTCGGCGATTCCCAGTTGCCCCACACGAATCACCAGTGGCCGCGGTACGACTTGAAATGTCCCCACCCGGATCAGCGCCCGGCCCCTGTAGTTCTTGCCCTGGGCGTCCTGCCCCGTCACATCGGCGTAAGTGTAGCCCGCGGCCGCTCCAGTCAGAAGCAGCGTGCCTCCGCCCGCATTCGCGGGGATGCTGCCACTGGGCGGGCCGGAGAAGTTGGCGATGCCCGTCTCCTGGAGCACGGCGTCGAACGTAAAAACACCCACTGCCGTTGCGGGCCGCTTCACGCTCAAGCCCGCCCGAGACTCAACTGGGTCGATGACGACGTCTTCGATTTCGATGGTCCCTGCCCGTCCGTCCAAGGTGCTGAATTGTGCGTCGCCAAAGTTGGCTCTGACATAGTTGCCGATGCCGTACCGGTGCGCTTCCTCTGCCGTGACCTCGCCATTTCTGTCAATGTCTGCTCCCGGATCGCACCACGCTTTGAAAAGCGCCCGCGAATAAAAGCTTCCCGCCCAGAATGGGTTCATGATGGCAAATTGTCCAGGAGCCGCTGAGGCATAGACTGCACCTTGGATTCCCCCTCCGTGCAGATATGGAATTGCCGTCGCAGTCTCGCAGCCTTGAATGATGGCTGTGATGTCAACGCCCGCGTCGGTGAAGGGCCGCAACATGGCGGTTAGCCTTGAATAGTAGAAGTAATCGTAGGCCCGCCTCGCGTCTGTGCTTCGAGTAGTGATGTAGCCGGATGCACCGTGCGACGCAATGTAGAAGTACAGCCTTGTGCAGTTGAGTTGCTTCGCCTCTTGCAGCAGCTCGCCTATCTTCGCCTCCGTGCTCGCCTGGCGCGATCCGTCAGACTTTCTGTCGGTGAGAATTCTGGATCTTGGGATTAGCTTCACCTTTTCAAAAAACTCTTCCGCTCTGACCTGGTCGATCTGAAAGGACCACTCTTCCGAGCCGTAAACGACCACGGCGCACGCCTCGGGCTCCTTTCTCACAAACGTAGGGTCATTGAGCCGGCCGCGGAGGTCCGCTTGCGGCGCGGATTCCGGACTTGGATCCGCGACCTCCTGAAGCGGGCCCCGGCGGCTGCTGGTGATGACTGGCGCCCGCAGCACAATCCGCTCCTGATCTGGAACGAGCAGAACCGGAAACCACTTCAGATGTTGAAGCCTCCATCTCTCGCGCGGCGCCGCGGGGTCAGCGGCGTCGATCCGCACCAGTGTCACGGGATGCTCAAACGCCGCCTCCGGATGGTGGTCCACCCACAGGAACCAAACCGGTTTCGTCTCCGGGACGAATTCGGGCTCGTCCGGCAACTGGAGCGCGGGAAGAACCTGCCAGCCGGCATCCAGAAGAAACGGGCCGTGGATCCTCACCCGCCGCTCATCCAGTTCCAGCCCGTCGACAACGCTCCGTCTGATCAGTTCCGCGCCCGGCGGTGGATTCAACGCGGTTGCGAAATTGGTGACCGCGATCTCGGCGAAGTCCTCGCCCGCCTCCAGCACGGCAGAGATCTCGTAAGCTCCCGCCATCTTGTTGGCGACGAACCTGACCCGTGCGCTCCCGTCCGCCTCGGACCGGACACTCAAAACGGGCTGGCCCTCCGCGCCCGCGATACTGAACGAGCCCGAAGGTCCGTCCTCGGGGTCCAGAAACGTGACTTGCGCGCCATTCACGGCTTGGCCGCGCTCGTCCAGGACGCGAACCTCCAAGGCAACGTCCGCGCCTGGAGCGAGGACCCGGATCTGCCGCGCCGCGTCAATGTGGATCCTTCGCGGGCCAAGCCCCTGCCCTTGGAGCGGGGAGCCTTCAATCGCCAACAGGAACAGCAGGACAGCGCAGGCGTTACGACTTTGCATCCATCATCCCCGACAGATCAGACCAACAGCCTACCTCAAGACCGTCTGGAATGTGACGCTTTTAATGCTCCGCAGGAACGCGGTCCGGGGAGAGCCAAAACCGCAGCTTTTCCGCCAACGTGTTCAACATCAGCGGCTTTGACAAGTAGTCGTCCATGCCGGCCGACAGGCAGGCCTGCTCGTCTTCCGCGCTTGCGTGCGCCGTGATCGCAATGATCGGTATTCTTCGCCCGGGCGGCTCCGCGGCCCGGATCGCCGCCGTGGCCCGGAACCCATCCATCTCCGGCATCTGGCAGTCCATCAGGATCAGATCGAACTTCTCCCGCATCGCCGCATCCACCGCGGCGCGGCCGTCGGCGGCTATCTCAAGCGAGTAGCCGAGCTTTTCGATCATCCGCCGGACGACGACCTGATTGACGGCGTTGTCCTCAGCCACCAGGATTCGCCACTTCGGGCTGTGCGCCAGAGTCGCCTCCGCCAAAGCCTGGAGAGAGCCAGAGGGCCGGTTTCCGGCACGGGCTATGGCCAGGCGGAGTTCAGTTTCGCAGACTGGGGTCCGCAGATGGACGGCCCTCCCCGGTTGGCTCGACGGGAAACTGCGCGAGCCGGGAGCCCACCCTGCCAGCAGGATGAGCCCGGGTCCTTCGCCTTGCTCTCGATCCAGAAGCCTCCACAGCGCTTCCTGATCCGGGCTCAGCGCCGCTTCGTTCGCCACGACCGCCCGAAGGCGCTGGACGTCATCCGGCTTCCGCAGCGCATCGGCGAGCGATGCTTCGTCCTCGACGACAAAGGTAGAGATCCCCCAGGAACGCAGCCACGTCTCCATCATCCGCCTGATTGACGCATTCGGCTCCAGCAGCAGGACCCCGCCGTTGATTGCAGGCTCATCCTCGGAAGCCTCGCAACTGAACTCCGCCTCGAAGCTGAACTCCGACCCCTGTCCTGGTTCGCTCCGAAGCTCCACGCGTGAGTTCATCGCCTCCACGATCTCCCTGACGATCGCCAGGCCCAGGCCGGTTCCTCCATGCCGGCGCGTCGTCGAGTCGTCGACCTGACGGAAGGGCTCGAAGATGGCGTTGGTTGCGGACGCCGGAATGCCCGGTCCCGTGTCTCGCACCGCGAAACGCAGGCGGCATCGCCGATCGCTGCGCTCCATGCAGCGAACGGTGAGTTCAACCTCTCCGCTGCCAGTGAACTTCACCGCGTTGGAAAGCAGGTTGACGAGCACCTGCTGAAGCCGCGCGGGATCGCCTTCTACCTCGGCCGGAACGCCAGGTTCGGCCCATGCCAGCAGCGTCAGCCCTTTGTCCGCCGCCCTCGCGCCCAGCATCGAGGCGGTCTGGTGGATGACCTCCCTCAGGTTGAACGGCGCCGTCTGCATCTCCATCCGGCCCGCTTCAATTCGCGAGAAATCCAGAATCTCCGTGATGTGGTCCAGCAGCATTTTGGCCGACATGTGGATCGTCTCAGCGCAGTTACGGATCTCGTCGCTGCACTGCATCGAAAGCATGATCTGCGACATGCCGAGCACCGCGTTCAGAGGCGTTCTCAGCTCATGGCTGATGTTGGCCAGGAATCGAGATTTCAACCTCGACGCCTCCAGCGCCGCGTCCCGCGCCTGACGGAGCTCCTCCTCGGTCTTCTTGCGCTCCGTGATGTCGGTCAGCGTCCCTTGGTAGCACACCACTGCGCCTGCATCGTCCCGCACCGCGCGGGCGTTCTCCAGGACGTGAAGAATTGAGCCGTCACGCCGCCTGAGCTGGAGCTCCGCGTTCACCAGCCTTCCCGTCTCGGCGAGCACGCGAGCGTTGATCTGCCGTTGAGCCGGATCCATGTAGAAGTTCGCGGCGCCGTGCCGTTTCAGTTCTTCTTCGCACGAGAACCCCAGCATCCTCACCAGCGCCTGATTGGCCGCGATGATCTGGCCCTCCGGCGAGGTTTCGTACACCCCGTCGGGGATATTCTCGAACAGCTCCCTCAGGCGGCGCGCGGAAGGCACACTCTCGAAGCTCATCCCCCTTGCTATCGGCGGAGTAGGGTAAATTATTGAGGGTAGGACGGTAACCGGTCTGATGATTCACTCGGACGAGTGAATTCGCGGCGCTCCACCAGGAGGTCCTATACTGGAACTAAAGGTGAGACATGAAGACCTACGCCCGATTTGCAGTCCTCGTCGTCGCCATAATCGGCACCCTCGTTTGGCTGGCCGCCAGCGGAATCAGTGAATCGAAGACCTATTACAAGACCATCTCTGAACTGAAGACTTCCTCTGGGCCAGAGGCCGCCAAGCGGGTGCGCGTGACCGGCGATGTGGTCCCTGGCTCCATCCGGCGGGAGGGCAGCCAGGTGCATTTCGTCATTTGCGAGAAAGAAAAGAACGCCACGTTGAATGTGGTTTACGCCGGTAAGGATCCGCTGCCGGATACCTTCCGCGACAATGCTCAAGCGATGGCTGACGGCAAGTTGAACACAGACGGCATTTTCCACGCTTCCTCCATCGCCGCTAAATGTCCTTCGAAGTATGAAGCCGCGCCGGGCGGCAAGCCCGCCGTCAAACCGCTGAACGCGCAGTCCTGATCTTTTTTTCTCCGCCTGCGGGCGTTCCGCAAGAAAGGACTCGAAGCCACCTTTATGGAAACCCTCGGGGCATTTTCACTTCTCCTGGCTCTCTGTCTTGCCGCTTATGCCACTGTGGCGAGCGTCGGCGGAGCCTTGGGGCGCCGGCCGTTGCTCCGCATCAGCGGCGAGCGCGCGGTTTACGGCGTCTTCCTGCTTACCACGCTGGCGAGCGGCATCCTGGTTGCGCTGTTGATGAACAGCGACTTCCGCCTGTCCTATGTCGTCGCCCGTTCGAACCGCGCCATGCCGCTGGTCTACAAGTTCGCCGCATGGTGGGGCGGCCAGGAAGGCTCGCTCCTGCTTTGGAGCTGGCTGCTCTCCGCCTTCTCAGCCGTCGTCGTCTGGACCAACCGGCGGAAGTTCCGCGACATGATGCCCTGGGTGATCGCGGTGCTCATGTTCACGCAGGTCTTCTTCTGCACGTTGAACGTCTTCGTTGAGCCCCCGTTCCAGGTGCTCACAGTGAGCAAGGGCGTCACTTCAGTGCCCGACGGGCAGGGCTTGAACCCGCTGCTGCAGTACTGGCTGATGGCCATTCATCCGCCGGCGCTCTACCTCGGATATGTCGGTTTCATCGTCCCGTTCGCCTTCGCCATGGCCTCGCTCATTACGCGGCAGCCTGGCGAGGCCTGGATCCACACGACGCGCAAATGGTCCCTCATCACCTGGGGCTTCCAGTCGATGGGCATCATGCTTGGACAGGGTTGGGCTTACGCCGTGCTCGGATGGGGCGGCTACTGGGGATGGGACCCCGTCGAGAACGCCTCGCTGCTGCCCTGGATCACCGCCACCGCCTTCCTGCACTCCGTGATGATGCAGGAGAAGAAGGGCATGATGAAGGTTTGGAACATGGTGCTTGTCTCCGCCACGTTCCTGCTCTGCATCTTCGGGACCTTTCTGACGCGTTCCGGCGTCGTCAGTTCCGTGCATGCGTTTGCGCAGTCCTCGCTGGGAAGCTGGTTCCTCGGCTACCTGTTGATCGCCATCGCCTTCACCGCGTGGCTGATCGTCTCCCGGCTCGACTACCTCAAGAGCGAGGCGCACCTGGAAAGCGTGCTCTCCCGCGAATCGAGCTTCCTGTTCAACAACCTGATTCTGCTTGCCTCCTGCTTCGCCGTGCTCTGGGGAACCATGTTCCCCGTAATCACCGAATACGTCATGGGAGAAAAGATTACCGTCGGCGCGCCATTTTTCAATAAGGTCAATATCCCCATTGGCCTTTTCCTGCTGCTGCTCACCGGGGTGGGTCCGCTCATCGCATGGCGCCGCAGTTCCTGGGAGAGCCTCAAGCGCGCGTTCCGCTGGCCCACTCTCGGCGGGTTGGCGCTGGTCGCGGTTCTGTTGGCCTTCGGGGTGCGCCACTTCTACGCGCTGGTCAGTTTCGGACTCTGCGCCTTCGTCGCCGTCACCGTGCTGATGGAATTCTGGAAGGGCGCCCGCGCCATCGCCGCCAAGAACGAGATGAACCTGCTGCGCGCCATGGTGGAGCTCACCCATCGAAACACCCGCCGCTACGGCGGCTATGTGGTGCACATGGGCATCGTCATCATGTTCATCGGCTACACCGGCGCTGCCTTCAACAAGGACACCACGAGGGAGGTCAAGATCGGCGACCGTTTCACGCTCGGCTCCTATGACCTGCACGTCAAGCAGGTCAGCGACGGCGAAAACGAGAACTATATCTGGCAGCGCGCCGCCATCGGCATTTACAAGGGAGGCGCATTTCTCGGCGAGCTTTCCCCGGAGCGCCGCGTTTACAAGGCCAGCGAGCAGCCGACCAGCGAAGTGGCGATCCGCCGCCGCCTCAACGAAGATCTCTATCTCAACTTCGCTTCCATGAGCCAGCAGACTGAGGGTGCGGCGATCGTGCAGGCCTATATCTTTCCGTTGGTCAGTTGGATCTGGATCGGCTTCTACGTTCTGATGGCGGGTACGCTGGTCTGCCTCATTCCCAGCAAGCAAAAACTCGCCTATGCGCGGACGGAGGTAGTAGGTGTCTATGCACGCGAAGCTGCGAAGACGAAGTAGGCTGCTTGCGCCGCTGCTGCTCGGCGCCGCCGTAGCCCAGGCCGTGGTCCCGCTCACCAACGAGCGTGTCCGCAAGCTCGGCCAGCAGCTCAAGTGCAAGTGCGGCTGTAATGCGTCCATCACCGACTGCAACATGATCAACTGCCACTTCAGCGATCCTGTCAGGCTGAAGCTGCTCGCGATGATCGATCAGGGCGGCAAGAGCGACGGCGAAATCATCGACGCCATCGCTTCCGAGTACGGCCGTGACATTCTCCTGAATCCGCCTACGGAGGGGTTTTACGCTCTCGGCTGGACCATGCCCTACATCGGACTCGCGGCGGGCGCCGGCGTGCTCGGGCTGGTTCTGAAGAGTTACCTGAAAAAGCGTCCCGCCGCCGATGCGCCGGCCGCCCCGGCATCTCCTGAATTGGACCGTTATCGCGAGCGCATCGACAAAGAACTGTCCGGCATGGAGTAACATCACACCTTGATGCAAGCTGTCCCCGAACTGCCGCTGATGATCGCCCCGTTTGTGGTCTTCGCCGGAGTGATGATGCTCGTGCTCCGCGTCCGCCCCTCCGACGTGCCTCCGCCTCCTCCGCCCGATCCCGCCGCGCACCTCGAGGAGCGGAAACAGATGATCTATGAGAATCTCCGCGATCTCAACTTCGAGTTCCGGCTCGGAAAGCTCTCCGACGCCGACTACGAAAAGACCAAGACCGGCCTGCAGAACGAGCTCGCTCAGGTGCTCGCCGAGATCGATCGCCTCGCCGGCCCGGCCGCCAAGCCACAGAAGGCGGCGCCCGCGCCCGACCGCATGGTCTGCGCTAAGTGCGGCGCCCGCTTCGACAAGCCGATGAAATTCTGCGGCGAATGCGGAGCCCCCCAATGAAAACCGGCAAGAAAATAGTGACAGGCACCATTAAAACTGTGGCAGGCACCAATTCCGCTCTGGGCGGCGCGATCCTCCTTTCGATCCTCGCTCTGCCCGCCATGGCCGCCATCGAGGGCGTCGTCGTCAACAAAACCACCGGCAAGCCGCAGCCGGGCGTCCAGGTCACTCTTACCAAACTCACCGGCAAAGGCATGCAGCCCGCCGCCGGCGGCACGACCGACGCTCAAGGCCGCTTTAAGATCGAAGCCGACGCCGCCTCCGCCCATCTCATCCAGGCCCGCTATCAAAACGTCAGCTACAGCGCCCAAATCCAGCCCAACCAGTCCCAGGTCGAAATCGCCGTCTATGACGCCCTTCCCAAGGTCAGCGCCGCCGAGATCACCCAGCACATGATTCTCGTCGAGACCGACGGGCAGGAACTCGTGGTCAACGAGACTGTCATTTACTCCAACGACAGCCAGACCACCTGGTACGACCCCAAGGGCACAGCCCGCTTCTACATTCCCGCCGCCGCGGGCGACAACCGCATGGCCCGCGCCATCGCGCCCGGAGGGCTGCCCGTCGACCGTCCCCTCAACCCCGCCGGCGAGCGCCAGGTCTTCGCCATCGACTTCCCGGTCAAGCCCGGCGAGACCCGCTTCGATCTCAGCTACAAGCTCGCAGCCGCCGCTGGTGGAACTCTCGGGGGCCGCGTCCTTCATCAAGGTCCACCGGCTCGCCTTGTCGTCCCGCAGGGGATCCAGGTGGAAGGGAAGGGTCTCGAGCCGGCCGGCGCGGAACCTTCCACGGGAGCCTCCATTTACACCATCAAGGACCGAGACTACTCCATCAAGGTCTCCGGGACCGGCCAGCTTCGCCGCATGGAAGCCACCGAACGCAGCGAAGAAGACGGCCCCCGCATCCAGGTCATGCAGCCCCCCGGCTACGCGCGTTCGTGGAAGCTTTTTCTGGCGCTGGCCGTGGTCTCTCTCGCTCTGGCTTTCGCCGCCCACTTCATGCGCGGCGCGGCGCCGGGAGGCGCCGCCCGGCGATGACGGCGCTCTCCGTCGAGCGGATCTGGAAGTACTACGGCGACTACCCTGCCCTTCGCGACATCTCCTTCGACGTTCAGGAAGGCGAGTGCGTCGCGCTGCTCGGCCGCAACGGCGCGGGCAAAACCACATTGCTGAAGATTCTCGCTGGCCTCTCCCGCGCCGCCAGAGGCGCCGTGAAGGTCTTCGGCAAAGACGTGATGGATCGCGCTTCGCGGCAGTCGTTCGGCATTCTCGGCCACGGCATCGCCATCTACGATGAGCTCTCCGCCATCGAGAATCTCAAGCTCTTCGCCGCCCTCTACGGACTCACCAACGCCGAAGCCCGGGCGCGCCAGTGGCTCGAACGTGTGAATCTGCTGCAGGTCCAGGACTCGCCGGTGCGCGAGTATTCCCGCGGCATGCGCCAGCGCCTCGCCGTCGCCCGCGCTTTCATTCACTCGCCCCGCCTCCTGCTGCTCGACGAACCTTTCACCTCCCTCGACGACAAGGCAGTCTCGCTGCTTCAGAGTCTGCTCGCCGATTCGCTCCGTGACGGCGCCACCGTCCTCATGAGCACGCACCAGATTCGCGAGGCCATGGAACTCGCCACTCACACCGTTCTTATCCAGAAAGGCCGCCTCGTCCACGCCGGCCCCCGCGCGCCCGAGATGCTCAGCGACCCCACCTGGATCTACCGCGCTTATGGCGAGGCGTGAATCGGGATGACATTCCTCCGCCAGACCTGGACCATCATGGCCAAGGACCTCCGCAGCGAACTCCGCACGAAGGAGGCGTTGAACGCCAGCCTCAGCTTCGCCCTCGTGATCATCCTGCTGTTTAGCTTCGCCTTCGATCCAACCTCCGATCTCACGCGCGAGATCTCCGGCGGCCTGTTGTGGCTCGTCTTCGCCTTCGCCGGCGCCCTCATTCTCAACCGCAGTTTTGCGCGTGAGCTTGCCAACGACTGCCTGGACGCCCTCATCGCCTCTCCCGTCCCCGGCGCCGCGCTCTTCCTTGGTAAGGTTCTTGCCAACTACGTGCTGCTGGTTGCCATAGAAACCGTCTGCCTCCCCGTCTTCGGCGTCTTCTACAACGTCCGCTGGACCCAGCAGCCCGGCTGGCTCGCTCTTGTCCTGCTGCTGGCCAGTTGGGGCATTGCCGTCGTCGGCACGCTGTTCTCCGCGCTCACCGTGAACCTCCGGCTTCGCGAGCTCATGCTGCCCATGCTCGTCTACCCGATGCTGATCCCCTGCCTGATGGCCGCCATGCAGCTGACAACGCCCATTCTCGCCGGCGAGCCCATCCAAGGCGACCTGCTCGCCTGGGTGCGCCTCCTCATCGGCTTCGATATCATTTTTACTGCCTTGGCCGTGACGCTCATCGACACGGTCCTGATCGGATGAACGAATGAACGAAAAGGTCCTCTACGCCCTCGGCGGTCTGGCCGCGCTGCTGTTGGGAAGAAACCTCCTGGTGATGCTCACCGGCCTGCCCGACGAAGCTTTCCAGGGCGCCATCTTCCGCATCATCTTCTTTCACGTCCCGGCCGCCTTCACCTGCTTCCTCTGCTTCTTCGCCTCGCTCATCCTCGGCATCACGTACCTCAAGACGAAGAACCTCAAGTGGGATTCGATGGCGGTTAGCGTCACCGAAGTCGGACTCGCCTTCGGCGCGGCCAACCTCATCAGCGGCATGATCTGGGCCCGCATCATCTGGGGCATCTGGTGGACCTGGGACTGGCGGCTCACCTCCATGCTCATCTGCTGGCTGCTCTACGCCGGCTATCTGGTGCTGCGCCGCGCCATCGAGGAGCCCACCGAGCGAGCCCGCCTCTCCTCGGTCATGCTCATCCTCAGCTTTTCGGTCGTGCCCTTCGTCTTCTTCTCCATCAAGTGGTTCCGCACGCAGCATCCGCAGCCGGTGCTCTATGGGGAAGGGAAGATGGATGCAGCCTATCGCGCGATGCTCTACGGCAACTGGCTTCCTCTGCTGATGCTCGCCTTCCTGCTCATCTGGGTCCGGTTCCAGCAGGAGCGCCGCCAGCGCGAACTCGACGCCATGCGCCGCCTCGCCCACTCGATCTGAACGAAGGATCTCCACGCTATGAACGACGCCGCAGCCCGCAACTTCGAATTCCTGGCCTACGGCCTGATCGCCGTGTGGGCCATCGTTGCGATATATGTGTTAACGCTGGTCAGCCGCGAAAAGAAGATCCGGCGCCAAATGGAAAGTCTCCAGCGCATGCTCGAAGATCGCCAAGGAAAGTGAAGCCATGAATCGCCGTACCCTGTTGAGTCTCACCGCCGCGGGCGCCGTGACCGCCCGCGAGGCCGCTGCGCGGCAGCAGGCAGCCCGCGCTACGCGCGCCCTGCCCTCGCCGAAAATCAAGGACGTCCAGGTGATCGCGACCTCGCCGGCGGGACTCCGGCTCGTGGTCGTGAAGATCCTCACCGATCAGGACGGGCTTTACGGCTATGGCTGCGCTACCTACACGCAGCGCGCCGATCTCGTCGTCGCAGCGGTTGAGCGCTACCTGAAGCCGTTTCTCATGGGCAAACCCGCCGACCGTATCGACGACACCTGGCAGGCCATGTACAACTCGAGCTACTGGCGCAACGGGCCCGTGCTGAACAACGCCATCAGCGGCGTCGACCAGGCGCTGTGGGACATTAAGGGCCGCATGGCCAACATGCCCGTCTATCAACTTCTCGGCGGAAAATGCCGCGAAGCCGTCGATTGCTACGCCCATGCCTCGGGCGGCGAAATCCCGCAGGTCATCGAGAGCGCGAAGAAGCTCATGGCCGAAGGCTTCCGCCATATTCGCGTTCAGGTCGGCGTCCCGGGCATGTCCGGCTACGGCGCCGGCGGCTCGGGAGTCAAAGTCGAAAAGCTCCACAACTCGCCCGTCTATGAGCCCGAGGCCTACCTCAAGCGCGTTATCCAGCTCTTCGAAGCCTGCCGCAAGGAACTCGGCGACGAAGTCGAACTCCTCCACGACGTCCACGAGCGCGTCAGCCCGATTCAAGGCGTCCGCATCGCCAAGGAGTCCGAGCGCTTCCGTCTTTTCTTCCTCGAAGACCCGCTCTCGCCCGAGGACATCGCCTGGTTCCGCCATATCCGCCAGCAATGCACCACGCCCATCGCGATGGGCGAGCTTTTCAATAGCCCGCACGAATGGACCCCGCTCATCGGCGAGCGCCTCATCGATTACATCCGCATCCATGTCTCGCAGGCCGGCGGACTCACGCCCTGCCGCAAGATCGCCGCCTTCGGCGAACTCTACGGCGTCAAGACCGCCTGGCACGGCCCCGGCGACGTCTCGCCCGTCGGCCATGCCGCCAACATCGCTCTCGATCTCGCCTGCTATAACTTCGGCATCCAGGAGAACTCGCGCTTCAGCGAACGCACCCGCGAAGTCTTCTCCGGCTGCCCCGAAACCAGGAACGGCTATTTCTACGCCAACGAAGCCCCGGGCTGGGGCATTGAGGTGAACGAAGCCGCCGCCAAGAAGTACCCCTTCGGCTACGGCGAGCGCGGCGACCGCCAGCAATACAACGGCGGCTGGGGCGAAATCCGCCGCCGCGACGGCACCATCATCAAGCAGTAGACGCGCCGCTGAAGGTCTCTCGCGGCGCCTCATGACGCTGCACCGCGCGGCGGCTGTGCTTGTCCGCGTTCGACGATCGGTCATTCCCGGCGCCCACTGATGCCTGAATCTCGGGCGCCGCACCTTTGGTCAGCTCCGCCAGCGGCCGTCACTGGATCATCTTCCGTCGTTCGCCGCCGTGGGCCTCTTTTCCCCGGCGTCCGCGAGATTCCCGTCCGTCAGCGGCTCGAAGGCCACGAACACGCCGTACGGCTGGCCGCCGAGCACGAGCTCAGCCGCCACCTGCCCGGGATCGCGCGTCCCGTAGGGCATGAGCAATCTTTGTACCTCCGGCCGGCAGGCATTTTACAATCAGCCCATGCTGCGCCGTGAGTTTCTCCCCGTCGCCGCGGCCGGCGCCCTCGCGCCGCCCGCCCTTCAGGGAAGCGTCCTGGTTCACGAACACGTCCTCGTCGACTTCGCCGGCGCAGACGCCATCGCCCCCGGCCGATACGATCCCGAAGACGCTTTCCGAGCCGCGCTCCCGAAGCTCCAGGAACTCAAACCGCATGGCTGCGTCCGCCTGCAGGAGTGCACGCCGAACTTCCTCGGCCGCGATCCGAAGCTCCTCGCCCGCCTCGAATCCGCCACGGGGATCGAACTCTGGACCAACACCGGCCTCTACGGCGCGGCGAATCACAAGTTCATCCCCGGCTTCGCCAAGGACGAGACGCCACGGCAACTCGCCGCCCGCTGGATCGCCGAGTTCAAACAAGGCGTCGACGGCCGCAAGCCCCGCTTCATCAAGATCGGCGTCAACATCGCTCCGCTTCATCCGTGGGACCGCAGGCTTGTCGAAGCCGCCGCCATCACCTCGCTCGAAACCGGGCTTGTGATCGCCTCGCACACCTCAGGCCGAGGCCCCGCCGCCGCAGAACAGATCGAGATTCTCGAAAAGCTCAAGTGTCCGCTCTCGAAATTCGTTTGGGTTCACGCGCAGAATGAGAAGGACCACGCCTGGCACGAACGCGCCGCCCGGGCCGGCGCGTGGGTCGAACTCGACGGGATCAATCCGAAGTCAGCCGAAATCCATCGCCAGGCCGTTCTCAACCTCCACGCCAAAGGCCTCCTGCGTCAGGCGCTCATCTCCCAGGATTCCGGCTGGTACCGCGTCGGCGAGCCCGGCGGCGGCCTCTTCCGCAGCTACACCTACATCTACACCGGCTTCCTGCCTTCAATTCCCGGCGAATTGCACCGTCCGCTGATGATCGAAAACCCACGCCGCGCCTTCGGCGGTTAATTCAGCAGACCCGCTCTGAGGCGCCCGCGGAGGAGCAGGCTCTCCTGCCGGCTCTTCTCCTCCTGAGTCAGACTTCCGGCGAAACACAATCTCGGGAGGTCATCCGGGTAAGTCACGCACACGACTGCCGCCAGGTTCATTCCGTCCTTGTGGATTTCGGGCACTCGAACGAATTCGTCCATCAGCGTCAGGCCCTGGACGCCAGCCGGGCGCACCTCGTCCTCGATCATCGCTGCCAGCAGCATTGCCGGGGCCAGCGATCTCGCCCGGTTGAAGCTGGCCTCCACGCCGGGCGTGCGCCTCACCTGAGCGCCGGCGGGAATGAGAAGGAGGGCGGCTACGGCCGCACCCAGCCACCTGCCGGGAATGAGAAAAGCAGCCCCGAGCGCCGCCGGAGCCAGCAGGAAGGCGTAATAGCGATCGGTCATGAACAGCTCACGGAGAGAGAACATGGATGCGCGCCCCATCCCCGTGAGCAATGATCGGGCGACGGCTGCCGCCGTCAGCGAGGCCAACAGAGGCCGCTCCTGCTCTTGAAGCCATTTCCAGGCCGCAAGCAAGAGAGCCAGCCAAAGGAGATCTCCGGCCCGCCGCCGACGTCTCCATCGGCGGGACCTCGAATCCGGTCCATGACCACCCGAAACGGAACGGCGCGGTCAGCGGCAGGAAGAGTCCAACCCAAGCCTTGAGCGGGTCGCCTGTGCCGGGACGCTGTTAACCAGACTGTGGCAGGCCCAGTGGTAGCCAAGCACCGCTCCCGTCAGGCCTGCCAAGATCGCCGTCAAGGCCGTAACCGTCATGGGGGCCAGGAGAACGCGAGTGCATCCGCGATGCCAGCCAGGAAGACGCTAGCGGCCTTCATCGAGGTTCCTGTGGATGGAATGGATCCGCCTCCGCATGAGCCGGCCCACGGTCTCCGCGGAGAAGTCGCGGCGGATTCGGCGCCGTGCCTCCTCGCCGATCCGCGCCCGCATGGACGCATCCAGGCAGGCCTGCCGCAGCAGCGCCGCGGCATGATCCACGTCCGGTGACGCCCACATCGCATCCTCTGCATAGGGCTCGTTCCCCGGACCCACGTTCACCAGCGTATACTCCACCGGCAGCGCCGAACCCGGCAGCGTGAAGTCCATGTTGCCCGAGTAGCCCGTGCAGATAACCGTCTTGCCGATGCTCATCGCCTCGGCCAGCACCAGCCCGAATCCTTCGCTGCGGTGCAGGCTCAAGATGCAGTCTGAATGAGCGATCAGCGAATGGATCTCGCCGCGGTCCATTACGCGGTCAATCAATGTGACGGGCGCGCCGCCTATCGCCGCCCGAATCCTCGCGAGCGCATCCGGCGCCGCCTCAGCGTGGCTGATCTTCAGCACCAGCCGCGCGTCATCTCCTGCCGGAAAAGCTTTCCGGAAAGCCTCCATCGCCGCCAGCGGGTTCTTTCGCTCCACCACGCTCATCGCGTCGAAAGCGAACAACACAGTGAACCCCGCCCGGGGCAGTCCCAGCGCCTCTCGCGAATGCGCCGGTTCTCCCAGCGGCTCCACCGCGTGCGGCATCCGCAGCACTGGCTTCGGCGATTCCGCCGCGATCGCCGCCCGGCAGAACTCCGATGGCGTCCAAATCTCATTCACATGCTCAAATGAACTCCACCAGCGCGAGGGGAATTCTTCGAGTTCCCAGGCCCAGAATCCGATCCTATAGCGCGTGGAAGCCAGATTCGCGCCCAACTGCGACATGACGGCCGGCGTCTGGTCTGCATTGACGTGCAGGATTGTCACAGGGAAGGGAAGCGATCCGCATAGCTCGCCCGCACTCTTATCCGAGGCGCGGTACTTCGGATGCGCCTCCACCGCGTACAACGCCGTTTCCAGGCCGGCGGCCTTCGCCGCTCTCGCCGCCGCCCGCACCGACTCGCCAACGCCCATTTCGGCGCGCGCGTATCCTGCCAGATTGATTCCAAGCGGATCTCCCAGCCGTTCCATTCCGCGCCGCAGAAGCGCTTTCGGCTCGATCCCTCGCGCGGCCCGCTCCTGCTCAGCCGCCCGCTGCCGGGCGCGAAGCGCTGTCGCGGCTTTCATCGCCACATAGCGCGCGCGCAGCGCCAGCGCCTCCGAAGCCGGCAGTTCCGAGAGCGCCGCCCGCCATTCGCGCTCCAACGACTCCACCGCCTCACGTGCCAGATGATGCTCCAGCCTTCCAAACGTCAGCAGCCAGAGCAGAAAGCGCCCCCGGTCCCTCCCGGCCGGGTCCGGAAACAGTTTCTTCAGATCGTTTCTCGCGCCATGGATTGTCCGCGCAGCCGACGGCAGCCCCCACAAGCCGCCGCCGCTCAACTTTCGCTGTAGTTCGGCCGGCAGCTTGCCGTCCGGATACTTTGTGAAGATCTTGAGCGACGCCCGGATGGGTTCGAAATACTCATCGGGAAGCGACCACTCGCGCCGGATTCCATCGACAAGCCAGTGCAGCACCTTGAGCCGGTCGCTGCCAAACGGATCCGGCATCACGGCCCGGACTTCCGGGCGCGCCTGGAAAAGCCACCATCCCAGGCGTGAGTATCCCGACCACAAGCCCGCCGGGTCGGGGATCATCTCGTTCCACGCCTCGCGAATCCGCGTCCCTCCTTCAGCCGAAAAAGGATCGCGAACCTCATTCCGCAGCGCGGGCATCTCCCACCAGATCTTCCGCCCCGGATCCACAATCGGTCTGCCGTCCGCGAAGACGCCGTAGGCGTAGGGCCACCTCGACGACTCATCGAATCCTGCGTCGAGGAGCTTCTTCGCATAGCCGGCGCAAAGCGACTGCGCCGCCTCCGGCAGATCCTTCAATTCAAACCTGTTCTGGTGCTTCGAAAACCGTTCAGGCTTGCGCGGGTGAAACCCCGAATAGTGGAAGAAGCGCAGCGGCGCGCCGTTCACCGTGTACCCCTCGCCGCTCCGTTCCACGCGCCTGCCGTGAATGTTCCAGTAAGCCGCGTTGCAACCTGCATGGCGTAGCACCCGTACCGGCTCGAGCAGCCCCGGCAGCAGGTCCATCCACTTCTGGTCTACAAACAGCCCGCCCGCCAGATCCACCACGCAGAACCGCTCCATCCGCTTCGCCCACCAGCGCACGAAAGCCAGCGTCTCCCCGGATCGCCGCAGCCCGATGAAGCCGAGGTTGTAAGCCCCGGTTCGCAGGATGTCGATCTCCCCGGGAGTTTTGTCGTCTTCAATCGGCTGGTCCAGATGCGGCGTGAGCACCGCGTTGTGCTCTTCAAGCCCGCGCCAAATCTCTTCGAGCGGCGAGTGGATTTCGATGTCGGGATCCAGGTAGACGACCGCGTCGTAGCCTTCTTCCATCAGCCGCTCGATCAGGAACGGCTTTACCGCCGTGTTCAGCTCGAGAATCGTGTACTTGAAGTGAAACCAGCGCGAGTCCGGGATCGCCAGGTCGGTTGAGAGCACCAGGCGGAAGTTCTCCCGCGCCGGATCGAAGCAGCCGTCCACGCGGTCCACGAGTAAGACGATGCGGTCTGCGTCCGCCGCATGGCGCGCCGCTCCCTCCATCAAGACCCGCGCCGCGGGCAGGTAGTTCTTCGAGATGATCGTGCAGACCGCTTTACGCACGCTGAGGGGCTAGCCTTTCAGATCGGCGAACGCCGTTTCGATCTCCCGCTTCGCTTCCGGCCCCACCGCGGTAAGCGGCAGCCGCACCGGCCCTCCGTAGAAGCCGTTCAGGTCCATGGCGTGCTTCAGTCCCGGGATGCCGTACTTCGCCGTCACCAGCATCGCCGCCCGCCCGATGCGGTTCTGCCAGTCCAGCGCAGCGTCGAACTCGCGCTGCCGGATCGCCTCCCAGATCGCGATGGTCGTGTACGGCGCCGCGTTCGCATAGGCCAGCACCGCTCCTGCCGCGCCTACCTGCAGCGATGGAGCCAGCGTCGGAGCCGAGCCCACCAGCACCTGAAACCCCTCCTTCACCGTCCGCAGCATCTCCAGCACCTTCTCCAGATTGCCCGAGCTCTCCTTGATCGCGATGATGTTGGGATGCTCGCTCAACGCCGCCACCGTGTCGGGCGGAATGTCCACGCCCGTCGCCTGCGGCCAGTTGTAGATCATCAACGGGATCTTCGCCTGATCGGCCACGCTCCGGAAAAACAGCGCCTGCGCCGCGCCGTTGTTCACAAGATTCTTGTAGTAATGCGGCGTTCGTACCATCGCCGCCTTGTAGCCCATCTCCGCCGCGCGGTTGGTCAGCACCACCGTCTCGCGGACGCTCTCCACACCCGTGCCCGCCACGAGCAGCTTCCCCGCCGCTGCGTGCTTCGCCGCCAGTTCGAAGAGCCGCAGCTTCTCCTCCATCGTCAGGTGGACGCTTTCGCCCGTCGACCCGCAGACGACATAACCCGCCAGCGCCGTCCGGTTCCACTTCTCGATGTTGTGCTGCAGCTTCGAAGCATAAATCTCGCCGTCGTAATTGAAGGGCGTTGCGATGGGTGGGAAGATCCCGTTCAGTTTGAGCATGGAAGGTAACCTTCCAGTTTACGGAACCTGCGCCCTGCCGTTTTCGTTCAAACTGGATGGGAGGGCTTTCCTTGGACGCGCTGACCACAGTCGCCACCACGCTCGGCCTCGGCTTCGCCGCCGGTCTCCGGCTCTACGCAACCATTCTGGGCCTCGGGCTCGCGCTGCGTTTCAATCTGCTCGAACTCCCACCTGCCATGCGCGAGCTCGAAATCCTCGCCCACCCCGTGGTGCTCATCGGCGCCGGACTCGCCTACGCCATCGAGTTCATCAGCGACAAGATCCCCTGGGTGGACAGCCTCTGGGACGCCGCCCATACCGTCATCCGGCCCATCGGCGCCGCCGTCCTGGCCTCTACCGCCTTCGCCCACATTGACCCTCTGACCAAGTGGATGCTCGTCCTGCTCTGCGGAGGCGTCGCCCTCTCCAGCCATACCACCAAAGCCGCGACGCGCCTCGCCGTCAATCAGAGCCCCGAGCCCTTCTCCAATTGGGGACTCTCGCTGCTCGGCGATGTCGCCGCCCCCGCGGTGCTCTGGCTCACCGCCACGCATCCGCTGCTCGTTCTCGGCTTCGTTCTCGTTTTCCTCGCCGCCTTCTTCTGGATCCTCTCCCGCCTCATCCGCTGGATCCGCTCCGGGATAGCCAAATGGCGCGCGCGCCGCGCCGGGCCCGATTACTCTTTGACGAAGCCGTAGTAGACGCCCATGTAGTACGGCAGCAGATAGACCGCTCCGTCGCCCAGCGTGCGCCCGCTCCCTCCATAATCCAGCCGCCACGGATCGTGATTCCAATGGCCGATATACCGTTCATCGGCCGGCAGCACCTTGCCATTCACCCGATACCCCATCGCGCCCGCACCGCGCTCCCGCACGTGCGGAGCCAGCGGCAGAATGTCCTTCCGGTGGCTGTTCTTCAAAGGCCAGTCCACCTGATCCATCGGAATCCGCCGCAGCGTATCCATCGCATCTTCCAGCCACTCGCCCTTCGGCGCCAGATCCGATTCCCCAAACGCGTCCACGAACTTCGCCTCTCTCATCACGCCCGCGTACATGAAGTTGAACAGCGGGTTCATCTCCGGCAACTCATTCTGAAAATGACTGTGAAAGCCCATCGCGTACTTCATCCGCAGGTCCGGATCCCGCTCGTACCTGAGCAGGTTGTAGTAGTTCATGAAGATCATCTCGTCGTCGCTCTGATTGCCCGCGCCGAAGCCCAGATGCGACTTCGCGATCATCGAGTTCATCCCGTAACCGTGCACGTCGATGAGCCGCTTCGCCGCCGCGCCGTACTTCGCCTCTCCCGTGATGTGGCCGGCCACTTTCAGGTACGCGAGGATGCTGATCGAGTTCATCCCCCGCTCCTGCCAGAAGTCCCTCCCGTGATTCAACTCCTCGGGGTTGAAGATCGCCCAGCGCGTCGGCCGCCCGTCATGATCCACCAGCGTGAAGTTGTGCACCAGCAGGTGGTCCGTGATCTCCGCCACATGCTCTCGAACCCGGAGCCTCTCCTCTTCCGTCTTGGCCACCAGGTCGTAATACAGCGCATAGAAGAAGTAGTGGCCGTCCAGTTCATCCGAGCTCGTGTCGGTCTTCCAGTACCATTGCCCGTCGGCGCTTTTCGGCCACCGCGGCGTGATCACCTTCCACCGCTGGTCCCGCAACTGCCGCTGCCTGTCCCGCTCCGGTGAATCCCGCGCGTTTGGATCCCGTCCCGAGACCGGCAGGATGGACCGCGCGACGAATCCGCGCGGAGCCGGATGCGAGCCTCCTTGCGTCACCACGCGCAAAAACCGCAGCGCCTCGAACGCTTTCCGCGCCCGCTCCCGCGCCCTCTCGTCTCCCGTCGCCGCAAAGGCGTAACACTCGCCCGCTCCGTACATCGAGGTCCAGAGCCCGTCATTGTCGCTATCGGTCTGCGCCCATTCGGAACGGTCGCCCGGCTTCTTCAACACCACGGGGTGAACGTACTCGTAAGGTGTCCGCCGGTGCCGCTTGTCGATCTCCTCCTCGAAGAAACGCGCCTTTTCCTTCAGGCTCGAAATCGGCCTCCGGATTGTCGCGACTCCCTTCGCCGTCGTCACCTTGGCGTCTCCGTTCGCCTCCACCGCGATCGACCGCACCTCGTCGTCCGGCAGCCATCTCGGACCCTGCCGGTACTCCCAATGCCTGCCGTCGAACCGAATCGCCCCGATCTTTGTCCCGAACCACACCACGCCGTTCTCCCCCGCCGCCACGCACGTGAAGTCGTCG
>CAYWST010000001.1:0-93208 GCA_964461075.1 uncultured Solibacteraceae bacterium | reverse complement strand
GGCTGCGTATGTGGGCTACGAGGCTGTGGAGACGCTCCTGAGCGGAAGCGCGCCGCAGCGTTCATGGCCCGGCATCGCCCTGGCCGCGCTGTCGATGCTCATCATGCCCATGCTGGCGCGCGCGAAGCGCAACGTCGGACGCGGTCTCGGCAGCGCGGCGATGGTGGCGGATTCAAATCAGACGCAGCTCTGCGCCTACCTTTCCGTTATTCTGCTAGCGGGTTTGGCGCTCAACGCCCTGTTCGGCTGGTGGTGGGCCGATCCGGCCGCGGGCCTCATCATGCTCCCCATCATCGCCCGCGAAGGACTCTCCGCATGGCGCGGCGAAGGGTGCGGCTGCTCCGGCGGCGCGTGCCACTAGCTCGGAGCTACTTCTTGCGAACCAGCCTCGGGCACGCCTTCTTCAGCTTCGCCACCTTCGGCGTCGCGTTCACCCTGATGTAGCCGTTGTCGGGGTTGGCTTCCGCGTAATCCTGGTGATACTCTTCGGCGGGGTAGAACGCCTTGAACGCCGCAACCTCGGTCACAATCGGCTTCCCGAATACTTTCGCTTGGGAAAGCTGCTTGATGTACGCCTCGGCGATCTGCTTCTGCTCGGCGTCTTTGTAGAAAATCGCCGAGCGATAGTGCCTTCCGACATCGGGCCCCTGCCGGTTCAACTGAGTGGGGTCGTGGGCGACCTGGAAGAAGACCTTCAGCAATTGGCCATAGGTGATCTTCTCCGGGTCGTAGGTGATTTCGATGCTTTCGGCATGATCGGTGCCGCCGCTCGAAACCGTCCGGTAGTTGGCATCCTTCGCGGTTCCGCCGGAGTAGCCGGAGACGACCTTCTGGACGCCCTCGACAAACTCGAAGACGGCCTCCGTGCACCAGAAGCAACCGCCGGCGAAGACCGCCGTCTGCCGGCCCTTGGCGGGCTTCTGATCCAGGGCGGGCTCGGGAAACTCAGCCGCGGATGCGGCGGCGGTCAGCAAAAGAATCAAACCCAGTTTCATCGAATGTGACTCCTACTTCGATTTGATCGGCGGACAGGACCTACTGCTTCTTCTTTTTCGTGTTCTTGGGGTCCGGTTTCGCCGGCTCTTCGTCGAACTTGATCTCGCTCTCCACCTGCAGGACCTGCGACTCGGCGGCGAACTTGCGGTAGTTCTTGAACTCGATCTCGTTTTTCGTGCAATTGAACGTGCCCCGCGCGCAGGAGAGGCTCTCGCTCTTGACGGGCAGAAGGTACTTCCGGCCGCTGATCGCGACCCAGGAGTAGTCGACCACCGTCTCCACCATGTCGATCGCGTAGTCCGCCGGGAGGCTCTTGGTCCCCATTTCGATCCGGAGCACGCGCGCGGTCTTAGGGTCGATCCAGAGCGAGCCCGAATAGGCGGGCTTCACCGTGCGGCCGGTGCGGATCTGCCATTGGGAGTTGGGTTGTTCGACGGAGTAGTCGTAGACGTCGGCGATCATGCCCGCTGCCGTGGAACTGGTTCTCCTGTGGAACTTGGTGTTGGTTGCCGAGGAAAAAATCCCGGCGAGAATAGAGCCGAATTCGCCGGTCGACCAACTGCCGGAGTCCTCGGGTGATCCCTTCTTCAGCAGCTTGCCGTTCCGCCGGATGTTGCGGTAGTCCTCTTTGCCGTCGACGTAGAGTAGCTGCAGTTCCACGCGATCGATGTACTTCCAATCGGGCACTCGCCTGTCGCTCTGGTAGCGGGTGACGAGTTCGTCGCAGATGAAGTTGGGCAGCGCATCGGTGAATTCGAAAGCGGCTTCGCGCGCCCGCTCGATGAGGCTGGCTGGCTCTTGCGGCGCTGGAGCCCTGGGCGCTGTTGCCGCGGGCTTCTCCCCGGCAGGCGGCGCCTCCTCGTCGACGGCGGCAGGAAGCCCCGATGCTGTCGCCTTGGGCGGGGATGAGGGCGCCGGTTCGTACTTCTTCGCAGGTCCTCCACGGCGGAGAACCGGCCGGCCGGGATCCGCCTCCGATTGAGGATCCGGCTTGGGCTCCTGGGCCCCGAGTGACAGCGCCAAGGTGAAGAGGACGAACCAGTGCACCATCATCCCTCGCACATCAAGACGCGCGGCGCGGTTATCGGGTTTCGGGCGGGATCACGCCCCTCACCCGCAGCCAGTCCTTGAGCCGTGCGGGCCACGTTGAAAGCACCGGATCGCTCTGGGCGAGTCCGACGCCATGACGCCCATCCTGGTAGATGTGCAGTTCGGCTGGAACGCCTGCCGTCCGCAGAGCCATGTAGTAGAGAATACTGTTCTCCGGCGGAACCCCCGTGTCCGCATTGGTGTGGAACAGAAAAGTCGGCGGTGTGTCTGCTGTCACCTTGAGTTCGTTGGACATCTCCCAGACCAGGGCGGGATCGGGCGGGTCGCCGAGCAGATTCCGCATGGAGCCCGAGTGGGTGTATCGCGTGGTGAAGCTGATCACGGGGTAGCAGAGAACCGCGAAATCGGGCCGCTCGCCTGACTGAAAGTGAGTGGAGAGCGAAGATGCGAGGTGTCCGCCGGCGGAGAAACCCATGACTCCGACACGCTTGGGATCGATCTTGAATTCGGCGGCGCGCTGCCGGATGGTTCGGATGGCCTTACGTGCGTCGTCGAGCATCGCCGGATGGTGATAACGAGGACCGAGGCGATACTTCAGGACGACCGCGGTCACGCCGAGCGCGTTGTACCATTCGGCGATCTGCTTGCCCTCGTGGTCCATGGCCAGATTGCGATACCCGCCCCCGGGGCAGACGAGCACCGCCGCGCCATTCGGGTTGGCGGCCGGATACCAGGCGATCGCCGGTTTGTCGACGTCTTCCTGGCCGACCGCCCCCGGCGCGCCCTCGGGCCAGAGGAGTTCGGTTTTCGGAGTTTGCGCCGGCAGTGTCGCAGCGATGACGAGAGCGAACAGGACGGTCTTCATTCGGTGGTCGCAGCCTCCTCAATCGTCAGGGTCGCCGAATCGGCGTCCAGCGTGGTCTGTACGCCCAATGGTAGCGTGAGCTGATCGTCCGTGTGCCCGATTGTGAGACCGCTCACCACGGGGCATTTCAGGTCGCCGAAAATATTGTCGTAGATCTCGCCCAACGAGAATCCGCCTTCCGAGGACGGCTTGCGTGGGACGCAATCGGCGCACTCGCCGATGACAAGGCCGCGGATGTCGCGGAACTTGCCCGCAAGCCGCAAGTGAGTGAGCATTCGGTCGACGCTGTAAGGCGGCTCATCGACGTCTTCGAGGAAGAGGATCCGGCCCGCGGTTTGAATCTCCCACGGCGTGCCGAGAGTGGTGCTGATCAGGCTGAGGTTGCCGCCGATCAGCGGCCCGCTGGCCTTGCCGGGGCGGATGGTACGCGTCATGTGGCGGGGCCGCATGGGGCGTTCCTCGGGCGGATTCCGAAGCGCGCCGAGCGGTTTCGGTTCGAAAACGGCGCGCTTGAACTGCGCGAGAGTCCAATCGTTGAAGCGCGACAGGGCGACGGGGCCGTGCATCGTGACGAGGCCGGTCTGGCCATGAATGCCGAGATGCAACGCGGTGATATCGCTGTAGCCAATGAACAGTTTCGGGTTCTTCGCGATCAATCCGAAATCAAGTTTGTCGAGGAGCATCGCCGCGCCATATCCGCCGCGAACGCAGAAGACGGCCCTGACTTCCGGATCGGCGAACATCGCATGGATGTCGGCTACGCGGTCGGAGATCGTGCCGCCGAGATAGCCGTCCCGCCGTCCAACGCTTGCGCCGAGCTTCAATTGGAGCCCGAGGCCTTCGACGGTCATGCGGGCGAGCTGAAGCCGGTCCGGGTCGCTGACATAAGTGGAAGGCGTAATCAGCCCGGCCGTGTCACCCGGCTTGAGGGCTTTCGGCTTCAGGATCGGCTTCGGTGCCTGCGCGGAGGCGGCCGTCGCCGCCATCGCCGCCGCCGATGTGAGAATAGAGCGCCTGCTCCGGTTCATGATGAGCTCCTCGGGCTGCGGCGTCGATTGCAATGACCGCGCCCCATCCGGTAAATCGCAGGAGAACGCGCACGAGCACGTACGCCTGCTGCACGATGATCAATAGGATAACCAGCGGGGTCACGCCGGCGGGCAGCATGTTGGCGAACTTCAGGTAGAGCCAGGTGATCAGCGCGAAGGCGGCGCCCAAGACAGCCCAAGGGCCCAATACGAGCAACGGCCTGGAGACGGCGAAAGCCATCGTGCGGAGCAATACCTTAAAGACATGACGGGTCCCTTCAGCCGCGACTCGCGCGCGGGTGAAGTCGGCCACGGTGATCGCATAGCCCGCGCAGAGCGCCAGCAGAACGGTCTTCACCTGGCCGGCGATATAAACAGGACGGGCGGTCATCCCTTCTCCCCAGAGCTTCTTGATGATGCCGTTCGTGCTCAGGCTGACGATCGTGAACGGCAGCCATGCCAGGAGAGAGTACAAGCTGATCCGCAAAAACCGCCAGAAGTGAAGACCGGCGCCTTCCCAGAAAAGCGCCGGCGGATAGGCGTCTTCAGTTCTCCTCAGGATGTGGAATGCGCCGCCGGCCAGGTAAATCGCGAGGGTAAAAAGGAGCAGTAACAGCGGGATCAGGAGGAATAGCGTCCATTCAGAACGTCCCGCCGCTTGTGCGGCTTCGAAGAGGAACATCAGGTCGAAGTCCCGCAGCAATTCGTCCCCGTACTTTGTTTTCGCGACCAGCGAGATCCCGATCCCCGCCAACGGAAACGCCACCGCCAGAGCGAGAAGAGTGTGAAAGACCCAGTACAGGGTGATGGCGCGCTTGCGCCGTATCGCGACGCGCCAGCCAGTCTTTAGAGCCGAAAGTGCGTTCATCGCGCGAATCCCCCTACACCAGCGCCGACACCCACAGCACCACGTTTTGCGCCCAGAACAGAAGTTGGCCCGTCCAGTGTGTCGAGAGGGCGGTGTTGTAGCGCTCCTGCCAACTGTTGTTCGCGAAGCTGATGTCGAGCTGGAGCTTGCGGTCCGGGTCGATCTCCACGGACACCACTTTCGAGGGGCGCAGGAAGTTGTAGCGCACCCAGCGGTATCCGCCGTCCCAGTATTTGCGCTCGAGATGGCCGTCTTCGAAACGGATCGCGATTTCAACGGGGACCACCGCGTCCTCGACGCGGCGGATTTTCACGATGCTCTCCCATTGCAGGAGTTTCTTCTCCTTCTCCTCCTTCCGGTCTTTTTCGGCCGCAGATTCTCTTGTGGTCAATGCCTTGTCCGCGCCTTTGTCGAAGAGACCGAAAGGAGCGCCTCGCCGTTCCACGATGACCTCGCCCACGGCATAGTCGAGGATTCTTCCCCCGTGGAAAAACTGATCGAAGAACCAGTTCATGTCCCGGCCGCTGACTTCGTTGACCACGGCCTGGAAGTCGCGGGCGGAGGGATGGCCGAATCGCCACTTCTGGTGATAGGCGCGCATCGCGCGGGCGAAGGTGCGTTCGCCGAGTAGCCCTTCGAGCGTCCGCAGAGTGACTGCCATCCGCATGTATGAGTTGATCCCGTAGCTCGCAGAGTTGTAGTACTGCCAGGCGGGGCGGATCAGGCTGTCAAGACGAATCCCGATGAAGGAGGCCGCGCGATTGACACTATCCCGGCTGAGGCGGGGCAGGCCCAGCAGCGACCAGACATTCACGCCGAACGCCGGCGCCGGCATCGCGGTTCGCCCGAAGGCCTTGTCCATGATCCTCGATGTCGAGTACGTATTGAATCCTTCGTCGAGCGGCGACTCCTCGAACTCGTTCGTCGCCACGAGTTCTTTCCAGAATTGATGGCCGAACTCGTGAACAACCACTTCTTCGAGGACGATATTCACGTCCTCCGGCATCGCATATGAGGTGCCGGCCGTGATGAAGGTCGGATACTCCATCCCCCCGGCGCCGCTGGCGCCGTAGGGCGGGTCGACGACTGTGATTGTCTTGTACGGATACCTTCCGTACCAGAGCCCGAACCATTTGAGCCCCGCTCGCAACGCCTTGAAATGCCTTTCGGCCTGAGGACGGTGTTCCGGCTGGAGCAGCAGAATCATCTTCACGTCGCTCAACCGGACGTCCTCTTCGGAAATGCCATGCAGTTTCGCGGCGCTCGAGATCTCCTGGGCCGTGGTTTCCCGCTGCGCCTCGAACATCCTTTCCATGCGGATGAAATCCGGCTGGACGGTCCAGGCGAAATCGGTGACATCCTCCTGCTCGAAGGTGTAGGTCGCCGTCTTCTTTGCAGCGTTGACCTCCTTCGCACGAAGTTCACCGGTCGCGCCGATCACCATTTCCGAGGGAACCGTCAACTGCACCCTGTATCGTCCGAAGTTTGAATAGAACTCGCTGTTGGCGTGAAACTGATGGCAGTTCCAGCCCGCCTGCTGGCGGCCTCTCATGCCGGCGGTTTCCCACACTCCGATCTTGGGGAACCACTGGCCCACAAGATGAAACGTGCCGTGCCAGCCGGTGCGTGCGTACACCTTGGGGAGCTTCGCTTTGAACGCAATGTCGAGATGGATCCTTGCGCCGGGCTTGACGGGTTCAGGCAAAGGAACCTCGATGACGGTCTGGTCTTCGAGGTTGGCGTCGTCGGGCTGAATGAACCGGATCCGCCGCGTGAGGTCGGCGCCCTCACGCAATTTCATGCTCTGGACATCGATCCAGCCCCAGTGTTCGCCTTCGGCCTTGTCATCGCGCAATTGGCCGCCGGACTCACGGAAAAACGTCGAGCGGGAGTTCTTGAACGCGTTCAGGTAGAGATGAAACTGCAGTGTGGAGACCGTGTCGGGCGAGTCGTTCCACCAGGTCAGCGTTTCCGTTCCCTGAATGGTGCGGTCTCGCGAGAGCGTGGCCTGGATGTCATAGCTCGAAATGTGCTTCGCCGCTCCGGCCTCGATCGGCGGCGCCCCGGCAAACAAAGCAAGCACAAGCAGCGGACGGCCTATTGCGATTTGTCGAGGCCTGTCGTGGTTCTCATCCATGCGGATATCGCCTCCAGCGCCACCGGCGCCATGGTTTCCTCAATTTGCCCGTACTCGGCGGGCGCCGGACACTTCACTTTAGCGAGTGTTGCGGGCGGATCGTAGAAAGCGAATCTTCGCATCAACGGAGAGTCGCCTGCTCGTGCCGTAACTTCCGCGTTCGGTTGACCCGCCGGAGGTTTCGCGATCTTCTTGCTCGCTGTCGGCGTTTCCGGCCCGGAAACGGCTGCTTGTCGAGTTTCTTCAGCGTAAGCGGTTGAAGCGCGATCGGCGTGAACGTCCAACCTGATCGTCACTTTGCCCGAGAAAGCGCTGACCTTGCCTTCCCAAACGCCCTCGAAGGGACTTGGGGGCGCCGGCTGAAGCAAAAGCAGAGCCGGCAACCAATCGGCAAAGAACATATTTGCTCATCATAGCCTTCCGGCGGGGATAGAATAGAGGGCAAGATGAGGGGCGTGCGAACAGTTCTATTTCTGGCCGCGCCGCTGGCATGGGCGGCTCCGCCTGACTTCACTCTCGGCGTTGAGCCGATTCTGCGGAAGCGGTGCGTCATGTGCCACAACGAGCGGGCCGCGCAGAACGGGCTCCGCCTCGACAATGCCGCGAAAGCGCTGGAGGGCGGATACTCGGGACCGGTGATTGTGCCGGGCAAGAGCGCCGAGAGCAAACTCGTCGAACGGATTTCGAGCACGAAAAAGGGCTTCATGATGCCTCCGGCGGGCGCGCCGCTCACCCCCGCGGAGATCGAGATCATCAGGTCCTGGATCGATGGAGGCGCCGCCGTTCCGCAGTCTTCAGCCGCGGCGCCGGCCAAAGAAGTCATCAGCGATCACTGGGCGTTTCGACCCATTCTGAAGCCGGCGCCACCCGCCGTCAGCCAGCCTCGATGGACCCGCAACCCGATCGATCATTTCGTGCTCGCGCGGTTGGACCGGGAGAAGATTACCCCGTCGCTGGAAGCTTCCAAGCGCACGCTGATCCGGCGCGTCGCTCTCGACCTGACCGGCATTCCGCCATCGCCGGAGCAGATCCGCGCTTTCGAGCAGGACACGCGGGCGGATGCCTACGAGCGCCTGGTGGATGAGTTGCTCGACTCGCCTCACTACGGTGAGCAGCGGGCTCGCGCATGGCTCGATCTGGCGCGCTACGCGGACTCCGACGGTTACGAGAAGGATCTCTCACGGCCGTACGCATGGCGTTGGCGCAACTATGTCATCGACTCATTCAACCAGGACAAGCCGTTCGATCAATTCACGATCGAGCAAATCGCCGGCGACCTTTTGCCGGGGCGCAGGACAGAGCAACTGGTCGCCACTGGCTTCCACCGCAACGCTTTGACCAACCGGGAAGGCGGCACGGATCCCAAGGAGAGCCGCTTCGAACAACTCGTCAATCGAACGAACACAGTGAGCACTGTGTGGCTCGGCCTCACCTTTGGGTGCGCTCAATGCCACGACCATAAGTACGACCCCATCAGCCAGAAGAATTACTATCAGCTCCTTGCCTTCTTCAATCAGGCCGAGGAGGTGGACGTGGACGCGCCGTTGCCTGGCGAGTACGGCGCATGGCTCCGCGCGCGGCCCAGGTACTTGCGGGAGCGCGAGCACTTGAACATGGTGTACGAGGTCGAGGCGCTACAGGCCGAATGGGAGACTTTCATTCGCAAGGCAATGGACAACCCGGGGCAGGACCTTGAGTGGGACTTCGCCGTGGCCAATGGGCGGCCGATGTTCGACCGCTTCGATGAAGTTGTGAAGACGCCGAGGGAAAAACGAAGTGAGCGCGACCGCGAGCGGCTCTACTATTGGTTCATTAACAGCCCCGGACCAGTGAAGGAGGAGGAGCGGGACGGGCAGAAGATCCGGGCGCTGCGCGAGATGCGCCAAAGGCTTGCTGCGCTTGACGCCCAAACGCCGAAGTTGACGCAGGCGCCGGTCATGCACGAAATCAGCGGGCCGGTTGAGACGCACATCGCGATCAAAGGCGATTACAGGGAAAAGGGGCTCAGGGTCGTCCCCGGCGTGCCGGCCGCGCTTCCGCCGATCAGGCCGGATTCGCCTCCCAACAGGCTTGGCCTCGCGCAGTGGCTCGTCGCGCGCGAGAACCCGCTCACCGCTCGCGTTGCGATGAACCGGCTCTGGCAGGAATTCTTCGGGCGCGGTTTGGTGAGAACCAGCGAGGATTTTGGAACACAAGGCGACCGCCCGACACATCCGGAACTGCTCGACTGGCTGGCCTCCGAGTTCATGGATCAGGGGTGGAGCGTCAAAAAGATGGTGCGCCTGATCGTGACCTCCGCGGCCTACCGGCAATCCTCCAAGGTTCGCGCCGATCTCTCGGAGCGCGATCCGGAGAACACGCTGCTGGCCCGGCAGTCGCGCGTGCGGCTTTCCGCCGAGCAACTGCGCGACTCCGCTTTGAGCGCGAGCGGGCTTCTCAACCCTGCTGTGGGCGGCCCGAGCGTTAAGCCGCCCCAACCGGCGGGTGTGGCCGAGCTTGTCTACGCGGGGAGCTTCAAATGGAAGGATGACGAAGGCCCCAACCGTTACCGGCGCGGGCTCTACATTCATTACCAGCGCACCGCGCCATACCCGATGCTGGCCAACTTCGACGCGCCTGACGCCAACGTCGCTTGCAGCCGCAGGAGGCGCTCGAACTCGCCCCTGCAGGCTCTGAACCTTCTGAACGATCCGGCGTTCTTCGAAGCGGCGCAGGCGATGGCGCTGCGCGTGCTCGATGAAGCTCCGGCGGACAAGCGGTTGGACTATGCGTTCGAGCTCGCGCTCGGCCGCACGCCGGGCGATCTCGAAAGGCAGAGAATGCAGCGCCTGCTCGACGAGCAGGCGACCGCGCTTGCAGGCGACGCAAAGCAGGCTGAAGCGCTGTTGCCGCTCAGGCCAAGGGACGCCGCGTGGGTTATCGCTGCACGCGTGCTGCTCAACCTCGATGAGTTCATCACACGGGAATAGGACGAAATGAACGAGAGAGAATTCCTGGCGATTAAGAACCGCCGCCGCTTCCTCAGCGAGGTCGCGTGCGGAGCCGGCATGATGGGGCTCTCGTCGCTCCTCAATGCTGACGCTCCGGCGGCCGTCAACCCGCTGGCGCCGAAGCAGCCGCACTTTCCCGGTAAGGCCAAGAACCTCATCTTCATGTTCATGGAGGGCGGCCCGTCACAGATGGACCTCTTCGACCCGAAGCCGGCGCTCCAGAAGCTCAGCGGACAGAGCCTCCCCGAATCGCTGACTTCTCAACTTCGTCTCGCATTCATCAAGAAGGACGCCAAGGTGCTGGCCAGCCCGCGCGTCTTCAAGCCGCACGGACAAAGCGGCATTGAGTTCTCCGACTTCATTCCCAACATCGGATCGTGCGCGGACGACATCTGTCTGGTCCGCTCCATGTATTCTGACGCGTTCAATCACCACCCCGGCCAGTTGCTGCTCTTCACGGGGACTCAACAGTTCGGCCGCCCGACGCTCGGCGCGTGGACGCTTTACGGTCTCGGCAGCGAGAGCCAGAACCTTCCCGGCTTCGTCGTGCTGACCTCAGGCGTTGGAACGAGCGGCGGAGCGAGTAACTTTTCGTCTGGTTTTCTGCCTTCTCACTATCAGGGCACGCTGTTCCGGAATCAGGGCGATCCGATCCTCTATCTTTCGAATCCCGACGGCGTCACCAGCGCCGCGCAGCGCGCCACGCTCGACGCGATCAAGGATCTGAACCAGGCGCGGCTCGCCGAAACCGGCGACGTGGAGATCGCCTCGCGGATCGCCAGTTACGAACTCGCCTACCGCATGCAGATGTCCTCGCCGGAACTGCTCGATTTTTCCAAAGAGCCCGAGCACATTCGCAAGATGTACGGCGTTGACGAGGAGCCGACCAAGCAGTTCGGAACCAACTGCCTTCTGGCGCGGCGGCTCGTGGAGCGCGGCGTACGCGTCGTCCTCATGATGCACGCCAGTTGGGACCAGCACACGTACCTCAATAAAAGCCTGAAGAAGAACTGCGATATCGCCGACAAGCCAACCGCGGCGCTGATCAAGGACCTGAAGCAACGCGGATTGCTCGATTCAACGCTCATCGTCTGGGGCGGGGAATTCGGACGCACGCCGATGGTCGAGATCAGGAATACCAGCGATCCGGAGATCCCCGGACGCGACCACCATCCTCTGGCCTATTCGATGTTCCTGGCCGGCGGCGGTATCAAGGGCGGGCAGGTGATCGGCAAGACCGACGACATCGGCTTCAATATCGTTGAGGACAAGGTCCATGTCCATGACCTTCAGGCGACTCTCATGCATTGCCTGGGCTTCGACCACACCAAACTGACCTACAAGCACATGGGCCGCGACTTCCGCCTGACCGACGTGGCCGGGGAAGTCGTCAAGAAAATGCTGGCCTGACAGCGGAACGGCCGGGCCTTTCAGCCCGGCCGGTTGTCAGAGTCAGTCTGGCGTCTTACCAGATCGCCTTCAATCCCAATTGCACGCGGCGCGCGTAACCACGCGACGTCGTGATCTGTCCGAACGCAGTATTGTAAGGGTCGGTGTTCGGGCCGTTGAACATGGGATGGTTCAGCGTATTCAACGTCTCCGCGCGGATCTGCAGATTGACCCGCTCGGTGATGTTGGTGTTTTTGAGGATCGACATGTCCCAGTTGTTGATCCCCGGATTGCGGGGCGCGGCAAAGCGGTTGGGCCAGGTTCTCAGGTTGTAGGAGAGCGCCTTGGCCGTGTTGCGCTCGAAATTGTCCGTGTTGAACCAGCGGTAGATGGTTTGCTGATCGCCGCTCAACGGGATGTTTTTGATGTCGCCATAGTAGATGATGTTGCCCCAGCCGAGCGGCGTGCCGGTTTGCCAGGACCAGATGGCCTGCACCTGCCACCCGCCGATCATGTAGTTCGCCCATTTCGGCGCCGACGGCCCAATGGAACGGCCCTTGCCGAACGGCAATTCATAGATGCCGCTCAGCGAAATGCGGTGCGGGATGTCGAAGTCGGCGATCTGATAGTACGGCTCCGGATCCATTTCGTTGAGGAATCCGCTGGCGGCCATCGTCTTCGCCCAGGTGTAGGTCGCCTGGAGCGTATAGCCGTGCGAAAAGCGCTTGTCGGCGCGCATCTGCAGCGCGTGATAGTTCGAATAGCCTTCATTGGTCGTCGTTGTCAGGCCGGTGAAGTGGGGATAGGCGGTCAGGAGACTCGCGCGGCTGATCAAACTGGATGCGCGTCCTGTGCCGGGCAGCAGCGGATAGTAAGGGCTCGGCATATTCGTGCTCATGTAGGTGATCTTGTCCTGATCGCGCGTGGCGAGAGTGCTGAGGTATTGGGTCGGGATGCCGTTCAGTTGGCGCGAGGTTTCGATGTCGTTGCCGATATTGCCGACGTATGCGGCCTCGACCATGATGCGGTGCGGCAACTCCCGCTGAATGCCGAACTGCCAGCGCGCGTTATTCGCCGCGCGTGGGTTCTGCTGAATGTAGGAGATGCTCTGGCCTACGAAAGTCCGCGCGCCCAGCGCACTTCCTACGGGTTCCAGGATTCCATTGGGCCATGGGTTGGCAAGGGTGGAAACGAAGCTCAATCCGCCGTCGAGGGAGGCGATGTAGTTGGTTGTCTGGCTGAAACCGGTTTGAATACCATCGCCCCGGCGAACGCCCAGCGCGCCGAAGAACATTCCGTAGCCTGCCCGGATGACCGTTTTATTGCCCAGCCGGTAGGTCGCGCCGATACGGGGCATGAAGTTGTTCTTGTCGCCGTTGTAGATGTTGCGGGAAGCTCCATTGACGCCGGCAAACATCAGCCCGCCGCGCATGGTGAAGTTCGCCGGCGGAACCTCCGGCGTCGGGTTCTTGGCGTAGTTGGCCTTGACCGTCGGCTCTTCCGGCTGGACGAAGGAAGTGTCGAAACCGGTGACCGACCGGTTGTATCTCTCCGTCAGCGGGGTTTCGTACTCGTACCGCAAGCCGAGCGTGAGCGTCAGTTTCGGCGAGACTTTCCAGTCGTCCTGGAAGTAATATGCGTACACTGTGGACTGCTCGGCGAACGACGCCGGGCGCAGGACGCTGCCGCCCGTGCCGATGCCCAGCAGGAAAGAGACCAGTCCGCCTCCGATCGGGGCCGACGGCGAATTGTCCAGCGGCCCTCTCGTGTAGGCGTCAGAGAACGCCAGTTGGCCCGTCGCCGCCGCACCGCCCGAAATCTCGTTCTTGCGGTAGGAGCGGAACTCGCCGCCGAACTTCAAAGCGTGCGAGCCTTGTACCTTGTCGAGCGCCGCGATGATCGCATGCGTGTCGTTCGGGCGCCAGATGTTGCCCGAGTTGGTTCCGTAGTAGCCGCTGATGTTGATATACGGGAATCTGCGGATGTCAGGCGAAATCGCGTTGTTCCAGGATGCCGGGAACCCGAGCGACGTCAGATCGAACCCGCGACTCTCGGGGTTGCCGTTCGTGTTCCGGATGAACCGGTTGTAGCCATAGCGCAGATTCATCACGAAGGTCGGCGTGAACGTGTAGACGTCGTCAAATGAAAGCCCGTCGGAGGCAAAGCGGAACCACTCGCCTGTCGCCGCGTTGCCAAACCAGTTGTTGTAGTTGCTGTTCCGTTCGTAGGTGTTGGCGCGGACGAAGATGCGCTGCTTCTCGCTGATGTTGTGATCGACGCGGAAAGTATGCGTCCAGTAGTCGATATCCTCCGGTTGCGTCGGCAGTTGCAGGTTGTTGCGGAAGTCCGCCGTCCCCGGCACGTTGGGGAGCGCGAAATACTTCAGGATGTTCGTGGCGATCGGGCTGATCCGCGCCTTCGGAACGATGTTGCCTGGCAGCGGATCGGACTGGAATCGCCCGCCCGCAACCGCCCGCCGCGTCGCCGGATCGTAGAACTGATAGGTCGCGCCCAGCGGGAGGAGCGCCGAGAAATCACCGCCGCGCTCGGCCTCTGTCGGCACGGTGGTCGTCGTGCCGCGCGGACGGCTCTCTTTAATTCCCTCATAGCCGTACATGAAAAAGGTCTTGTTCCGTCCGTCGTAGAGCTTGGGCAGTATCACCGGTCCTCCGGCCGATGCGCCCCACCGGTTGTAATCGAACGCTCCGCGCGGCTGCCCGTTGCGGTTCGCGAAGAAATCGTTGGCGTTCCAGCCGGGCGACATGCGAAACAGGTAAGCGGTTCCGGTGAACCGGTTGGTGCCCGACTTCAGCGACATCGAAACCGCGCCGCCTTCAGTCTGCCCTACGGTCGCATCAAACGTTGCCGTGGCTACCTTCACCTCCGCCACGATGTCGGCTGGGGGCACGAACGCCGCCGCGATCTCATTGCGGTTTGCCGTCGAGGAGGTGTTCGGGACACCGTCGAGTGAGAGCTCGTTGCGCAGCCCGCGTCCTCCGTCCATCGAATAGTTGGCGATGTGCGAAGGCTCGAACGGACGGTCGAGGGTGGGAGAGCCCGTGAAGGCCACGCCCATCGAGAGCTGCATCAGGTGATAAGGGTTGCCGTGCGCCGTGGGTAATTCAGCTACGCGCCGGGCGTCAATGGTCGACGACATCGAGGCCGATGCCGTTTCGAGCGGCGGCGCTTCCGCCGTCACCGTGACCGTTTCCGCGATATCGCCCACCTGCAGCGTGATGTCCAACTCAATCCGGTCGGCCGTCTGGACGGTGATGCCCGACCGGCTATACTTCTTGAAACCCTGCGCTTCGACTTCGACCCGGTAGTCTCCCACCAGCAGGTAAGGAACCTGGTAGTTTCCCTGATCGTTGGAAACGACGCTCACCGCCACGCCGGTGCTCGTGTTGATAACCTTCAACTTCGCCGCCGGCACGACCGCGCCTTGCGGGTCCGTCACGCGGCCCAGGATGGTTCCGCGAACCTCCTGCGAGTATGCCGGTGACGTCAGCATGCACAGCATGAAAGCCAGTGTCAGGCCGGCGAACCTTGTTCGTATCATTGTTGACTCCTCAAAAAGATGATCCGCGGCGGGCCCATGAGTCCCGATGGCGCGGGCTGTATTTTGTCCATGTCCTGCGGTTCAAACCGCGTACCAAAGCGAGAATTGAGCAGACGATAATCCGGCAGCGGCCTGCCGGCCATGTGATTGATGGCCGTGTTGGCCACGAGAATGCGGAGCCGGTTTTCGCCCGGCTTGAGAAGCTTCGATATCTCGAGCCTGTAAGGCGGCGCCCAAACAGATCCCGCCCGCTTTCCGTTCACCCAGATCTCGGCGGCTTCGCGGATGGGCGGCTCGAGCAGCGCCCTCATGCCAGGACCTTTTCCGGTGTCTCCAATCGGCTGGCCTTCACCGAAGGCGAGCACGATTTCGCTGGACTTCCCGGCTTCCTGTGAGTCGAGAGTGAAGGTCTTCTCGTACTCCGCGACGCCTGAAGTATAGAGATGCTCCGGATATTCGGTCCACGGCCTCGGATTGTTCACCGGGCGGGCATTCTGCTCGCCGGGCATGCGCAGGGTCCAGCCGCCCGTTAGTTCCAACGGCGGCCGCGAAGAAAGCCGAATGGGCTTCGCCGTTTCGGCTCGCCGGCTCACGATGAGGAACCTTGATTCGTAGGGCGCCAACTCAAGCGGGAACGGGGGCTCTCCAGCCGGCCGCGATTCGCCCGTGACCGGATCCCACCACTGGCCCGACCGCCACTTGGAATCCGGCGTCACCTTCGCGGCCGCCGGACGGTTTCCCGTATTGGCGATGAAGAACACGTCCGCGTCAGTCAGCCGTCTGCGGATGAAGCCAACATCGGGCAGAGAAGGCTTAACAGAAAGCTCCGGGGCGGCCAACTGATTGAGCGCAGCGCCAAGCTCTTGTCCGCCCGTTGAGATCGCCAGCCGGACAAAGCTTTTCGCGAGCCCCTTCACCTCTTCGTGTTCCGCCTCGGTCGCACGGTAGCCCGGTGCGCGCGACGGCAACTGATTCGTCGCGACGACAATTCCTCCTCGCTTCGAGAACTCCTTCAATTCACGCAGCGTGGCGGCGGGCATCGTCTCAACCCCGGGAAGCACAACCAGACGATATCCATTCCTCCGCAAACCGTCCACCGCGGCATCGTCGAAGAGGTCGAACCCGTAGCCCGCTGCCAGAATGGCGGGAATGATAGAGGGCCCCAGCCGCTCCTTGAGCACCTCGATCATGTGCGGTCTGCCGGGACGGAAATCGCCCCAAGCGTCGTGATTGGGAAGATAGAGCGCCACGCTGTTGCCGTGCCGGCCCTGACGCAGCATGAACGAAATCCGCTGCAAGTACCGCGAAACGTCCGGCATCACCAGCCACCACGGGTTCTTGTCGTTGAAAACCGCCGACGCATAGAAGCGCCAACCGGGATACTCGACGCCTTCGGCTGTGTAGGGCCAGCCGTGACCGATGAGTTGTGTGACGCCCTGCAGGAAGTGACGGTCTGCTTCAGCCTTCATGTCCAGCGGTGTCGCGGCGAACGAGGGCGAATGGAGCCACGTCCAGGTTTCGGAAGAGACCGCCTCCTTGCCGTACAGGTGCGCCGCCGACGACGCCCACCGGGACGCGCGAAGTTCTCTCCACTGCCAGCCCTCTCCCTCGGGCAGGTCGACCAGACGGTTCGTCGACAGCGTGGCCGGAGGAATGCCGTAGCCTTGGATTCTGAACTGGACTCCATGGTGGCGGGCGAACTCCTGCATCGGCTGGATGAAGCGCTCTTCCGCAAGTTCCGTCAAGATCAGTCCCCAATCGTGCCGGATGGCCCGAGTCTCGGGACTCATATCGTCGGACGCCAGGCGCGGCAGCAGCGGGACCAGGTCATACCCGCGGCGCCGCTTGAACTCCTCGGGCAGGTCGTCCGTCCAGTCAGAACCGAACGCCTCCAGGCTGTCGCAAAAGATCGCTTTGGGCTTGGCCCCTTCCACTGCGTTCATGAGCTTTGAACCGGTGCGCGCCAGATAGGCGTCGAGCGCCGAACGGTTGTAATGGTCCAGAACGAATCCCTCGGCCCCCACAGCGGCGCGCTTTACCATCTGGCCCGTTCTCGAAGCGATATAGTACTCCGCCGCCGCCGAATCCGTAGGGATCTGCACTCCCTCCACCTGTTGCAGCTTTCCAGCCGCGTCACGGGCGAACACCGCGATCAGCCTCTCCCCGTTCCCGATATCCGGAAGACGGAAGGGCGGCTTGCTCAAAACAACACGCCGCAGTCTGCCCGCCGCCAACGTGACCGGGATCTCCGGCCCCCCGTAAGGCCAGCCGCTACCGAGTGTCAGATCGAACCTCAATCCCAGTTGCTTCGCCTTCTCCGCAGCATGCCTCAGGTGGGCGTCGAACTCGGCGCTCAGGAACGTCAGATTCCGAAATCCACGCGCAGGGTCGTCCAGCGCGACCGGGTAGACGGGTTGAACTTCAACACCCCCGATCCCGCCGGTCTTCATTAGCTCGAGTTCATGAGTGATCTGCGACTTGGTGACGGCCGGGCCAAACCACCACCAACGCATCATGATCCTTGCGTCCGCCGGCGGGTTCAGAAAGGACTCGAACAGCTCTGCGGGCTGTGCCAAGAGGCACATCGCGCCGGCGATCCACCAAGCCGCCACAAAGAGCGGAACACTTCGCTTCAAAGGACGAACGCCTCCTAAAGCCTTTCACTCATCGTTAATGGAAGCATGTTCCCGCCCTGCCGCCACATCAATGGGTGGACACTCAAAAAGTTCCAAGTTATTTCTAAAATGAGAAGCTAAGTCATTGAAGAACAGAGAAGTCTACGAGTTTGGGCAGTTTCGTCTCGATCCGGTGGGCAAGGTTGTCTACTGCGGCGAGAATCCCCTTCCTCTGACGCGGAAGGTGGTGGAGACCCTACTCGTGCTTGTGGAAAACTCGCCGGAAGTCGTGCCGAAGGATGAGATCATGTCGGCGGTCTGGCCGGACAGGGTCGTGGAGGAGGCCAACCTCACGCAGAACATCTCGATCATTCGGAAGGCGCTCGCCGCCGAGGCCGGCGAGCCCGGGCATATCGAGACGTTCGCCGGCCGTGGTTACCGGTTGGAGGGGCCGGTCGTGCATCACAGAGACGGGGTGGCGCACGTTGAACCCGTCCCTGTCCCGAAAGCGGAGTCCCGTCTGGCGAATCGGAGGACCCTGCTTCCCGCCGGCGCGGTCTTGATTGCGATTGCTCTGGTTGTTTCGAGCCGGATCTGGATTTCCGATCCTCCTGCCATCGGAGGATTGCAGCCGGTCACGAGAATGCCGGGCAAGGAATTCCAGCCGGCGGTTTCTCCGGACGGCAAGTCACTCGCCTTTCTCTGGGCGCGGACCGGCGATACCAGTCCCAGGCTGTGGGTCAGGGATTTGGCGAGCGGGGACCAGCGTGAGTTGTCCAGCCAGCCTGGCCATCATTCGAGCCCGGCGTGGGCGCCGGACGGCAGGCAGCTTGCATACTTGCGCATCGGAGCCAAATCGACGGAGATCGTTGTCGCCGGCCTGGATCGAGGCGGAGAGCGTGTTGTCAGCTTCCTTTCGCCGCCGGCGTATGGCTTCGATCAGCGGCTCCTGGAATGGTCGCCGGACGGCAAGCACCTTGCTGTCAGCTACGCCTCCGCGCCTGGCGCGCCGCTGGGCATCATGCTCCTTGATCCGGAAACCGCCCGGCGCCGCGTGCTGACCAAGCCTGACAGCCGCGCCGGCAACGACGTCGATCCTCGCTTCTCTCCGGACGGCCGGTTCGTAACGTTTCTTCGTTCGCTCCACCGCGGTCAGCAGGAACTGTACCGGCTCGACCTCGGGGGAGGCGAGGCCGCCCCGCTGACCCGGGATGGGCGCCAGATCAGCGGACACGACTGGGATTCGCGAGGGCGCGCCATCTACTTCGCCTCTGACCGTGGCGGCGAGTTCCGTCTCTGGCGCATGCCGGCCAAGGGCGGCGAACCTCAGCCGATGGGCCTGTTTGGATCGTTCCCGCTCCAGTTTACGTTGGCGCGTTCCGGCGCGTTCGCTGTGTACGCCGAACTCAACCAGGACCGCAACATCTGGGAGTATGACCTCACCGGCGGGCGGTGGACCCGTTTGGTTGCTTCCACGGGGCAGGACGCGAGTCCGCAATACTCTCCCGACGGCGCTGAACTCTGCTTCAGGTCCGACCGGACGGGGCAGGAGCGGCTTTGGGTGGCGAAGTCGGACGGCAGCGCCCAAACCGCCGTCACGCCGCCGGGGATTGAGCCATCGGTCGGGCGGTGGGCGCCTTCGGGGCAGGCAATCGTCTTCAACACGCCGAAGACCGGTGAGCTACACGTGGCTGAGCGGAGTCCGGATGGAGTCTGGCGGGTTCGCTCTTTGGGGTGCAAGGGCGTGCACCCGGTCTACTCCGCCGACGGCCGATGGATCTACGCCGGCGGCACTGCCGGGCTGACACGCCTTCCCGCGGGTGGAGGCGCTCCGGAACGCATCTTCGACACGCCGGGAATGTCATTGGAAGCGGAGCAATCAGGCAAGTGGCTGTATTTCGTGAAGGAAAGTCTGGATTCATCCATCTGGCGAGGAGATCTCGGCTCCAAAGCTGTCTCGGCGGTCGTCGATGGACTTGTGCCTGGATGCACGAGTTGCTGGTCGCTCGATAAGGGGGGCATCTACTACCTGGGTACACGGCCGGATTCGCTCGATCACCAGGCGCTATTCCGATTCGATCTGGAGTCCGGAAAGACGGAGTTCATCGCTCCCTATCCCGAACCTCTTTGGCCTCTGGGCAGCGGCCCGTTTTCCCTCTCGCCCGACGGGAAGAAACTGCTCTGCGTGCGGCTCGACTCGCCATCAAGCGACCTGAATCGCGTCACGATCACAGATCGATGATGCGGAACAGCGAATCGTCTTCGGCCGAGAGCGCTTCCTCGGGCGAGTCCGGAAGATTGGCCGCCGCTTCATAGCGCGCCTCACCGTTGAGTTCGATGACACCGGCGGGTCCAAGGCGCAGATTGCCTCGGCCGAGAGAAACGCGCGTCATCCCCATCAGGGCGTCGGCCACTTCGGGGCGTTCCGCGGGCGCCGTGAGGTTCCACTCCGGCGGGTCGTTGAGGGCGTGCCGACGCCAGCGGTAATGCTCGACAACGCGCACCGCCCAAGCCACCCAGGGCGTGAGCGAGCCATGAAAGTGAACCGCCTGCACGGTGAGGGATTCCCGCAGCGCTTCCCGCGAACCCGCCGCGCCGATCTGCCGTCCAGCCGCGGAGAAGATCATGTCGCGAGTGACGAAATATGGTTTCACGTCGAGCACGGGGGTCTGGTCGAGAAAGTCGAGCGCGCTGACCCGCAACATCCGCCCGCTCCTGTCGAGAAGCCGGGCTGCGGTCATCCCGATGGGATTGGGCCTGGCGGGGCTGCGGACGGCGAAGACGCCGTGCAGGCCGCCCGGGCCGCGATCGGCCACGCCCCGAGGCGTCACCTGCAGCACGTGCCGCTCATCCCGGCCCTGGACGAGCCAGGCGAGAATCCAAATATGCGAGTGCTTGTCGATACGGTGGAGGGCGGGTTCGAACTCCTCGAAGATTTCAACGGTCGCCGGCGCTCCCCACGCCGGCATGCTTTTCCTGTCGCGGACCTCGCTGTGGATCACGCCGACAGCGCGCAAGACCGGATCCGGCCCGAGCGTCACTGCGGGGTCTTCACCTTCAGTTGATTGTCGACGTTCTTGACGCCTTTCACCTTCCTGGCCAGCTTTTCGGCCTTGGAGATGAATTTCTCTTTGTCGACGGTTCCTTTGATCGTGACCTTGCCGTCAACCACGTCCACTTCGCAGGCGCCGCACTTGACGTCAGGATCGCCGGCGAGACGGCGCCTGACTTCATCGTTGATCCTGCCATCATCCTTGGACTGAGCAGCCATACCGAAAGAGAGCGTCATTCCGAGTAGCAGAACGAACAGTAACCGCATACGCATCCATTATGCCCCTTCCGAATCGCGCGCCACTCCGCCGCTCATCGCGCGCCAGTCGAGTTCCTTCAGGAACGATTCGTTTTCCCGCCAGTTTCTGGTCACGCGAACGAACAGACCGAAGAAGAAGCGGCGGCCCAGGAGTTTCTCCGATTCAAGCCTTGCTTTCGTCCCAATCAGCTTCAGCCGCTCACCTTTCTCGCCGAGGATGATCGCCTTCTGGCCCGGCCGCTCGACGTGAATCGTCGCGGAGACGCGCGTGAGCCGGCCCTCTTCCTTCCACTCCTCAACGGTAACCGCAACCGAGTGTGGAACCTCTTCCCGCGTGACGGCCAGGATCTTCTCCCGGATCAGCTCCGCGACCAGGAATCGCTCGGGCTGATCCGTCAGGTGGTCGGGAGGAAAGTAGGCCGGCCCCTTCGGCAGGCGCGACAGGATCGCTGTCCTCAACTCATCGACGCCGCGCCCGGTTCGCGCGGAGATGGGGATGTAGTCGGCGAACTCGAGCAAATGCCTGTACCGGTCCATCAGCGGAAGGAGTTTCCGTTTGTCTTTGATCAGGTCGATCTTGTTAAACACGGCGATGGCCGGCGTACTGGCCTGTCTGACGAGATCGAGAGCCCGCTCGTCCTCTTCGCCCGTCTCGCGCGAGGCGTCCACCAGGTAGAGAAGCAGATCGCGCTCATCCAGCGCCTCTCTGATCGACTCCATCATCCGCTTGCTGAGGAGGCTGTCCCCGGTGTGGATGCCGGGCGTGTCGACAAACACAACCTGCGCGCCGGCGGCAGTCCACACCCCTTGGATCGTCGTGCGTGTCGTCTGCGGTTTATTGGCGACGATGGCCAGCTTGGAGCCAACCAGTTGATTCAGCAGCGTCGACTTGCCGGTGTTGGGGCGGCCCAGGATCGAAACGAAGCCGGAGTGGTGAGGTTTTGACGGGTCTTTTTTCTTACGCGGCCTCATTTGCCTTCATTTCCGTTCTCCGCGGGGAGGGACTGTTCGATGCGGACACGCTCTACGCGTCTGTCATTGCTGGCCAGAACCGTCAGACGCAGCCCGCTGCGCTCAATGACAGTCCCTGGGCGCGGCACGGACCCGCTCCATTCCGAAGCCAGTCCGCCTACTGTGGTCGACTCCAGATCGTCATCCCGCTGGAAGCCGAAATGCTCAGCGAGATGGTCAATGTCGAAGCTTCCGCTGACGACGATCGACCCGTCCTCGTTTCTCTCCACGTCGTGCGGAGGCTCGTGCTCGTCGCGGATCTCTCCGAACACCTCCTCCACCAGATCCTCGAGCGTGACCAGGCCGGCCAGGTTGCCATACTCGTCGGAGACGTACACCATGTGCGTCCCGCTGTCTTGCATCTCGCGCAGCAGATCGGCGACGGGCTTCGACTCGGGAACGCCCTGAATCTTCCGCATCAGCGATTCAACCGTGCGCCCTTCCCGGTGCTCCTGATCCAACTCGAACAGGTCTCGAACGTGAACGAAGCCGACGATGCGGTCCACGACGCCGTCATAGACGGGGATTCGGGAGTACTGTTCGTTCTTGGCGAGTTGGCGGAGGTCGTCGAGGCTCCTGTTCTTGTCGATCGCCACAATGCTTGGGCGCGGCGTCATGACCTGACGGACGCTCTTGTCTCCAAACGCGACGACGTTCTGAATGAGGCGCGAGTCCTCTTTCTCGATGATGCCCTCTTCCTCGCCGGCGCTGATCAACGCCTCGATTTCCTCAGCCTGAGTGGTCTGCTTGTCCTCGTCCGGTTCCGCAACGCTCAGGTCGGAGAGCCGCTGCAGGAAATCGAGAAGTTTCATGAGCGGCATGAAGAACAGCGCCCCAAAGCGGATCAGGGGCACCAGCGGGAGCACCCACACGCCCGAAGAGCGGCGGTACAGAATCTGCGGAACAAGATAAGAGGCGCCCAGCATGACCAGCCAGGCGAGAGCGGCGCCTTCAGTGAACCCAATCCATCCCGGCGCGGCCAGGATGCCCAGCGCGGTTAGGATGACCCCGCTGAAAACAAGCAGGGTGTGCTTAATCAGGGAGAACAGCAGCGCTCCCTGCTCAGTTTCATGCCCGAGCAGATCAGAAAGTCTGGACTTGAAGAACTCCAGCGCCGGAAGCTCCCGCGTCCGTAGCCGCATCGACTCCAGGTAGAGCAACTGCACGAAACTAGCCAGGATCAGAGCGGCGGAAAGGACGAGCGAGGCAATCAGCATCATCGTCCCGACCTCTCGATCAGCCCTTTCGGCAAGCCCAGTTTCCGGCGCAGCTTTTGTTCGGCGCGCTTCATCGCGCCCCGGTCGTTTTCATGGTTGTGGCCGAGGAGGTGAAGAAAGCCGTGCAGCATGAGGATCTCCAGTTCCTCAGTCAGGCTGTGGCCCTGTCCGGCGGCCTGCTCACGGGCTCGCGCGACACTGATGGCCAGTTCGCCGAGCCCTCCGTCAGGAGACGCGGCGGGAAAAGAAAGGACGTCGGTTGCGTAATCCTTCCCGAGGAACTGGCGGTTGAGCCTGCGGAGCCGGCCGTCGCCGGTGAAAAGGCACGTAAACGATGCGCCCGCGGCGATCTCTTCGATTAAGCGCCGGGCGAACTCACGTAAGGCTTTCCTATCCACGCCCTCGCAGCGGGAACTGAAGATCAGGACCGGCCCTTCGGCCTCAGGCTCCATCGCACTAAGCCTTAGGCGCTTCAGATGGCAACTTCAGGCTCATTTGCCGTCCAATCCCATTGGCTTCATTGTAGCGTTCATACGCCTTGACGATCCGCTGCACCAGGGAGTTCCGGACCACGTCCCTCTCGTCGAAGTACACCATCTCGACTCCGTCGACGCCGGCCAGCACTTCGATCGCTTCGTTCAGGCCGCTGCGGCGGCCCGGGGGGAGGTCGATCTGCGTCAGGTCGCCCGTCACCATGGTTTTCGAGTTGAAGCCTTGCCTCGTCAGAAACATCTTCATCTGCTCGGCCGTCGAGTTCTGGGCCTCGTCCAGGATGATGAAGCTGTCATTCAAGGTGCGTCCCCGCATGAATGCAAGCGGTGCGATTTCGATCGTGTTCCTCTCCAGGTATTTCTCCACACGCTCTATCTCGATCATGTCGAAGAGCGCGTCGTAGAGCGGACGGAGGTAAGGATCGATCTTTTCCTGCAGCGTGCCGGGTAGGAATCCCAGCCTCTCGCCCGCCTCGACCGCGGGCCGGGTCAGGATGATTCGCGACACCTGTTTGTTGAGCAGCGCGGAGACGGCCATCGCCACGGCCAGGTACGTCTTGCCGGTTCCCGCGGGCCCGATGCCGAAAACCAGGTCGTGCCGTTCGATCGAGTCCAGATACCGCCGCTGATTCACCGTCTTCGGCACGATCGTCTTCTTGCCGAAGTTCCGGGCTTTGCCGCTTTCCACCATCGAGCGCAGCGAGACGCTCGAGTCGGCCGTGATCACCTTGATGTAGTTGGTCAGGTCCGCAGAAGGAAGCTTGTGTCCGGCTTCCAGCAGATACTCGTAGTCGGCGACGATGGCCTCCGCGCGGTTGACCTGGTCGTCTTCGCCTTCGATCTCCAGCGCGTCGTGGGTCAGCCTGGTCGTCACGCCCAGAGTCCGCTCAATCAAGCGGATATTCTCGTCTTTTGTGCCGAAAAAGCCCTCGACTCCGCGAGTCAGCGCGATGCGGGCTTTCATATGGAAGGTGCCGGACGGCAGCCGGTGAAGAGGGAATCCATCCCGCTTAAAGGATATCATAATGGGAGCAAAACTCAGTCCTTGGAAAGGGCGAATAAAGTGCGAAATTGGCGCCGGCTCACGTTACAGATCAAGTAAAACGACCCTGGGCCGCCGCTTCGCCCGCCCAAACCCGCTCTTGCCGGTGTCCAAATCGAATGGCGAGGGGCCCCGGCCGCTCTGACGGTTGACGCCGCGGCATTCCGCTCCGCGACGCCCTCGCCTACAATCGAGTTCGGGGAGATGAAAGTCTGTGGTTGAAGCTAGCTACACACGGAAGGAATCGTACAACTTCACGCCCGTCCTCTCTGTCCTGGCCGTGATCGTGATCGCCGCCGCCGCGGGTTTCGTCATGTACCGCTTCGGCGGTTCCGCTCAGCCGGCCTCATTGACGCCGGAAGCGAAAGCGTACGTCCGCAACCTGGGCCTGGAGGGCGTCGAAATGAAGGCCACCGAAAACTACATGGGCTCGACGCTGATCGAGATCACGGGACGCATCCAGAACAAGGGGGACCGCCCACTCCGGCTGGTGGAGCTCAGTTGCGTGTTTTACGATGTTGGTCTGAACGTGATCCATCGTGAGAGGGTTCCGATTGTGAAGAGGAGCGCGCTGGGCAGCCTCAAACCCGGCGAGTCGCGCGCCTTTCGAATGCCGTTCGACGCGATTCCGGCAAGCTGGAATCAGACCCTGCCGCAACTGGTGATCGCCAACATCGACTTCGAGCAGTGAACTGCCGACGAACCAGATCAATTCATGCCATCCATCCTATTGATCGACGATGACGCCGACCAACGCATGCTCCGGCGCCTGTTGCTTGAGAAAGCAGGCCATACGGTGAGGGAAGCCGGCAACCCCGAAGCCGCCCTTGCCGGCATCGCCGCCGGGCGTCCGGACTGTGTCCTGATGGATCTCCGCCTGCCCCGTTCAGAGGATGGTCTCGGCCTGATCTCCAGGCTCCACGGCGTGGATCCGCTCCTGCCCATCGTTGTGCTTTCGGGCTGGACGGGCGATCTGGACGGGGCGCCGCAAGCCGGAATGATTTCCGAAGTGCTGCAGAAGCCTGTCCGCTCGGAGAGGCTGATGAAGACGATCGCTCGATTGACGGCGGCCATGGCGCTCTTTCTGGCGCCGTTCCTTTCAGCCGGGCAGTTGAAGTTTGAAAGCTCGGGGCAAGGCGAGTGCGTCGCTCATCTGGAGTTGACTTCGCCCAATGGGAACTGGGCGCGCCGGGGAAGCGAAGCCGCAGTGGCTCGCGTGACCGTCGACGGGTCAGAGCCGCAACATGTCGTCGTCTGGAACGGTCCGGCGTCTCGCGTCTACTCGATCGTGCTGGGCCGTCTCGCCGCCGGAAGCCATGTGATGGCCGTGGAGCGGGATGTCTCCTCCGCGGGGAACGCCGGCTTCGCCGTGGCCTCCATGAAAGTCGAGGAAGTACGCCCTGAAGAATCCAGATATGCGGCGGTGGCAAACGCCCCGGTGCTCTATGAGCGCGCAAACGCCCGCGGTCAGTTCAGCGATATTCCGCTGCTGATGTATGCCACGCGCCTGGATGGCGCGATCGAATACACCGTGGTCTTCTCCAACGAAGACGGGGGGACCTCAACGCGGGACTTGATGGCGAGGTGGGGCCGGGCGTCAGACATCGAGTTCGTCTACCGGGTCTGGCCGGGACCTTCGGGCAAGCCTGCGCGCACTGTAATCCAGACGCGCAATCACAAAGAAGTTCCCTACGCCGGCGCGTATCGCGATTTGCATCCACTTCTCCTGCCGGTTACCAACAACAACATGGTCGACTCGGTCACAACGCCGCCCGCGGAATCGCTCGTGTTCAGGCCAATGCCGGTGGATTTCCCTTCCGGGGAAGGATCGCGGGAACGCGTCATGGACGCCGATCCGGACACCTATCGCGCCGTCGCGGCCGAACTCGAGCGCGAGCGCAAAACGAGACCTTACGGAAAGTTCGAGGGCGAGAACATCGGCGACTCACGCGGGTATCTTTACATTGAATTCGAGTCCCGGCTCGACGCCGCCTGGATCGAAGCGGTGGTGCAGCCGCGCGGATCGAATCGCTGGTACAGGTCTTCTTTGGGGATCGCAAGCAACCACATTGAATCGCCCGGCTGGCGGCGCGTGGCCGTGGAGTTGCCTCCCGGGACGCGCGAGAGGGGCGTGGCAAATCTCGCGTTTTCGTGCCTCTCCAGCCGCAAGCTGGTGAAGGAGGATGTGCCGAAGAACGGGAAGTGCACGCTGGTCCGGCTCGGCCGCGTCTTCTTTCTCGACGACGGCCACCGCCCCGCGGCTCCGCTGCGCTTCACACAGCCATCGCCCGGCGGAGAGGTCATTGCAGTGGGCGAGATGGCGGCGTTCCAGCCGTTCTGAGGGAGCATGACGGTCGACGAAATGAAGGCCGTCCTGCACCGGGACGGGATCCTCCAGTTAAGCCTCCGCGTGATCCCGAAGAGCCCGCGAACCTGCTGGGCAGGCGCGCTGGACGACGGGACTCTGAAGCTCCGGCTGCACGCAACGCCGGAGAAAGGCAAGGCGAACGAAGAACTCATCCGCTTCGTTGCCGCGGAATTGGGCGTCTCGCGCGCGCAAGTCCGAATTGTGGCGGGCCTGGCGAGCCAGTCCAAGCAGATCAGGATCTCGGTTTGATCCCTATTTCTTGTCGTACACCTCCGTCCATTTTTGCGTTCCGCCTGGAGCGGTCAGCTTCACGGAGCGTGTCAGAGTCTTACCGTCCCTGGAGATCGCCGTTCTGGCCGATTCGACGGTGACGCCATCGGCTGACCGGAAAACAGAATCAAAAGTGAGCGTGTCGATTCTTGTCAGGACGATCTGTCCGTCGCCGAATGAGCGGGACATGGGGTAGGACTTCTTATCGAATGCGCCCGAAAAGCCGAAAGTGCGATGGTCTTCATTCGCATACACGACCTCCCCGTGGTAGTGCAGGTTCGGTTCATTGTGCTCGATCGTCAACACGACGCTGTGCGGCTTGTTGGCTGAGCCCCATTTGGACTTTTCAACATTCAGATGCCAGCTCCCTGAAAGGTTGGCTGGCTGCCCGCCGCAGAGTCCGGCGAGCAGGATAGCGCCCAGGGCGGCGCTTTGCACTGCGATTCGCATGGTACTCACCTCCCGGCTGTCTGTGCGATCAGAGAATACGCCTGCGGGGCCTCAAAGTGAACCCCCGTCCACGGCCGGCGTAATACGCCCCGCCGGCCTGCCCCCTGGGCGCTGCCGTGCGAAGCGGATAGAATGCTTGCCGGACAATGCAATCCAGGATGACAGACCAGACGGTGCGCGGGGCGCTGCACGCGCTGCTGCTGTTCGACGTGTGCGAGTCGATCGATCTCGATCAGGCGCGGGCCCTTCTGGGGCAGGCGCCCGGAGGCAGAAGCCCGGCCTTTCGATTTGCCGCGCCGGAGTATCTGCGCTTTGAGAAGCCGCCTGTTTCGATGGCGGTGGAGCCGATTCAGCTCGCCGGGGGCGAGCGGTTCGCCGCGTCGATCAAGCTCTACGACTATGGCGTTCTCGGCGTGGCGTTGAGGCGCGAGTTCGAGCTGAGCTGGCAGGATCTCACGGATCTGACGCCGCGCCTGGTTGGTTCTGCAGAGATCGAGCGCGCCGCGCTCGGATTGGCCGAGCAGGCGGCGAAACAGGCGCGAAGCGCAATATTGCGTCCGGCGGACAAGTGGATGAGTGAAGACTATTACGTCGTCCACATCCGCGACATCGGCGGCGCGCCATGCACCGCCGAAGCGCTCGTCAGAGAGCGCGGGGCCGACATTGCCCGCATGGTCCGCGGCGAACCGGGCGTGCTTTCCGATCAGGAACGGATCGAAGTCCTTCGGGGACTGATGTCTTACTATCCGGCTGACCTGTTCGTCGCCGGCTGGAACGCCGCCGTGATCCTCGACAGCGACGAAGGCGCAGAAGCGCTCCTTCAACTGCTCGAATACGCCAACTCCCAATTGCTCGAATTCCGCTTCTATGACGAGTTCCTCACCCGCGTGCTCAGGGACGTTTACCGGAAGCTGGAGGAGCGCCGCGGGCTGCTCGCCCGCTGGAAACTGGCGCGTGAGGCGGCGCGGCTCAACGCATTGCGGCTCGACGTCATGGAACTCGCCGAGCACTCGGACAACGCTCTGAAGTTCATCGGCGACATGTACTACGCCCGCGTGTACCGCCAGTCCGCCGAACGGCTTGGCGTGGCCGACTACCGGAGATTGGTGGACGAGAAACTGAGGACGGCAGGCGATCTCTACAACTTCATGGTCAATGAGTTCCACCAGGGACGCGCCTTTGTCATGGAAGCGGCCATCGTCCTGATCCTCATCATCGACCTTTACTTCCTGTTCAGAGAGGCGAAGCTTTTCTAAGCGCAGTGGGAGACGGCACATGGTTCTTGCATCGCAGTTGAAGGCTGGTTCAGCCATTCGATTTGAAGGGCAGATTTACAAAGTGCTCGCGGCGGAGTACCACTCGGGCCAGGGCAAGATGGGCGGTTCGACTCACGCTCGCCTCCGGAACCTCGATACGGGCGCTTTCCGCGACTACAGCTTCAGGGCGGACATGAAACTCGAAGACCTCCCGCTGGAGCGGAAGCCGATGGACTTTCTGTACGCCGACGAGGCTGCCTGCTACTTCATGAACCCCTCCACTTGCGAGCAGGAAGAAGTGGCGCGCGAACTGATCGGAGAGCAGGCCAGACTGCTGGCGCCGGAAATGCGCGTCACGCTCGAGTTCCTCGGCGAACGCGTAGTCAGCGTCCTGCTTCCCGATTTCCTCGAACTCAAGGTGGTGGACACACCGCCGCCCGCTCACGCCGGCGGCCAGGACAACACCTGGAAGGCCGCCCGCCTGGAGAACGGCCTCGACGTCATGGTGCCGCAATTCATCAAGTCCGGCGACGCGATTCGCGTGGACGTGGCGCAATTGAAGTACATGGACCGGGTCAAGACTCAGTCGAAGTAGGCAGCCGGCCGTAAAGCCCGGCGAGTTTCCGGAGCCGGCCGGCGATGGCAGGGGTGAGCTGTCCGGGTTGAAGGCGCCAAAGCCAGTTCCCCGAAGCCGTCGCCGGCGTATTCATGCGCGCGCCGCTCCCAAGCCCCGCGAGGTCCTGCGCCGGAATGACCACGGTATCCGCCACGCTGGCGAGCAGCGCCCGAATGAACGTCCAGTTGATTTCGAGACCGCTGGAAACGGCGAAGTAATCCAGGCAGTGGCGGCGTTCGGCGCGGATCTCCTCGGCCGTCCGCGTGGAACTGGCGCCAGGCATGGAATGCCACCAGCCGATGGTCGTGTCGTTGTCGTGCGTGCCGGTGTAAGCGACAATCTCGCGCGGGTAATTGTGAGGCCTGAATGAAGCCGCCTGCGGGTCGTTGCCGAAGGCGAACTGCAAGACGGCCATGCCGGGATAACCGAAGCGATGCCGGAGCGCTTCGACCTCCGGCGTGATCACGCCGAGGTTCTCCGCCACGATGTTCAGTCTGCCCAGGGCTCCTTCCACCGCTTCGAACAGTGCGGCGCCCGGGCCTTCCACCCATTCTCCGTGAACAGCCGTCGTCTCCCCGCCGGGGACCTGCCAGTAGGCCTGGAAACCGCGGAAGTGATCGACGCGGACTATGTCGAACAGCGTAAATGTGGCGCGGAAGCGATCGATCCACCAGCGGTATCCGGTCTGCGCCATCAGTTCCCAGTTGTAGATCGGGTTTCCCCACAATTGCCCCTCGGCGCTGAAGTAATCGGGAGGAACGCCCGCCTGCAGATCGGGCCTGCCCGTGGAGTCCAGCCGCCAGAGGTCTCTTGCCGACCAGACATCGCTGGAGTCGCCGGCGGCGTAAATCGCGATATCGCCCATGAGCGTGACACCCTTCGATTTTGCAGCGGCCCGCAGCTTGGCGAATTGCCGGAAGAACACCCACTGCGCGAATCGCGCGGCGTGGATCGTCCGCGACTCGCTCTCATCGAGCCGCGCCAGCGCAGCGGCGTGGCGATCGCGGTGCGGTTCGTCCCACTCCCACCAGGGAAGGCCATTGTAAAGACGCTTCAGCGCCATAAACCGGGCAAAGTCGTCGAGCCATGCGCGGTTCGCCAGGCAGAACTCCTCGAAATCAGGCGAGCGAACTCCTTCGGCCGCCCGGGCAAGCAGCGGGAGTTTGAAGGCGGCCGCGGCTTCGTAAGATGCGCGTCCCTCCTGGAAAGCGATTCCCTGCAGCGTCCTCGCGGAGAGCATCCCGTCGTTGACCATGTCGTCGAGCGAAACCAGCAGCGGATTGCCGGCGAAAGCGGAGAAGGTCTGGTAAGGCGAGTCGCCGTACCCTGCAGGACCAAGGGGGAGCATCTGCCACAACGTCTGGCCGCCGCTTTCGAGAAAACCCAGGAAGTCGCGCGCCGCCGGGCCGAAGTCTCCCACGCCGTGGCCTCCGGGCAGCGAAGTCGGGTGAAGAAGGATGCCGCTCTGTCTCGGAAATCGACTCGCCATCGTCTCTCTGATAGATTGCCAACGATGAGGCTCTTCGCGCCGGCCCTTCCGTCAGCCGGCCTGCGCGGGGGCGGGATTGCTCATGCCGCTCCACTCGGACGTCAGCGCGTTGCTGATGCCGAGCCGGGCCAAGGCGCGCCCGACCGTGGCGTTCACGAGGTCGTCGATGGTCTGGGGATTGCCGTAAAACGCCGGCGCGGGAGGCATGATGATGGCGCCATTCCCGGCAGCCTGGAGCATGAGCCTGAGATGGCCGGCGTGAAGCGGCGTCTCGCGCACCATCAACAGCACTTTGCGGCCTTCCTTGAGCTGAACGTCGGCGGCGCGGGCCACCAGGTCGCCCGAATAGCTGTTGGCGATCGCCGAAAGGGACTTGATCGAGCACGGCGCGACGATCATGCCCATCGTTTCAAACGAGCCGCTGGCGATGGAAGCACCGATGTTGGCGGGCGGGTGGACCACGGAGGCGAGCCGCTCCACGTCGTGGGGGCGCCACATGGTTTCCTGCATGATGGTCGCTCGCGCGGCCGCGGTCAGGATGAGATGGGTTTCGATGGAAAAATCCCGGGCGAGGGTTTCCAGAAGGCGGATCCCGTAGATCACGCCGGAAGCGCCGGTGATGGCGACGATCAGTCGTTGGGGTTGCGGGGGCACGGCACCAGATCCATAAATTGCGAGTCGACCACCAGCGTAGCGAACCGCTCAAGCTCCATGCTTGGCTCTGCGTAGGCGCCCAGGTTGAGACGGAGGAGTTCCTCGCCCGGTTGCGATCGGGAGGCGGTTCGCAACATCAGCCGGTGCAACGCGCGCTCTTCGGCCTGTTCCGCCCTGATTTCCGCATAGAGAAGCAGCCTCTTCAATGGCCGCTTCAGGTCGTCTTCCAGTGCGGGCTCGCTGCTGATGGCACGGCGGGCCGAGCGAATCGGCGCCACCGCCTTTTCGCGGATGGGCGCGGTGCGCGCCGTCATGGAAGTCCACTGCTTCCCGTCAATGGCATAACCCAGCGCCGCGGCCCAGGCGGCGAGCAGAAGGCAGTTCACGTTGAGTCCGTGCTCGTCCTGCAGGCCAAGACAGCATTCCCGCACTCCCGGCGCCGCGTAAAGCCGCATGCAGAACTGGATGAAGTCAGCGCCGGTCATGACCACGCATATACTGATGTCAGTTCAATCCTCTGAGGTGACTGAATGAGAGCCCTGATTCTAGCGCTTACCGGGGCATGCGTGTTGAACGCCGCGCCGCTCGCCAACCTGCGCTACCGCGTGGAGGCGCTCCGCGCTCCGATCCGCATCAAGGTGTCCCGCCTGGATCAGCCGGGGACGGCCGCAGAGTTCAAACCGCGGCTTGAAGTGTTCTTTAGCAAAGCCGATCCGGGGCTCGCCTACGCTGCCCTGAGGGCCGTTGAAGTGACCTCGACCGCCGGTTGGAAGACCGCCGGCGGGAAGGAACTCGAGCCGGACCTCTACAGGGCCTTTCGCGCCGCTTCCGCCGAGGCGCGGTCGCTGCGTGAACTGCCCGGCCGGTTTGAAGCTGAAGCCGGCGACTCCGGTACGGTGATCGTCACGCTGCCCGCAGGCCGCGCCGCGCCGGTGATCGAGTGGAGATGGAAGGCCGCCGAATCCGGCTACTACGCCGTCGGGTTCGCAGGCCTCCAGGAGCAGGATCCGGACTCGCTCGATTTCCTCTATCAGCCCCTCGTCTGGTCGTGGAAGCGGTTTCCCGCACGCTCTTATTTGACGACGGAGCAGTTCGCCACGACGGCCGCGACGTTCGCGACGCGCGCCGGCGTGACGCAGGGGCTCGCCGTGACCGGCATCCCGTACCGGTTTGCGAAGCTCGGGAACTCGTCGTTTGGATTGCTTCTGCGCTCGGAGAGCGGAAAAGCCCGGCCTACGGTAGTCGCTCCTCTCCCGGGCGGCGACGGCTCCATCCGCGCTCCCGGCGACACGATTTCCTTCAAGGCGGCCTTTGTTCTGAACGCCGGCGGATGGGAAGCCGGCGTCCGATTCCTGATGCGCGACGTCATCGGCTACCGCAACGAACGCGAGAATGCGGCTGTCTCGTTGAACCAGACGCTCGAGAATATGCTCGCCTACGGCATGGACGACACATTGTCGGGATGGGTGGCCGACAAACGCGGCTTCGATTACCGCTTCGACGTTCCTGGTACGGTCAAGGTCGTCAGCTCTCTCCATGCGCTCGGACTGGCATTGCTCACCGGCGACGGAGAAATTTACCGGAGGCGCGCGGCCCCGCTCATCGAGTACGTGATGAGCCGGGAGAAGTACCTCTGGTCGGAGGACGAGTCAACCACGGCGCAGAGCCCGTCTCATTTCCTGCGCGGGCCTTGTGTTGAAGTCGCTGAGCTGGCTGCGCTCCATGAAATGACCGGCGGCAATTGCCCCGTCTTCCTTGAAGAGGGCAAGCGCATCTATGGCCGGCCCCGCAAGCTCAATCTCAATACGGTCACAGGCGCAACCTGGCAGGATGCGCTGGCCATGTACCGGTTGACGGGCGGCAAGGGCTATCTGGAACGGGCGCAATACGGGGCCGGAGAGATGTTGCGGAGCGAGCTCCAGGAACTGCCGAGGAACTTCGAGACGAATGCTGCGCTTCGCGATAAGCAGGCTGCGTTCTACACCGACTACGGTCCGCGATGGTTCGACCTGCTTGAACTGTACGAAGCGACTCAAGAGCGGAAATACCTCGACGCCGCCGCGACCGCGGCCAGGCAAATGCTGCTCTGGCTGCGTTCGAATCCGCTGGCCCAGGACGGAGTGATCACGGTCAACAAGGGCGGCCGGGTGGCGGGCGTCTTCGACTGGCGCCGGACAACGGCCAACGATCGAGTCGCCTTCGACTCCACGATGGAGGCGCCGGAGCAGCGCATCCCCGCATGGAGGACATCCCTGGCCGGGCTGCCGCCCGAACAGGGCTACACCTACGCAGGCGGCGGCCCCATTATGCTCACCCATCACGCGGCGTGGCTCCTGCGGCTTGCGCGGCTTGCCGGCGAACCGCTTTTCGCCGATGCGGCGTACAACGCCGTTCTCGGGCGCTACGCGAACTTTCCCGGCTATTACTTCACCTCTCTCGAGACGGACGTCTACCAGCGTCCGGACTATCCCCTGCGCCGCTATGAGGATTTCCGCTACAACGCGCTTTTCTACAACCACATTTGGCCGCACATCGCGCTGCTGGCGGATTTTCTCGTCTCCGACGCGTGGTACCGTTCCGGCGGTCAAGTCGACTTCCCCTCGGCCTACGCGCCTGGCTACGCCTATCTCACCAGTAAGGTCTATGGGCACAAGCCAGGGACCGTTTTCGGCCATGAGGGCATCGCGCCCTGGCTGCCACGCGGCGGGGTCCGGCTCTCCACAGTCAAGGCGAACTGGCTGCTCGGCGCCGGGCAGGACGACCTTTGGGTGATCCTGATGAACACCGCCCGCCAGCCGGTGACCTGCCGCGTCGAACTCGATCCCGGCGTCATCCCGTGGAACGCCGATGGACGCTATCCTCTGCGCAGCTACCCAGGCGCGTTGAACGCCGGGTTCCTCTCCGAAGGCGCCTTCACCTCCACGATCAGGGCGCAGGGCTTAGCCGCGATTCGCATTTCGGGGCTCCGCGCCAACCCCGGTTTCCAGCGGAAACTGGCCCTGGCGCAGCCGATCAAGCAAGGCTACTGGCGGAAAGACACGGGCGAGAAGGCGCTTGGCGTTCTGACGGCGATGCTCATCCAGGCCGTGCCGGACTACGCCGACTTCTATGCTTTCTCGAGCGCCACGGAGAAGGAAGCGGCGCGGATGCGGCTCTATTACAGCATCGATGGCCGCACGCAGACGATGGAAGACGCCGCCTATCCCTTCGAGTTCAGTCTGCGCCTGGCAGGGCCGCAGCGGGAGGTGCGGTTCTGGATCGAGTCCGTCCAAGCGGATGGGACAACAGCGCGATCAGAGGAGCGGGTATTCTCGCGGCCTTGAATCAGGCGGCGGGGGAGTGGCGGAGGAAGAGGGATTCGAACCCCCGGACGCCTTTCGACGCCTGCGGTTTTCAAGACCGCTGCCATAAACCACTCGGCCATTCCTCCACTAACCAAGCTAACCGAATCGCGGGGCTGGGGCAATCGGGCCCGTCGAATTGATTAGGATAAAGATGTCTCGCCATGATGCGCATTCTGGTGGCCGATGACAGTCTCGTCATGCGCAGGCTCCTTGAGTCGACTCTGGAAAGCTGGGAATACGAAGTCATCAGCGCCAGGGACGGCGACGAAGCCTGGGCGGCGCTATCCGCCGAAGACCCTCCGCGCATTGCGATTCTCGATTGGATGATGCCGGGTCATTCCGGCCTGGAATTATGCCAGCTTGTCCGGCAGCAGGCCGGCCCCGACTACACCTACATCATCCTGCTCACGTCCAAGAGCCAGCGTGCGGACATCGTCGAGGGGCTTCGCTCGGGCGCCGACGACTATGTTGTGAAGCCTTTTGACCGCCACGAACTCGAAGTGCGCCTCCGCGTAGGCCGGCGCATCATCGACCTCCAGGCGCAGCTTCTGGAGGCGCAGGCCGCTTTGCGGGACCAGGCGACCCGCGACGGGCTCACGCGCGTTTGGAACCGCGCATCCATCCTTGAGATCCTCGGCCGTGAGGTGACGCGCGCGATGCGCGAACGGCGTCCGCTGGGCGTCGTCATGATGGACATCGATCACTTCAAATCGATCAACGATACGCTTGGCCACCTGGCCGGCGACGAAGCGTTGAAGGAAACCGCATTCCGCGTCAGCGGCGGGATGCGCAGCTACGACTTCTTCGGCCGGTATGGCGGCGAGGAGTTCCTCTTCGTCGTCCCCGGATGCGAAGACAGGAATCTCGTCGCGTACGCCGAAAGATTGCGCGGCGTGATCGAGTCCGCGCCCTACCGTCTCGCGGGAGAGGATGTGGCGGTCACAGCCAGCTTCGGCGCCACCGCGCTGATGCCAGGGGAGGATGTGACGCCCGACCATCTCATCCGTGCGGCCGATGAAGCGCTCTATGAAGCAAAGCGCCTGGGAAGGAACAGGGTCTGCTATCAGGCGGCCGGAACTCCGAGTTCGCCTTAGCGGGAGCCGGGCTGCGAACCGGACGTCTGCGCCACTCTCATCTCGCTGAGCGTCGATGCGTATTGCTGCACGCCTTTGAACAACGCTTCAGCCAGCTTGGCCAGGCTCTCCGGGTTGCGCAGCGTTTGTTCGTCTCTTGGATTGCTCAGGAAGCCGATCTCCGCCAGGACCGACGGCATCGAGGCCCCGATGAGCACAACGAACGGCGCCTTTTTCACGCCGCGATTCTTGGCCGTGGTATTGAGCTTGCTCCAGGCTCCGTGCAGACTGGTCTGCAGCTTTGCGGCGAATTCGCGGGATTCGTCCACCTTGTCCTTCAAGGCGATCTTCTGAATCAGGTCCTGCAGTTCGAAGATGCTTTTCCCATGGGCCGCGTTTTCTCTCGCCGCGACCTCCAGAGCCGACTTCGAGGTGGTGAAGTTCAGGTAGTAGACCTCCGCGCCCGAGATGGACTTGTAAGGTGAAGAGTTCGCATGGATGGAGATGAAGAGATCGGCGCGGTGCTGATTCGCCATCGCCGTGCGCTCTTCCAGCGGGATGAAGACGTCGGTTGTCCGCGTGTAGACAACTTCGCTGCCCAACTTTTCTTCGATCATCGCGCCGAGTTTCAGCGCCACGTCGAGTACCAGGTCTTTCTCGAGGAGACCGGTCGGCCCGGTGGTGCCTTGGTCGTGTCCGCCGTGGCCGGGATCGATGACCACCTTGCCGAGTTTCAGACCGAGCGCGCGGACCAGAGATTGCTGGCCGCCGGTCCTGGGCTTGGCCGGTTTTGGGGGAGATGCCAACTGGGCGCTGTCGGGCGGCGTTGCGCTCTTCGGCCTGTCTGCGCCAACGCCGGCGGTCTTCAGCGGCTCGGTGTTCACGGGTTCCGGCCTGGCCGGCTCGGCCTTTGCCGGTTCAGGCCGCGCCGGTTCGGTCTTTGCAGCCGGGAGGGCGGCGGTCTCCGCCGGCCGCGGCCGGTCAAGCCGTTCCTCCCCCGTCCTGCTGACGGTCGTCGAGGGCGCCGGATTCCTGCCGCTGCCCGGGAGCCTGACCTCGATCATGATCCGGTGCGGGTTGGCCAACTGGGAGACCTCATGTTCGACCTTCCCGTTCAGGTCCAGGACCACTCTGGTTTTGCCTTCGCCGGCGGCGAAGCGAACCTGCTTGACGAGCGCGTCGCCGACTCGAATCGCCTGCGGGCGGCGGTCTCCGATGTCGAGCTTCGAGTCGAGCACGTCGACAAAGAACCTGTCGGGGCCCTCCAGCGTTTCAGTCCGGAATCGAGCCTCTCCGCTCGTTTCGATGGCAACCCGGGTGACCTGTCCCAGCGACCAGTAACGAACGGATTTCACCGAGACCGGCGATGCCGCCTGAGTCTGCTGCGCGGGCGCAAAGGGAACCAGCAGCGAAGCTGTCAGCAGCAGACCGGCGCGGCAGATCGATTCGCGGGTCGCCAGTGTTGTCTCCTATCGAGTGCGCAAGACGATGCGGCCTTCCGCGTCCCGGACGATTTCGAGTTGGCGCAACGGTTCCCCGGTTATCCGCCCGGAGGCCGCGGCCTGGTTCGAATCTGAGCCAGAGGCTTTCGCCCGGCTCCTTCGGACGGCCTCGCCATAGAACTTGCCTACTCTGTAAACGTAGTTCTCCGTTTCCCGGTAGGGGGGCACGTTGCCGTATCGTAATACCGCGCCCTCACCGGCATTGTAGGCCGCCAGCGCCAGTTGGTTCTTTCCGAAGATGTCCTGCAGGTAGCGCAGGTACTTCACGCCTGCTTCGATGTTCTGCCGAACGTCGAAGGTGTTCATCGCGCCAAACCGGCGTGCGGTTCCCGGCATCAACTGCATCAGTCCCATGGCGCCTTTCGGCGAGACTGCCGCCGGGTTGTAGTTGCTTTCAGCTTTGATCACGGAATGAACGAGCAGTGGATCGACCTCGTGGGCCTTGGCCGTCTGTTCCACCACCTGGTTGACGTCGACATGATGCAGCATCCGGGATCCCGTTCCCGCGGGGGCGGGGGAGGTTTCCACGAGGATGGGCGCCACCTCCCTGGGCTGGAGCCTCACGGAAGCCACCGCGACCGGCGTGACGGTCGTCTTGCGAACAAGCCGGCCCGTCTTTGCGTCCGCACGGACCGTGGAGGTCATCCTGACACCCGCGTCTCCCGCGAGCGCCGTCGCCAACGGCAGAAGAAAACAAAATAGAGACACTGTGTTTTTATGATTATACCGGGCTCCGGCCCGGATCCAAACAGGAATCGCCACCAGGCGGCCATAAAACCGGCTGCCGAAGTCAACGGGTTGCACTGCTACCATTGTGTCATGAAGGTGGCGGGCTTCGTACTGGCAGGCGGGCGCAGCGTCCGGATGGGACGCGACAAGGCCCTGCTGCCATTCGCCGGCGCCACGCTGATCGAGCACGTCGCCGGTCAGGTGAGGGAAGCCGCCGGGTCCGCAACCATCGTCGGCCATCCCGAACGCTACCGATCGCTCGGCCTGCCCGCCATCGGAGAGGACTTCGCCGGATGCGGTCCGCTGAGCGGCGTCGAGGCGGCGCTGCGCGCGGCCCATGGAGGTTGGGCGGCCATCACCGCCTGTGACATGCCGGGCGTCACTGCAAGCTGGCTCCGCGCTCTCATCGCTTCGGCGATGGAAGGCCGCGTGCAAGCGGCAGTCACTCTGAGCGCCTCCGGCCGTCCTGAACCTCTTTGCGCGGTCTACCATTCCAGCCTCCAGGCCGATGCTCGCCAAGCTCTGGAGAGAGGCGAGTTCGCAGTCTGGAAGTTATTGAAAAAGTGGGAGATCAAATTACTCCCCGTGCCTGAGGCGCAGCTCCCGGCCAACGTCAACACACCGGAGGAATGGGTGGCGTGGAGCCGATAGCCGACCTCCATCCGTATTACATCGAGTTCCGTCACGTTTGTAAGACGTTCGATTACCCTGTTCTGGTCGACTGCTCGTTTCATCTTTCTCCGGGCGAGACGCTGGCGATCATCGGAAGAAGCGGTGTTGGCAAAAGCGTCAGCCTGCACCACGTGATGGGCTTTCTCAAACCCGATTCCGGCCGAGTGATCGTCGCGCACCGAGATATCACGGACATGACCGAAGCGGAGCTGCGGCAGATCCGCCGCAAGGTCACGATGGTTTTCCAGAGCGGGGCGCTCTTCGACTCCCTCACTGTGGCGGAGAACATCCTGTTCTCCCTCGAACTCCGCGAGGATTACGACGAATCCAACCGGCATGAAGTCGTCCGGGGCCTTCTGAAGCTGGTCGATCTCGTAGAATACGCCGATAGCTACCCCTCCGATCTGTCGACCGGTTATCGCCGCGCCATCGCCATCGCGCGGGCTCTGGCAGCGCAGCCCGAGTGCATCCTCTACGACGAGCCGACGACGATGGTGGACCCCATCATGAGCGCGCAGATGGCCGGGTTGATGCTCCGGCTCAAACGGCAGTTGAAGCTGACGGGCATCGTTGTCACGCACGATCTCGATCTGATGAGAAAGGTCGCCGACAAAGTCGTATTCCTCTACGACGGGCGCGTGATCTACTTTGGGCCGGTTGAACGGCTCGAAGAGTGCGAACATCCGCACGTTCGTGAATTCATGGCGATGGACCGGCTGGACTTCAGCGCTTTAGGCGGTCTTTGAAGCCGTCCAGGATTTCCTGCGCCTTGCCCGTCCAGCCTCCCGTGCCGCGCGGACCGGCGGACGGGTTCGGCTTCCCGTGGCCGCCGCTGTCCAGGGTCCAATAGGGTTGCGGACGATCAGCCGGTCTCCGCCCGGCGATTCGCGCCCGAAACCCCGAAATGGCGTACTCCCGCTCCGTGATGATCCCATTCTTCTCCTCCACCACAACGCGGAACGCCTGAGCGGCGCCGCCGGATCGGAGGAAAAGGATCGGCAGCCAGCCGCGGATGTTCCGTTCTATGAAGGTGGTCTCATACCGGCGCCGCCGGGGGTTGAAGGCGAAGATCCTCAACGAATCGAAATCGCGATCGGCGGATCCCGGGGTAAGCGTCGCCCACAGCCAAACGTTCTTCGGCTCTCCCCGATTCTCGATCACGCCAATTGAGAAATAGGCGGAGATCCTCGCTCTCTCCGCATACTGTGCGATCTCATCCGGAACAGCCATGAACAGCGCTCTGGCCAGAGCCCATCCCGCGCGGCCGTTCTCATCGCGGACCAGCGCCCAATCCTCCATCGGCGCTTGCTGGACGGCTGGGCCTGGCGCCGTGCGCGGCTTGATGTCGCCGGAGGGGTTTCCCGAGAGGGCGAGCCAGTCCGCCGGGACCGCGGGCGCTTTTCCAGGAGGCGGGGGAGGAACCGCGGGCTCCTTCTTCTTTCTTGCCGGGCGCTTTGCGGGAGGGGGCGCGGCGGGGATTAGATCCGGAGCTTGAAACGGGATCCGGGGCGCGCGCTGATAGGCGATCACATCGACATACTTGCCCACAGTGATCTGAAAGGAACTCGGCGCCTGCCGGTTGGGCTCGGTGTGGACGTTTAAGGCGTCGAAAACGGTCGCCCTCCCCTGTCCGGGCGCCTTCGCCACCTGCTCGGCCAATGCGCCAATCTGCGCCATGGATTCGGGCGATAGCAGTTGCCTGCCGTCCACCCATCCTTCAGCGCCCTTGCTTGTGCGGACCTCGTAGAACCGGCGCCGGCGCCCGATCAGTTCCAGTTTTTCTCCATGGTTCACCGTGGCGACCAGCGGCGCCCTCGCAGCCAGTTCTTTCCGAATCTGCAATGTCGCCGGCCCCACATAGGCGTGGCCCAGGACCGGCGCCGGCTCCGGCTCCCTTGAGCACCCGGCGAATAGATACACCACGGATAACGGCAACAGCGCGTGGCGTCTCAGTTTCACAATGCTCCCGCGGCCTTCAGGCCCTCAACTCCCCGAGGAACCCTTCCAGCCGGTCGAGGCCCTTTTTCAGATTGTCCATGGAAGTCGCGTAAGAGATCCGCACGTGCTTCTCGGTTCCAAAGGCTTCGCCCGGCACAACGGCCACATGCTTTTTCGCCAGGAGCGCTTCGGCGAATTCCATCGGGGTGCGTGGACCCTCGCGCCGCAGAGCATTGCCGATATTCGGGTACACATAGAAAGCGCCTCGGGGCTCAGGACAGGATACGCCCGGCATTGCGCGCAGCCTGGCGATGACATAATCGCGCCGCTTCCTATATTCGCCCAGCATTGCGCCGACCGATTCCTGCGAGCCCGTCAAGGCCTCGATGGCCGCTTTTTGCGCGATTGAGGTCGGGTTGGATGTCGAGTGCGATTGCAGCTTGATGATGGCCGATGCGAGCGCCGCCGGCGCGAGGGTGAAGCCGATCCGCCAGCCGGTCATCGCATAGGTCTTCGAGAGGGAGCCGGCGACGATCACCGTCTCCTTCATGCCTGGCAGAGCCGCCACCGAGTACGGATCGCTGTCATACAGAAAGCGGCAGTAGCATTCATCCGTCATCAGCCAGATTCCGCGCTTTTTCGCCAGGTGAGCGATCTTCTCAAACTCCTCTCTTTCCACCAGCGCGCCGCTGGGGTTGCACGGGGAGTTCACGATGATCAGCCGGGTCTTCGAGGTCACGGCGCGTTCCACCTGCGCCGCGGTCAGCGAAAAGCCCTCCGCCTCGCTCGTTTCGACCAGATTGCATCTGCCGCCCGCGTAGTTGACCACATCGTAGTAGGTCACCCAGTAAGGGATCGGAACGACGACTTCGTCTCCCTGGTTCACCAGCGCCTGCGTCGTGTTGAAGATCGCATGCTTGCCGCCGACGCTCACAACGCATTCCGGCACGGAATAGGCGGTACCGAAGTCCAGGCGGTGGCGGTCGCAGACCGCCTGCCGAAGCTCCTGAACGCCCGCCATGGCGGTGTACCGGGTGAAGTTCTCCTCCAGCGCGCGAATGGCCGCCCGCTTGATGTTGTCGGGGGTTGGGAAATCCGGTTCGCCGACTCCGAAGTCGACGACGTCCAGCCCGGCGCGCCGCAACTGTTCGGCTTCAGCCGAGACGCGCGCCGTCGAGCTGACGCTGATGAGAGAGATACGTTCCGCCAGAGAGGTGGAGGCTTGCATGGAATTCTGACCGCTTTCTAAGAACTGTATGGCCCGTCTAACCCAGGGTGCTCGGCGCGAGCCGGGCTCAGGATGAGGCGCCTTGCACTCTGAACCGCTGTTTGAGCTGCTCTTCGACGCTCGGGGGGACGAGGCCGCGGATATCGCCGCCCAGTCCGATCACTTCCTTCACCAGTTTGCTGCTGATGAAAGAATACGCCTCTCCTGCCATCATAAACATGGTTTCGATCTCCGGCGCGAGGCGGCGGTTCATGAGCGCCATTTGCAGTTCGTATTCGTAGTCGGAGATCGCCCTGATCCCTCGCAGAAGCAGACGCGCGCCGCGGCTGCGGGCGTAGTCGATCAGCAGCCCGTCGAAGCTCTCGACGGCCACGTTCGGGAATCCGCTTAAGACCTCTCTCAGCATGGCCACGCGCTCATCGAGCGAGAACAGGGGGTTCTTATGCTCATTTCGGAGCACGGCGACGATGAGTTGGTCCACCAGCGGCGCGCAGCGCTCGACAAGGTCAAGGTGTCCGTTCGTGATCGGGTCGAAACTGCCCGGGTAAACAGCGACGAGGCGTTGTGCTCGTGATTGCAAGACGATGACTCCCTCGGGAATCTTCAGTGTAACGGACAGGCCCGGCCGGTTCCGGCATGCTGGCGCCGCGTCCGATATGATCGCCTCTGAATGGACATCCACAGCATCCTCGACTCAAGCGACGCCGGCATCTATGCGACCCGGTCGCGCGCCCGCGGCCCGGAAGGGTTTTTGCCGCTGACTGACAGGCAACTGCTCGAATCGCCGTCCGGAGATCTTTTCGGCTGGACGCAGAACGCCGGGATGGGCTGGGATCCGGCCAGGATGGCGGATCCGGAGTTTCTGATTCTCTCGACGCATGGCGGGCTGCGCGCGCCGGACGGCAGGCCGGTGGCGCTGGGCTTCCATAGCGGGCACTGGGAGGTGAGCCTTCTGGTGGAGGCGGCGGCGCGTGAATTCGCCGCGCTCAACGCCATCCCCTTCGCCGCCTATTGTTCCGATCCCTGCGACGGGCGCACTCAGGGCACGCCCGGGATGTTCGACTCTCTGCCCTATCGCAATGACGCGGCGCAGTTGTTCCGGCGCCTGACCCGTTCGCTGCCCAACAGGAAAGGCGTCTTGGGGGTCGCGACCTGCGACAAGGGCCTGCCGGCGATGATGATGGCTTTAGCGGCCACGCGCGACCTGCCGGCGGTTCTCGTTCCTGGAGGCGTCATGCTCGCCGCAGATGACAGCGCCGGAGCCAGAAGCGAGGACACCGGCATGGTGCAGAGTCTCGGGGCGCGTTTCGCCCATGGGGCCATCACACGGGAATACGCCGCCGAGGTCGGCTGCTCGTCGTGCGCTTCGCCGGGCGGCGGCTGCCAGTTCCTGGGCACAGCCGCGACGTCTCAGGTGATCGGCGAGGCGCTCGGATTGAGTCTGCCGCACTCGGCGCTGGCCCCCTCGGGCCAACCCGTCTGGCGCGACATGGCGGTCCGCAGTGCGCGGGCGCTCAAGTCGCTCGCCGCCGCCGGTGTGCGCACGCCGGAGATTCTCTCCTCCGCCGCGCTCGAGAACGCGCTGGTCCTGCATGCCGCTTTCGGCGGCTCAACGAACCTCATCATCCATACCGCGGCCATCGCGTATCACGCCGGACTCACCCGGCCGGCGGTGGCCGATTGGATGCGGGTGAACCGCCAGATTCCGAGACTCGTCGATGCGCTGCCGAACGGGCCGGCCAACTTCGCCACCGTCTTTGTCTTCTTCGCGGGCGGCGTTCCGGAGGTGATGCTTCACCTGCGCCGCGCCGGTCTGCTCAACACGCGTGCGCTGACCGTGAGCGGATCGACGCTTGACGAGGTCCTCAACTGGTGGGAGCAGAGCGAACGTCGCGCCACCTTCCGGAAGCTGTTGCGCGACCGCGACGGCGTGGCGCCGGAGGATGTCATCATGGACCCGGACTCGGCCCGCCGCCGCGGGTTGACCTCCACCGTCTGCTTCCCCTGCGGCAATCTCGCGCCCGAAGGCGCAGTGATCAAAGCCACGTCCATCGACCGCTCCGTGGTCGGCGAGGACGGCGTGTACCGGATGAGAGGCCCGGCAAGGGTGTTCACGACCGAACCGGCGGCGATCGCCTCGATCAAGAATGGCGATGTGAAGGCGGGCGACGTCCTTGTTCTCGCGGCTCGCGGGCCGATGGGCTCGGGGATGGAGGAGACCTACCAGCTTACCTCCGCCCTGAAGTACCTTCCCTTCGGAAAGCATGTCGCGCTGGTCACCGACGCCCGCTTCAGCGGCGTCTCGACGGGCGCTTGCATCGGCCACGTCTCCCCCGAGGCGCTCGCCGGCGGCCCCATCGGCAAACTCAGGGACGGCGACGAGATCGAAATCGTCATCGACCGGAATACGCTTGAAGGCTCGGTGAACTACGTCGGGCCGGACGATCTCGCGCTCCGCGATCCCAATCCGAATCTCGCGCCCGACCCGCTGCTGCCTCCGGAGACCCGGCTATGGGCGGCGCTGCAGGACGTCTCGGGGGGAACCTGGGCGGGCGCGGTCTTCGATGTGGACAGAATCCTCGAAGTGATCGAGGCCGGCAGGAAGGCTCTCGCCGCCGGTCACTCCTCGCGGCTTTGAGCGGGTTTCCCGCCCTGTTTGGGCTCGGGGTGCGCCAGCACGTCCACGTGGGCCGTTTCGATGAACATCCGCAGCCGCTCGGCGAGCGGCGAACCCAACTGCTTCAGGCTCTCGAACTCGGCGCGCGCCATGTCGATCTCGCCGCGCATCAGGCGCACGAATCCCAGGTAGTAGTGCGCTTCCGGCAGACGCGGCGCCAGAAGCACGGCCTTTTCGTAGCACTCCAGACGCGTCTTGCCGTGGCCGAGTTTCCCTTCCACATAGCCCCGATGGAGCCACGCCCTGGCATTCCCAGGCTCTGCTTCAGTGGCCTTTCGGAAGTAGAACAGCGCTCCGTCGAACTCGAGCAGCCAAAGGTGGCCCATCGCCCTCCGGTAATCCTGCTCACGCGCCGGGTGCACCGCGGCGGACCACGCTTCCAGCGGCACACTCATGCTCCTGCTCATGGCATCGAATCGCGCCAGCGGGACCGCGAACGAAACCGCCCGCCCGTCCACCTGCCGGCTCACATGCCAGCCGGCGAAGAGATTCTGCTCGTCGAACAACGGCCCGTCGTCGTGTGAGACTTCCGCATCCAGCCGGCAGTCAAGCGCCGCCACCTCGCCGAACACTCCGCTTTCGGTCAATTCAGCCGCCGCGGCGGGATGCCCCCTGGTGTGAAGGGTTCGCGTGAAGGATGAGGCCGCCGCGGGCCCGCCTGGAGCCTGGAGACCGACAAAGACTTCGACAACGCCCGAATCCGGATCTTCTCCGGTGACGTATAACACGGGGTGCGAACGTCCGTGGTCATCCAGCACGACTGCGCTTTTCGCGCCGATCAGCGCGTCGCGCGAGGTCAGGGCCAGACCATTCTGCCGGAACAGGGCCGGCGCCTGCCGCAAGAGGCGTCCATCCGCGTCGTGACTCAGCAGGACAGTGTCTCCACTCACCGTTCCCGCCGACAGCACTAGCAGAAGCAGTCCGCCCGGCCTCATCTGGTTTGTTCGACGCATCCCGTTGCTCCCGCGGTTTCGGCCAATTGAAGGCGCTACGATAAAAGATTAACCCCATGGACGTTTCCCAAGTCGATCTGAAGAAGACCGTCAATCTGCCCTCCACCGCCTTCCCGATGAAAGCGAATCTGGCGCAGGCTGAACCGCACGCGCTCGCCCGCTGGCAGGAACAGAATCTGTATGGCGCCATCCGCAAGGCGCGCGCGGGAGCGCCCTGCTATGTTCTCCATGACGGCCCGCCCTACGCCAACGGCAACATCCATCTTGGACACGCCTTCAACAAGATCCTGAAGGACTTCATCGTCAAATCGAAAACGATGGCCGGTTTCGATTCGCCCTATGTTCCCGGCTGGGACTGCCACGGACTGCCCATCGAGATCAAGGTCGATTCGCAGCTTGGTGCGAAGAAAGCGAAGATGTCGGCGGTCGAGATCCGCAAGGAGTGCCGGAAGTACGCCGAAAAGTACGTCAAACTACAGAGCGAGAGCTTTCAGCGGTTGGGCGTCTTCGGAAGATGGGAAGATCCCTATCTGACGATGAGCGGCTCCTACCAAAGCACCATCGCCCGCGCGTTCGTCGATTTCCTCGATCAGGGCTATGTTTACAAGGGGCTCAAGCCGGTCAACTGGTGCATGAGCTGCAGGACAGCGCTTGCCGAGGCCGAGGTGGAGTACGAAAACCACAAGTCGCCGTCGATTTGGGTTCGTTTCGCGCTGAAGACCCCGCCGGAGGCGATCGACGCCGCCTTGAAGGGCAGGCAGGTATACGGCCTCATCTGGACAACCACGCCCTGGACGATCCCTGCCAACGTCGCCATCGCCTATCATCCTTCCTACGACTACTCCGCTATCGAGACCGAAGGAGCGGTGTACATTCTGGCCAGCGAACTCGTTGCCGCGACGGCGGAGCAGTTGGGTTGGAAGGACCGCGTCGAGGTGGCGCGCTTCAAGGGAGCTCAAGTCGAAGGGGCGGTCTTCCAGCATCCCTTCCTGGAACGTGACTCGGTTGGTGTGCTCGCCGACTACGTCACGCTGGAGCAGGGCGTTGGCGCGGTGCACACGGCGCCAGGTCATGGCATGGAGGATTACCTGACCGGCCAGAAGTACGGGCTGCCCACCTATTGCCCCGTGGACGCCCAGGGCCGGTTCTTCCCCGCTGAAGGCGCGCCAGGAAAGCTTCCTGAGTCAATCCTCGGCAAGACGATCTGGGAAGCAAATCCCGTGGTGACCTCCATCCTCAGGGAAGCCGGTGCGCTGCTCATGGAAAAGCCGCTCGAGCACTCCTATCCGCACTGCTGGCGGTGCCACAAGGCGACGCTGTTCCGCGCCACCGAGCAGTGGTTCATCGGCATGGACCGCAACAACCTGCGGCAGAACGCCCTCGATGCGATCGCCAGAATCAAGTGGCATCCGGAGTGGGGGGAAGAGCGCATCTCCAATATGGTCGCTACGCGGCCGGACTGGTGCATTTCGCGCCAGCGCATCTGGGGCGTGCCCATCGTCATCTTCTACTGCGAGAGCTGCAACGAGTGCCTGACCGATCGGAAATACCTCGATCCGGTCGTGGACCTGTTCGCCAAATACACGGCCGACATCTGGTACGAGAAGCCGGCCGGCGATCTCCTGCCGCCGGGGACGGTGTGCCCGAAGTGCGGCGGCGGCGCCTTCCGCAAGGAGAGCGACATTCTCGATGTGTGGTTCGACTCCGGCTCGTCCCACTTGGCGGTGCTGACGCCGGAGAACGGCCTCCCCTGGCCGTCCGACATGTATCTGGAGGGCGGAGACCAATACCGCGGGTGGTTCCACTCCTCTCTGCTGGTGGCGGTGGGGCTGCGCGGCACCGCGCCCTATCGCGAATGCGCCACCAACGGATGGACGCTCGACGGAGAGGGCCGGGCAATGTCGAAATCGCTCGGCAACGTCATCTCGCCCGAGGAGATCATCAAGAAGCACGGCGCGGACGTGCTGCGGCTCTGGGTCTCGTCGGTCGAATTCACCGAAGATGTGCGTGTTTCTGAATTGGTCCTGACGCGTCTGACGGAGGCGTACCGCAAGCTGCGAAACACTTTCCGGTACGCCCTTGGCAACCTGCATGACTTTGACCCCGAGGCCGGCCGAGTCGCTCCCGGCGACTTACACGAGATCGACCAGTGGATTCTTCATCGCGCAGCGGCCCTGGTGGAGCGCTGCCGCGCCTGGTACGACTCGTTCGCCTATCACCGCGTCTACCAGGCGATCTATAACTTCGCCACCGTGGACCTCAGTTCGGTCTACTTCGATGTGCTCAAGGACCGGCTGTACACCGCGGCACCGAACTCGCGGGCGCGCCGGAGCGCACAGACCGCGCTCTACCTCGTGAATCACGCGTTGACGCGCCTGACAGCGCCGATCCTGGCTTTCACCACCGATGAAGTCTGGAGCCATATGCGGAAAGCACATGACGAGCCTTTGAGCGTCCACCTTGCATTGCTGCCCAGGCCGGAGGAGCTCATCGGCGGCCTCGCCGATGACGGTTTAACAGCCGCCTGGGACCGGCTGCTGCAGGTCCGCAACGCCGTCCTCAAAGAACTCGAAGAGGCCAGAAACGCCAAACTCATCGGCGCGCCGCTGGAGGCCAAGGTGGTTTTGGAGGCCGGTCCGGACTACTTTGAACTCCTCGACCGGTATGCGGCGGACCTGCCCGCGTTATTCATCACCTCCCAAGTGGAAGTGAGACGCCGCGGCGCGGAGGGTCTGGCGGCCACGATCGAGCGCGCCGGCGGAGTGAAATGCGAACGCTGCTGGAAGTTCACCTTCGATGTCGGCGCAGACGCCGCGCTGCCCACCGTCTGCGCCGCCTGCGCGACCGCCGTCCACGCCGTTCTCGGACAAGGCTCGTGAGACCGGCATGATCGAACGGATCTGGCCGTTTCTGATTTCGCTCGCAGTTGTCCTGCTGGACCGCGCGACCAAACATTGGATCGAGACTCAGTTCCGTCCCTGGGACGTCGTAACGGTGATTTCGGGATTCTTCCAGATCGTGCATACCCGGAACTCCGGGATCGCATTCGGCATGTTGGGCGGAACGGGGAAGCCGGGGCAATGGCTGCTCATCGTCTTCTCGCTCTGTGTGATGGCTCTGGTGGTTTCCCTGCTGTGGACGTCGTCCAAGCCTGCATCCCAGGAGCATTGGACTCTCAGAGCCGCTCTCGGCTGCGTATTGGGCGGCGCGATCGGCAACCTTTACGACAGGCTTGTCTTCGGATCGGTGACCGATTTCCTCGATTTCTATTGGGGCGTTCACCACTTTCCGGTCTTCAACGTGGCCGACTCTGCCATTACCTGCGGCGCTGCGCTGCTGATCCTGCACCTGTGGTTCCTGCGGGATTCTTCAAAACCCCGGCTTCAGAGCCACCCTCCGAGGCGAGGGTGATAAGCTCAGCTTCGCGATGTCCATCTCCCGACGGTCGTTTCTTGCGGCGTCTTCCTTGCTTGCTCCAGCGCCGTCCGCTCGTCCTTTCAACATCGTCCTGATCCTCGCCGACGACATGGGGTGGGGCGATCTGCGGTGCTACAATCCCGATTCCCGCGTGGACGCGCCCGGGTTGGAGAAGCTGGCGGGCGAAGGTGTCCGGTTCACCGACATGCACTCACCCTCGGCTGTTTGCACGCCGACCCGCTACGGACTCCTGACCGGGCGCTATTCGTGGAGAACCTCCATGAAGCGCGGCGTGCTGAACGGCTATTCGCCGGCTCTGATCGAAGACGGGCGCCAGACTCTCGCCTCGCTCTGTAAGGCGCGAGGCTATGCGGCCGGATGCTTCGGCAAGTGGCACCTCGGTCTCGGACGGGAGATGAAGACGGACTATTCGAAGCGGCTCGATCCGTCTCCGCTCAACTACGGCTTCGATACGTTCTTTGGCATCCCCGCTTCGCTCGATATGCCTCCCTATGTCTGGGTGGAAAACGACCGCTGCGTCGAGCAGCCCACCGGGAATGTGCCGGATTCCGGCGGCCCGCGCCCCCGCGGCCCGTTTTACCGCGGCGGTCCCATCGCGCCCTCTTTCAGCATCGAAGGGGTGTTGCCCGAGATCACCCGCAAGGCCGCATCCTGGATCGAACGTCAGACCCGACCCTACTTCGCCTATGTGCCATTGACCGCGCCGCATACCCCGTGGATGCCTCTGCGGCAGTTCCGAGGCGGTTCGAAGGCCGGGGAATACGGCGACTTTGTGGCGCAAGTGGACCGCTCGGTCAGCCACATCCTCAGCGCTGTCGAGCGGACCGGAGCCGCGCCCGGCACGCTCGTCATCTTCACGTCCGACAACGGCTCGATCTGGCTTGAGGAAGACCGAGTTGCGACCGGTCACGAATCGAACGCGCACTGGCGCGGCATGAAGGCCGACATTTACGAGGGCGGACACCGTGTGCCGTTTCTTGCGAGGTGGCCGGGCAGGATTCAACCTGGCGGAGTGGCCGATTCGCCGTGCTGCCTGACCGGGGTCTTCGCAACTCTCGCCGAGCTGATGGGGGCAGAACTGGAGGATGAGGCCGCCGAAGACAGCTTCTCGTTCGCCGGATCGCTCACGGGCAGGCAGGGGCCGGAGCCCATGAAGCATGGCCTTGTCTTCCACTCTTCCGAGGGCCGGTTTGCCATCCGCCAAGACGAGTGGAAGCTTGTCGACGGGCGGGGCGCCGGCGGCATGCGGTACGGCAAGGAAGAGCCCGATGTCACGCCAGCCCCCGGAGAGCCTCGGGTCGAGCTCTACAATCTCGCTGAAGACCCGGGAGAGAAGCGGAACCTGGCGGCGGCTCGACCTGAGATCGCCGGCAGGCTTACAAAACTCCTGAGAATGTATCAGGCTGAGGGGCGCTCGCGGCCGCGGGCAGAGTGAGCGTGAGAGTGGGCTCCCCAGTGAGTTCGCCTCCGTGACGGCGCGCGATCTGGCGCGCTGCGAACAGTGATGCGTTGCCCGCCGCGACCCTGCCGCCCTCGGCGACAAATCTTAGTTCGAAATCACTCGCGGCGATCCGCAACGGCGAGATCGTGACCGTGACGGCTCCGCCGCTCATGCGCGTCCGGAGCCATCGCGTGGCCTTTCCGTCCGAGGCCGCGCGCGCCATCGTATAGAGAACGAAGCTGACCTCGGAAGGTTTGCCGCGAACCGGGGCGAGCAGATCAGGGTCGAACATCACTTTGTCCTCCGCCGCAGCCATCTCCAGCGCAGTCCGGAGCAGGAGGTTGATATCGACGTCGGATTCCTCCGGACCCTCGAGGTTGCTGAAGAGCTGCATTCGGCGCACGATCTCCTCGATGCGCCCGGACGCGCTGCGGATCGTCTCTCCGAGTTCGTCCTGCAGTTTCAGCAGACGGGGCCGCGCAGCCGGATCCGCTTCCGCCAGCTTGCGGCCGGCGCTCTGCAGAGTGGCCGATGCGCTGACCAGCGTTCCCAGAGGCGAGTTGATCTCGTGGCTGATTGCCGCCGAGATCTGGCCCAGCGCCGCGCTGTGCTCCGCCAGCAGGGCCCGGGCGCGGGATTCGATCGCCTCGCGTGCGGACCTGTATTGTTTCTCGCGCTGCCGCCACAGCACGCTGGAAACGATGGTCGCGATGAAGGAAACGGTCACCATGGTCACCAGATGGAGCCCGTCGAGATCCTCCACCGCCAGCCAGCCTGTTCCCCGGATCGTTCGCTCCGAAGCGACGACAGCGAGATCGATTGTCAGGCTCGCGCCGAGCGTCTGCCAGGGTTTCAGCGGCAACAGCGCCGCACAGAGAAAGATCACCACGGCCGTCAACCCGGGCGTGTAGTGGTAAGCGGCGGGAACCCGCAGCGAATCCCAGAAATTGGCGACCACCTGCACCGCGGAGAGCAGAAAGACAATGGAAGGAAGGATCAGGCGCAGCAGCCCCGGCGGGGGCAGCCATCGCGACATCATCAGCATGCCGGAGCCAAGCACGAGCAGAAGGCTGACCCGCCAAACGGTCGCATTCAAAAGCGCCCGGTCCGGCAGCGTGACGAGGTCGGTGATTGCGGTCGCCAACGGCACGCAGAGCGAGAACAGGCCAAGATACTTGAGCCCGCGCCTTCCCGCCTCGTTGATCTCTTTCGCGAACCCGGCGTCCTCATCGAGGGAGCGTGGATTCAGGAACTCCGCGACCGCGGAGATAATCGGCATGGGTTAGGCGGAGTGTTTGCGGCAGAGTTCCTTCAACGTGCCAAGCAGACGGGGCACCGCGGCAGGCGCAGGCTCCCTGGCTTCATACTCCAGGGCGAGATACCCCTTGTAGCCTGAGGCGGCGATCATGCCGATCACTTTGTCCCAGTCCTGCGGCCCGCGCTTGCCGTCGTCGAACGTCATCTCCGACTTCACCTGGACATTCGCCGCATAGGGCAGGCACATTTCGATCTGCTTGAAGGCCTCGGCCCTGAAATTGCCCGTGTCGAGGTTTATGGCTACCCAGGGAGAGTCCGTCTTCTTCACCATCTCGATCATGCGCTCGGCCCGCGTGCAGATGCCGCCATGGTTTTCGAGTCCGAGAATGATGCCGTGCTGGCCGGCGTACTCGCCCCCGCGCTTCAGACATTCCACCACCCAAGGGACCGCGGCTTCTTCGGCGACTCCCTTGGGCACGTTTCCGCCGAAGATCCGGATATGGCCCGCGCCAAGCGCCGAGGCCACATCGACCCATTTCCTGATCTCCGCGACTTGCGCGTCCCGATCCGCCTGCGCCGCCTTAGTCAATTCAGTCCGGACGCTGATGGAGTAGATCTCGACGCCCATGCGGAAAGCTTTCCGGCGCAGATCGAGCAGCCATGCCCGCTCGGTGGTTGGCAGCCAGTAGACCGTCATGTCCAAGCCGTCAATCTCCCATTCGACGGCCTTGTCGACGAGGCCTTCATAGGTCATCGACTTGTCCTGCAACTCCTTCCTGAAGCTGTAGACGCACAGCGCGGGCCGCAGGCGGGGCTTTCCGCTTAGCGGCAAAGCTGCTATCGAGGCGAACAGTTCACGGCGTGTCATGGTGATGATCGTACCTCAACCAACGGACGGCGTCCCTGAGAATGACGGGGCGCCTGAATCCCGATCAGGGAAGAGATATAGGGCGCGATGTCGATCGTTCTCATCTCGCGGATCAACGATCCCGGGACGATGCCCGGCCCCCTCACAGTGAACAGCGCCTTCATGTCGGCGCGCTCGGGCGCGAAACCGTGAGATCCTTCCGGCGTCTCGAAGCGAACGATCAGATCGGAAGAGCGGGTCGCGCCAGTGCGGTATCCGGGCTGAAGGTCGAAGTAAAGGTCGGCGCAGCCGTCGCAAACAGGGATTCGATCGGGACCGGTCATCACTTCGCGCACCACCGGCTGGCCGGTCTCCGGGTCGCGGATGGACTCGAGAGCTTCCCGAACCTTGCTGAGCACTTCGTCCTTCCTGCGCCGCGGGACTTCGCCGCCGGCCCAGTCTTCCGTGTTCACCAGCACCGAGTTGTAGAGAGGCGCCACTTTCCCGGCCAGCCCGGCGCGCGTCAGAGCCAGCCCGATATTGACGCTCTTCCGGATCTCGGCCATCCCGTGGTCGGAGGCCCACATCAACCAATCGCGCGGTTTCGCCAGCGCGGCGTAGACTTCCATCCCCCTGTTCAAAGCGGCGTAGCCCCATCGCCGGTAGCTGGCGAACTCGCCGCCTTCGCGCCCGAGCGCGATCCACTGATGGTCGAATTCATCCGGGTACGGAAGGTAGCCCTGGACGATTCGCGGCCGGACCTTTTCATCGGCCCACGCCGCCTGCCGGGATAGTTGGCGGATGACCAACTCGACCGTTTCCAGGTACTCAACCGGGCTGATTCTTCCGGAGTTGAGGAGCACAGTCGCACCATTGACCAGGACAGGTCCGCACTCGTTCACCATCTCCTGAACTTCCGCCAGCCGGCGGCCCAAACCGTCGTGGTAGGCGGTCTCATGAGACGCGGAGACGAGCAGCCGAAGTTTCGCCGCCGAAGCGTCGTAGTCGAAGAGCCTGAAGAATCGGCCGGTTTCACCGCCATCCTGCACGATCGCGCGAAAATGGCGGGCGAGTTCGCGGTTCCTGGGCGGCCCTTGCTCAGCCGCGGCGGCAGGGAGCAGAACACGACCGCCTGCTTCCTGGGTGATGAGCAAGCCGCCTTCAGCCGGCTCAGCCCGGTAGTTCTTCGACCCGTGCCGGAACGAGAAGCCCCCTCCGGTTCTCCATTCGACGTCTCCGGGACCGAAGACCGCGTACGGCGCGTAGGATTTCGTCTGGTAGCTGTTGATGACGGTCGCCAGCGGGCCGGTGTTGACCGGCGTGAAGGGAAATCCCTGGGTCGGTTGAAAGGCCAGCGATTTGACGCCCTGCCTGCCCGCCGCCACCCAGAACGGCTCCGCGAGCAATCTTGTTCCCTGGAAGCCGACGACAGTCTCCGTCGCCCGATGTGCGTGCCTCGGGAGAGCGGGCGGATTGTTGAAGGGAACGCCGTTCACTTCAGGTCCGGCGCCGGTCCAAATGGAAGCGTGCGACACGGCGGTCAAAGCGGGTCGCGGCGGCGTCATCCCTTCTGCCGTGGCGCCGTTCCGCATCGACTCACGCAGGACAGTCAATTCGGAGGCGACCTCGTCTCGAGTGACGATCTCGTGGCCAAGCCCGTCGAGGGTGACCAGAACGACCCGCTGGCTCAACGCGGGCGGCGCCAGCGCCAGCCATGCCAGGAGGAGTGTACGGTTCACGCGACTCCGTGTTGTTTGAACCAGGCCAGAAGCCGATTCCATCCGTCCTCGGCCATCTCCTTGCGATAGCTGGGGCGATAGTCCGCATGGAAACCGTGCGGCCCTTGTGGATAGACGATGATCTCCGCGGTCTTGCCCGCCTTCTTGACCGCCTCGCGCATCTGCTCGACGGTCGCTACGGGAATGCCCTGGTCCGCTTCCCCGTAGAGGCCGAGGACCGGGGCTTTGAGGTCTCCCGCGATATCGATTGGCGACTTCGGCTGCAACGGGCTCGCCTGCCGCGCGACCAGGCTTCCATACCACGCGACGCCTGCTTTCAGCCCCGGTTGATGCGCTGCGTAGAGCCAGACGATGCGGCCTCCCCAGCAATACCCGGTAACCGCCGCTTTGCTTGCAGTGCCGCCGTTGTTCGAGGCCCAGGAGAGCGTCGAGTCGAGGTCGGCCATCACCTGGGAATCGGGAACCTGCCCAACCACTTTACGGATCTCGTCGAAGTTCGCCAGGTTATCCACCCGGCCCTGCCGCGCATAGAGATCCGGCGCGACGGCCAGGTGCCCGGCCTTCGCCAGCCTTCTGCAGATGTCCTTGATGTACTCGTGAACGCCGAAGATCTCGTGCACCACAAGGACGATCGGCAGTCCCCGCTTGCCCGAGGGCATGGCGCGGTAGGCCGGCATCTGGCCGCCCTGCACCGGGATTTTCACCTCGCCCGCTTCGAGCCCGGCGGTATCCGTCGTGATGGTTTGGGCGGAAACGGGTTGCACCCCCAGGGCGAACCCGGCGGTCAGCGAGTTGACCAGGAAACCGCGCCGCGCAGCGGGCTCCGGAGCGGGATAGACGCTCTTGAGATGCTCTTCCAGATTCTGACTCGACATCATCGCCCTCCTTGAATCGTTCGATTGTACCGCGTCGCGGTTTGTGCAAACCATTTCGAGAGCGGACCGTTAGAGAGTAGGAGATCCGAAATGACAAGAAGACAGATCATTGCGTCCTTGATCTCAAGTTGCCCGCGGAGACCGTGCAGACTGGTTATGGAACACTCTGGCCGGATGAGCCCTACGGGATGAAGAATTACCTTGCCATGGCCTCGGACACCGGCTTTGAGGTTGTCGCCCGCGCCACGCACGAGCACGTGCTTTCACTCGAGCTGGCGAAGAAGGCTTGATTTCAGGCCTTCACGGCATCCACGATTTCGTGTCCGCTTCTTTCGGCGCCATCCTGCGAATGTGATCGGCGAAAACGGGTAAATAGTATTCTTCCGTGGTCATCCCGCGAGGAATATCGCCGGCCCAGCAATGCGGCTTGTCGTTGCCATACAAGACCGAGCCCCCGTAGTAAGGGCCTTGCCGGGGAAGTTTGGTGGACTCGAGAAACTCCTCGAGCTTGCGCGTCGCGGTTTCGAGAAAGAACGTGTCCTTCGTGCCCATCGTGATGTGGATCTTGCCGACTAAACGCGGACCGAGCGACTCCCAGTTCTTCTTGAGGATGGCTGTGAGGTCGAAGTTCTCAGTCCAGTAGCGCGCTACTTCCTTGTCGATGTCACCGGTCAGCGGGTCCCAGAGCTTCGCTGGGTAGCCGTCCTTGCCGGCGGGGCCAAAGACCGCATGGAAGGCGTCGAGTTGGCCTCCCGAGCGTCCCTTCGAGCCCAGGACAAGTTCCTGCCGGGTGAACCCTTCATTGGTGGCGAGCGCGCGGCCGTCGGGCAGGCGGCCCAGAAGTTTCGGAAGTTTGGAAAACGTGCCTGTGTCGTAGTGGGCGTTCGTATCCGAGTAGACGTTGATGAGCTGAAAGGCGCTGAAGTCCACCGGGTCGGGGCAGAAGCTCCATGCGCCCCCAAAGAAATCCGGATAGAAGATCTGCTGCGCCAGGCTCATCCACCCGCCCGTTGAACCGCCGTAAAGGACGCGCGCCCAGGGCTCGCCGATCGCGCGGAAGCGCTGCTCGAGCCACGGATAGAACTCTTTGGTCAGCGCATCGCCATAGGGCCCGTTGTTCGCTGTGTTGACGCCGTAGGAGTCGTCATAGAAGGGTGTGGCGTGCTGCGTGAGCACGATCAGGAATTTCGGCAGCCGTCCGGAGGTCCACTCCTGAAAGAACCGGCTGGGCGGGTTCTCAGTGAACGCGCGAAAGCCGCGCGGGAAATGGCCCTGCTGATAAGCGACCGGATAGCGCTGCTGCGAATTCTCGTCGAAGCCGGGCGGCACAAGCACGATCGCGCCGAGTCGCACGGACCGGCCCCAGAAGTCGCTGAGCAGCTTCGACTCGTATTTCACGTGCCGCACCCATTTCGTGTCTTTGGGCTCGGGCATGGGCGGGATCGCTGAGTCGAGCGTAATCGTGTGCGTGGAGTCGTTCTCGATTCGCACTTCCACGACTTTGCTGAAGAGATTGCCGGGCGAACGGTTCCACTGCTGCCCTTCGCCGCCGTCCCAGGGCAATTTCAAGACGCGCCCGTCGGAGCGCCTGATGGTTTCGTAAACGTTCAGGACGGCCTGCACGGAGTATGTGCCCGGCTTGAGGTCTGAGAGACTCGCCAAAGGATGCCCGACGGCGTCCGGGCCGATCGCCACTGCCTGATCCGGCTGCCAGCCTTCCACATCGATTCCGAAAATCTGGGCCGTATTGAGGCCCCACGAAACCTGGAACCGCGGCTCCGGTTGTGGTTTCGCGGCCAGGACGAGGACGAGCCTCCCGTCCACCGCCGCGGATCGCGCCTCTCTTGAAAACCGCACTTCGAAGCGCGGAGCGGCGGATGCGGCAGCCGCCAGAGCCAGAATAAGTAAAGCGGCACGATTTATACCCATTGAGGTTTATGATAGCTTCGGCGTCAAATGAAGCTCCTTGTCCTGATCGCATTTCTACTTCTTCCCGGTGGGGCGGCGGAGACTTTCATCCCCGTCCGAGGCGACGGCGATGTTCTCGATTTCGAGATGGCCGATGCTCCCGTCACCAACGCCGAATACGCCCTCTTCATCCGCGCCACCGGACACCCCGCTCCCCAGCATTGGCAGCAGAACGCGCCGCCGCAAGGCTTTGAGAATCACCCGGTCATTTACGTCAACAGGTACGACGTCGAAAAGTACCTCGAGTGGCGTTCGGCTGTGGAGAAGCGCGCCTATCGGCTGCCGTATCCATCCGAGTTTGAGTACGCCGCCCGTGCCGGACGCCCGGCCGTGCCGTATGCGTGGGGCGGCGACGCTCCCAAGGACCAGGCCAACTTCGACCCGGACGGCACGCGTTCCTACCCTGACTGGAAGAAGCACCTGAAGCCGGTGCGCTCGTATGCGCCGAATCCCTGGAAGCTCTACGACCTCGCTGGCAACGTCTGGCAGATGGTCCAGACTGATCAGGATCCGGCGACGCAGCGATGGATCTTCCGCCTCCACCGGCCGGTGCAGAAGGACTCATCCGTCATGGGCGGCTCGTGGGCTCGCTCGGCGGCGTACCTCAAGATCGGCGTGCGAGGCGGCGCCGGAGGCGCGGGCATCCGTCACCCGGATCTCGGGTTCCGGCTTGTTCGTGAGCCGCTGAACTCAACACATTTCAGGAGGCAGACGCGGCGGGTGATGGTGATCCGCACCGGCAATGGCGTGCATGTCTCGTGGCAACTTCTGCCCGGCGAATCCACCAGTGGCTTCAACGTCTACCGTTCCACCCGGCGCGATGTCGCCGGAACCAGGCTCAACCGTGAACCGCTCACCGGGCCTACCGCGTTCCTGGACGCCGGAGCGCCTGCCGGCCGGCCCTACTACCGGATTCGCGCCGTCCTTGCCGGCGGCGCCGAGGGCGCGCCTTCCGAGTGGGGCGCTGAGGTTGTCGACGCCAACGGCATGGCGATCGCCGCGCGCTTTGAGCCCGGCATCAGGCAGGGTGGAGCGACGCCCATCTTCGGCGACCTCAACGGAGACGGGTTGCTCGACGTCGTTTTCCGGGAGGACAACCTCATTCAGGAGAATCGTCCCGACCCCGGAGCGCCCGTCGAACTCGAAGCCTTCACGAGCTACGGGAAACAGCTCTGGCGCCGGCCACTCATCTCCCACAACGCCTCCTACGGCAACGCCAACAACGCGCCCGTGCTTATCTACGATCTCGACGGCGACGGGCGCGCCGAGGTCGCCGCCCGCGTCGAAGAGCAAGGTCAGATCTGGCTCGCCATCCTCGACGGCATGACCGGCGAGACGAAGAAGAAGGTGAAGTGGCCGGCCATGTACACCGATACGGCCGGAACTTCGACGCGCGTCCACATGGCGGTCGCCTATCTTGACGGCAAGCGCCCAAGTCTTGTCACGCAAACCGGCCTTTACGAAAACGAGCTTTTCCATGCCTGGGACGCCGGCCTTAAGCTTCTGTGGAAGTACGAAAGCACCGGCGCCACATCGGGTTCGGGCTCGCATCACGTCGACATCGCCGACGTCGACGGAGACGGACGCGACGAAGTCTTCGATGGCACCACGCTGCTCAACCCGGACGGCACGCTGCGCTGGAGCATCTACCGCCTGCATCCCGATATTGTCGCGATCAAGCACATCCTTGGGAACAAGGACCGTCAGGTTTATTACGCCGTCGAGAGCAACACTCACGCAGGCGCCTACGTGGTCGACGCCAAAACCGGCAGGCTCCATTGGAAGATCAATCGCGAAGACGATCCGCGCTGGGGCCACGCCCACATCGGATGGGCCGCCGACATCTGGGAGGGTTCGCCCGGCTTCGAGATGCTGACCAATACCGACGGTCACGAGGCCAAGAACTCTTTCCTGTTTTCCTCGACGGGCAAAGTCCTGATGAATCCGCTGCCCGGCTCCTGGCGTCCGGTCAACTGGCTCGGCAGGAATTCACGCGAACTGCTCTCCACCGACGGAAAACGGCTGATGAAGTTCAACGGTTCCGCTCTCGAACCTGCCGGAGCCGCTCCCGCGCCGGAAGGCTGCCGCGTCCTCATGGCCGCCGACCTGTGGGGCGACTACCGCGACGAAATCGTCTGCGCCGTCACCATTGAAGGCCGCATGAACGTGCTCGTCCTCGGCAACACCGCCGAAGCTCCCGCGCGCGGCGTCACCCGCACTTCCTCGCGCGAGTACCGGCTCTGGCTCGCCCGCAACATGGGCGCGGGCTACGCTTCGTACTTCGAGTGGGAAGAGGGGCACTAATCACGTTCTCCTGCGCGCGCTGAACTTCGCGCGGAACTTGGCCACCTTCGGGTTTACCACGAACATGCAGTAAGGCTGGTGCGGGTTCCGCGCGAAGTACTCCTGATGATAATCCTCGGCGATCCAGAACTTGCCGGCCTTCGCCACCTCGGTGACAATCGGATCGTCGAACGTCTTCGCTTCGGTCAGTTCCTGAATGAACCCCCGCGCCACAACCTCCTGCTCCGCCGAATGGACGAAGATCACGCTCCGGTATTGCGTCCCCACGTCGCTGCCCTGCCGGTTGAGCGTCGTCGGGTCGTGGATGACGAAGAAGATTTCCAGGATGTCCCGGAAAGAAATGATTTCCGGATCGAATGTCACCTGCACGACTTCGGCATGGCCCGTGGTTCCGGTGCAGACGGAGCGATAGTTCGGATCCTCCACCGAGCCGCCCATGTAGCCGCTCTCGACCGACTCCACCCCGTGCACTTCGTCATAGACCGCCTCCAGGCACCAGAAGCAGCCTCCGCCCAACGTTGCGATCTCAGTCATCAGTTCTTTTGATCGTATCCGGCCAGCCGGCGGACCCAAATATTCCTGAACCTGACCTTTGAGCCGTGGTCCTGCAGAAGGAGCGGTTCTTCGGGTCCATGCGGGGCATAGGTCCCTACCTGGCGGTGCGCCATCCGCCCGATCACTTCCTTGCGGTTGTGCACGACGACGCCGTTGTAGAACACGGTCTGATAGGCGGGCTTGACCAGTTTGTCGCCCTCCCACTTCGGCGCTTCGAACACGATGTCGTAGTAGTTCCACTCGCCGGGTTTCTTCACGGGAGCCACCAGTGGCGGCCATTGCCCGTAGATCGCCCCCGCCTGCCCGTCCGCGTAAGTCGGATTGTTCCAGGAATCGAGGACCTGGATCTCATAGCGGCCCATGATGATGACGCCGGAGTTGCCCCGGTTCTGCCCCTCATGCTCGATCACAACGGGAGAGGACCATTCGATGTGATATTGCGCGTCGCCAAACCCTTCCTTGGTAAAAAGATCGCCTGAGCCGGGGGCCCACTCGATGTAGCCGTTTTCGATCTTCCATGTCGGGGCGACCACCTTGCCCTGATTCGCCCCCCTGCCATGCTCCACCCACTTGGAGAGGTCTTTGCCGTCGAAAAGGACGATGGCGTCCGACGGCGGCTGGAAGGGCAGGTCGCCGGGCGTGATCTGTTTCGGGCGCGGCCGGTCGATGTCGTGAACGCGCCACGGCTGTCCGGGAAGCATCGGTGTGTCCTTGTAGCCGAGTTGGGCGACGAGCGCGGAGGCGCAGGCGAAAACGGTTACGGTGATCTTCGACTTCATTGGCAATCCCTCGGTGCGCCAAAGATCGTATCAAAGGCTGGCGGATCACGTCTTTACAGAGAGTTCATCAAATTGTCATCGGGGTTGGCTCCCCGTTTGCCGATACTCAGATTTGGGACGTTTGACCCCTCTTCTCGCACTTCTTGCCGGCATTGCGCTTTCGATCGCGGTTGCCTGGAGCGCTTCACGCGCCGAGACCCGTCTGCTGCGGGTCCAATTCGAGGCGGCTTCAGAGAATCGGGTATCCTCCATTCGCCGGGAACTGGAGGAATCTTCGCGAGGAGGCAGGGCGCTGACGCCGGCTGATCTGCCGATGGTGATCGAGCGGGCTTTCACTTACCTCCGCCCACACGGGGTCTCCGTCGAGGTTTACGACCTCGACCAGGGCGGCAGGCTTGTTCACACGCACCGTTCGAGGATGAAATACGAGAAGACCGTTCTTTCGGCGCTCCTCGGCAGGCTCACAATGCCCGATTATCTGCGCGAACTGCATGCGGCCGGCCGGAACTGGAGAATCCGGTGCATCGCCGTTCCCGGATATGTCGCGGCCGGCAGCACATGGCAGCCGATCATTCTGTTTTCCTGCGGAATCCTGGCGACTCTCCTGCTTAGCCTGCGTCTGAGCGATCTGATTCACCGCAACAAGGAGATCCAGAGAATCGTCGAAACCAGAACGCGCGAACTGGCCCTCGCCCGTGACGCCGCAATGGAAGCGTCCCGCATCAAGAGCCAGTTTCTGGCGAATGTAAGCCATGAAATCCGCACGCCGCTGAATGGGATTCTGGGGATGGCCGATCTGCTCGCGGATACTCCACTTGATTCTGAGCAATCCGAGTATCTCGAGCTGATTCGAACCAGCGGGTCGAGCCTCCTCGGTCTGGTCAATGAACTCCTCGATCTGTCACGGCTGGAATCGGGGAAGGTCGAGCTGGCCGCAGCCCCAATCCCCCTGGCGAGTACTGTGCGTCAGACGGCCGGCATCATCGCCAGCCAGGCCTACGGAAAGGGGCTGGCGTTCTCCGTCGAGCTTGCCGCCGACCTGCCGGACGAAATCGTGGGCGACGCGGCGCGTCTGCGGCAGATTCTCCTCAACCTGCTCGGGAATGCAATCAAATTCACCGATTCGGGTTCGGTGAGGCTCTGCGTGACCAGGCAGCCTGAACACGGGCGGCCGGAACGGATTGTCTTCGAAGTCCATGACACGGGCCCGGGCGTCCCCGAACAGGTCAGGCCGATTTTGTTTCAGCGATTCTCGCAGGCCGACCCCTCGCTCGCGCGGCGCCACGGCGGCGCGGGTCTCGGGCTCGCCATCTCCCGCCAACTGGTCGAGTTGATGGGCGGCCGCATCGGGGTGCGTTCCGGCGGCGAATCAGGCTCCGTTTTCTGGTTCGAAATCCCCTTCACTCCTGTTGGCTCCGCGGTTTCCCAGACCGCCTCCATGTCCTGATCCTGCTGGGAAAAGCGATCGCTCTTTTCTCCATAATCTGTGATAGGATCTTGTCCGATCATGCCCTTCTGCACTCAATGCGGCGCTGAGGAGATCGGCGGAGCCTGCCGGTATTGCGTCAATCCCGCCGGGACGCGCACCGCTCAGTTTACCTGCGATGCGAACGGGGTGACGTTGTTGTTGCTTTATCTGAAGACGATCCTGCTCAGTATCGCGACGCTGGGGATTTACAGTTTCTGGGGGAGGACTGAAATCCGCCGCTACCTTTACGGCTCTCTTCGCATGGATGAGGATCGATTCGCCTGGCACGGCACGGCCATGGAGATGCTCAAGGGATGGCTGAAAGCGATATTGTTCGTCGCCGCGTTCTACGTCTTATTCATCGTGTTGACGCTGGCTGATCAGAAATGGGGTTCCCTCGCCGGCGCTCTGTTCCTGTACGGCGGCATCGTTCTGATCGCGCCGTGGGCGCTGGTGGGCATGCAGCGGTACCGGTTAAGCCGCACCTCCCTGCGCGGAATCCACTTTCGTTCCACCGCCCGTCCGGGTGAGTTTGCCCGGCTTTACTACAAGGGATTGGGCCTGACCCTCGTTACTCTCGGTTTCTACACGCCGTTTTTCGTCAACAATCTTCACGGCTACATGGTGCGAAAGAGCCACTATGGCGACCAGAGATTCGAGTACGACGGCGATGGCCGCGATCTGTTCGGTTCTTTCGCGCTCATGATGTTCCTGCTCATTCCGACTTTTTACTTGACGGGGATCTGGTACTACGCGCTCCAGCACCGCTACCGCGCCGGCCACACGTCCTGGCGCTCGGCCCGCTTCCGCTCCACATTGCGCGGACGCGACATTCTGGGCCTTGGGGTGACCAATGTTCTCCTGGCCGTTTTCACACTTGGGCTCGGCCTGCCCTGGGCGAGGATCCGATGGATCCAACTGTTGTGCCGCACGACGATGCTGGAGAACTTCGCCGGCTACGCCGACGTGACGCAGATGGCTGCGCCGGCGACCGCCACCGGCGAAAGCGTCTCCGCGCTGCTTGAACTTGACTCCGACTTCGGCGGGGGCTTTGACCTCTGAGCCCGCTGCCGCATGGTATTTCGACGGCCGCGCCGCCGACCGCCGGCCGGCCGCCGTGTCCCGGCATGCCGCCGGGCTCGAAGTGAACATTGAGGCCCGCGGCGCCGCGATCTGGCCGGATGGGACATGGCGGGCGGCCGTCGACGCCTCAATGAACCGCGTCCGGATCGAGCGTCTGCCATACACCGGCGAATGTCTGATTGTCGAGGATGAGAACTTCGCTCGCGCGTTTTACGCCGGCCAGCCGTTGAACAGCGCGGTCTTCGGAAGGAAAAGGCTCGCCCTGGTGATCATGTCGGCGGCGGCGTTTGCGGCTGCCGCCGGGATGTGGTTTGGATATCAAAAACTGACCGTCCGGCTGGCTCACGCCATTCCGCGCGCGGCAGAGGAACGGCTGGGCCGGGCCTTCGTGGCTGGCCTCGCAGCCAGCCCCATCGAGGATGAACGGGTGAACGGCGGTGTTCGCCGAATCATGGCCCGGCTCGAGGCAGGCCGCCCGTCGCCTTATACCTGGCGCGTTACGGTGACCCGCAATGCCGAGTCGAACGCCTGGGCCGGCCCTGGAGGGTATCTTGGCATCCACAGCGGGATGATCTGCGCCATGGATTCTCCGGACCAGGTAGCCGCCGTGCTGGCGCACGAGATGACCCACGGCATCGAGCGTCACGCAACGCGCAATCTGATCCGTATTCTCGGGTTTCGCCTCGGCATCTCGCTCGTGCTGGGAGGAGGCGACGAATGGGCCGACAGCGTCGCCATGCTCGGAGCCCTTCGGTACATGCGATCCGACGAGGAGGCGGCCGATTCCGGCGCTCTCGCCGTCTTGAATTCGGCGGGCATCGATCCGAACTCGCTGGCGGAGGCTTTTGAGCGGCTCGAGAAGCGCTCATCCGGCCTGCCCGGCGTTCTCGTCTATCTCTCGACGCATCCGCCGCTGAGCCAGCGCATCGCCGCGGCGAAGCGCGTGCGCCGGCTGGAGAGCTATCGTTCGTCCGTCCTGCCGCCGGCGCAATGGATGGACCTGCGTTCCGGCTGCGATTGTCAGGCCAGGTGACCGATGGGTGCGCGCAGCGCTTCGAACTGTGTCCGAAATGCGCGTCTCTTGGATTATCTTTAAGGGGGGCGATGAATCTTCCCAACCTCCTGACCCTGCTTCGAATCTTTTTCGTACCGCTGCTGGTCGCGGTGCTGGTGCAGGAGAACCGCCACTGGGCCGCGCTGCTGGGCCTGTCCTGGACGAACGACATCGTCGCCCTGATGATTTTCCTCGCCGCGGCGTTCACTGATCTGGTGGATGGGTACCTGGCCCGGCGGTGGAATCAGATCACCACGGTCGGGATGCTGCTCGACCCCATCGCCGACAAACTGCTCATCAGCGCCGCGCTCATCTCGCTCGTTCAGGTGCAGCGGGTCCCCGGGTGGATCGCGGTCCTCATCATTGGCCGCGAATTCGCCGTTTCCGGCCTGAGAAGCATCGCCGCCGGCGAGGGCTACACCATTCAGGCCAGTGAATTAGGCAAGTCGAAAATGGTGACGCAGGTGCTGGCCGTCTCCCTCATCCTTCTCTCGGCGAAGATTCCGGCTTTGAATGTGTTCGCCCAAGCTGCGTTATGGGGCACCATGCTGTTCGCGCTGGCCTCCGCCGGCGACTATTTCCTCAAATTCTGGCGGCAGGTGGATGAACGGATCAAGGAGCGCCGCAGGACTGAATTGCTGCGTCTGGAAACCGACCGGCAGCGCGCCATGATGCAGGCGGCGAAGCGCGCTCGCGCGATGAGGCGCTAAACCGGCCGCTACTCCTGCTTCGGAGCGGGGCTCAAAGCGGGCGGTTTGACAATCACCTCAAAGCCGTCCCGTGTAAACTCCAGAGTTCGGACCTGGCCTTTCGGTCCCGGCGGCGGCAGCGGCTTGCCGTTGTAGATGACCTCCACTCCGCCGGCGTTGCCAAACAACACACGCAGCCTCTCGCCGCTCGTGAAAGACTTTGTCTCCCCGATGGGGATCACGTTTGAGAAAATCACTTTCCCGGATTCGCGCACCTGAACCCAGGCGATGTCAGTGGCTTTGATGGAAAGCGTCACTGCGCCCTCCGGAGATGGAGGAGAAGGGGTGAGCGCGGACGAAGCGGGAGGCGGAACTGGGGCTTGCGTCTCCGGTTGTGCTGCGGGTTGAGCGACGGGTTCGCCGGCCGGCGGGCTCGACGAGGTTGAGGGCGGCTGGGTATCCTGAGCCGCCGGTGCGGACGCCTGAGCCTGTTTCTGCGGTTCGACGGGCGCTTGCGCCACGGGCGGTTCGGGTGCGGCGGCCGGAAGCAGCGAGCCAAACCAAACCTTCCAATTCACTGAAAGCGTGTAGACAAACGAGCAAAGAAGGATGACCAGCGCTAAGCCGCCCAGACGCAACAGCCAACGCTTCGTCTCGGTCGCCGGGTCGGACATGCCAGTGGGCATGGGTGGCACATTGAGCGGCCGCTCATGGAGCGATGTGGGCTGCGCGGCGATGGCCATCTGCTCGTCGAGCAGATGGCTCTCCAGCGTGCTCTTATAAACCGAATCAGGTACTTCGAGCAGCCTCGCATATTGCCGGACGAAACTGCGGTAGAAGAAACCGCCGGGCAGGGCGTCAACATCATCACGCTCGATCGCCTCAAAGTACTGGGCCTGGATGCGGGTCTTAGCTGCCACATCGGCAATCGTCCAACCGCGCTTTTCCCGCTCAGCTTTGAGTGTCTGGCCTAGTGTCGGCATGAATCGATGGCGCTGAGTGGTATGATACAACACGTTGCTGGAACAAGGCTTTACAGGCGGGTCACACTTCGTTTCCGTGGTTGTCGTCAACTGGAATCGCCTGCCCCTGCTGAAGGCTTGCCTGGCCAGCCTGACCACCGGTCAGGGCGCCCCCTTCGAGGTGATTGTCGTCGACAACGGATCCTCCGACGGGTCGGCGGAGTGGATCAGTACTACTCGTTTCCCATTCCCTGTCAGACTGATCCGGAATGCGTCGAACCTCGGCTTCTGCGCCGCCAACAACCAGGGGATTGCGGCCGCGGACGGCTCGCTCATTGCGCTTCTCAATAATGACGCCGAAGCCAGCCACGGCTGGTTGGCTCACCTGGCGCGGGCGTTTGACGAGCCCTCGGTCGGCATGGCCGCCTCGAAAATCCTCGTTTGGGAGGATCCATCCATCATCGACAAGGCGGGCCATCTCATCTGGCTGGACGGCCAGAACCGGGGGCGCGGCCATGGACAAAGAGACGCCGGGCAGTTCGACACGTTCGAGGAGACCCTCTGGCCCGACGGCTGCGCCTGCATGCTGCGCCGGTCGATGCTCGAACAGACAGGCGGATTCGATGAGGATTTCTTCGCCTACGCCGACGACGCCGAACTTGGCCTGCGCTGCCGAATCCTCGGTTGGAAGGCGGTCTATGTGCCCGAGGCGCGTGTGCTTCACCACCGCGGGGCCACCCTCGGCCAGCTCAATCCGAGGCGGGTCATGTTGATCGAGCGCAATCGCATCCTTCTGGCGGTTAAACTGTTTCCTGGTAGGCTTCTTTGTCTCAACGGCGTTTTTTTTCTGGCGAGGGCGGCCGGCATGCTGATAGCGGCCCTGCGGCGCCGCGGGGAACTGAGCCGCATCGAGACGCCGGAGAGTTTCCTGAAGGTCCTTCTGGCGGTGCTTCGGGCGCAGGTGGAGGCTCTCCGGCTGATCCCTCGAATGCTGAGAAAGAGGCGGCAGATTCTGGCTCGTCGAGTGCTGACGGCGTCGGAGACCTGCAGACTCCTGCTTCGCTACAGGATCTCCTTCCGCGAACTGAGCGAACAGACGACCACCGCCCGGCGGGCGGGTTGAGCCAAACCGGCCCGTCTCATGCGCCGGAGGAAGAGGCCTCGGAGGAGAACGCCTGTCCGGCTTGCGGCTCCACCGGCATCAAGACCCTCTGCCAGGGCGCCGATCGGCTGTTTGGTACCACCAAGGATGTCTTTCATGTGGTCGAGTGCAGGAACTGCCGGCTGATTCGCCTCTACCCCTGGCCTCATCCGCGCGAAATACGGAACTACTATCCCGCCAGTTACTGGTTCGATCCGGGTTCCGGCGCCGCGGACCAACTTGCCGATGTCTGGCGCCGCTTCGTCTTGCGGGATCACGTCAATTTCGTCCAGCGGGCGCTGACTGACTCCGGCCTGAGCGGGCCCGTTCTGGACGTTGGTTGCGGCGGCGGACTGCTTCTGCGCGAACTGAACCTGCCCTCAGGGCGCGCTATTGGGCTCGATTTCTCGATCGACGCCGCGCGGGTGGCCTGGACCACGAACGGAGTCCCCGCCGCATGCGGCGCGCTTCCGCGGTCGCCCTTTAGGAGAGCCTCCTTCGCGGCGGTCACCATGTTCCATGTCCTCGAGCACCTGTATGACCCGGCCGCCTACCTGGAAGCCGCCCATCGGCTGCTGATGCCGGAGGGCCGCCTGATCGTCCAGGTCCCCAATGCCGCATGCTGGCAATTCCTCCTTTTCGGAGAAGCCTGGAACGGGCTCGACATTCCCCGCCACCTGATCGACTTCAAGGAGCAGGATCTGGTCCAACTGCTTGAGTACTCGGGATTCGAGGTTCTCCGCCGGAAACACTTCTCGCTTCGCGATAACCCTGCGGGCTTGGCCTCGACTCTCGCGCCCTCTCTCGATCCCATGGCACGCCGCATCCGCAAGGTCCCCGAGACGGAGCGGGAGCGGCTCGTCAAAGATCTGGTCTATTTCTCAATCGTCCTGGCCGCTATTCCGTTCGCGTTGCTTGAGGCCGCCTGCCGCGCCGGTTCCACGATCATGCTGGAGGCTCGCCCCCGCGCATGACCTATGCCCGCGCGCGCCGTCTATTGCCGCCCGCGCTCCTCCGCCATGTCTACCATTTCGAGGCGTCCATCGAAACCGCTGTCCGGACATTCTCGAGTTCGCTTCAGCCCGGAGCCCGCGTTCTCGATGCAGGCGCGGGCGAGACGCAATACAAGCCGCTGTTCCGGTTGCATCGTTACACGGCCGTCGACCTTGCCATCGGCGACGCCGGGTGGGATTACTCCGCCATCGACGCGCTTGCCGATCTCACGCGGCTTCCTTTCCGCGACAGTACGTTCGACGCGGCGCTGAACATTGTCACGCTCGAACATCTTGCTGATCCGGCCGCGGCGCTCGCCGAACTGGCCCGTGTCCTCCGGCCCGGCGCACCGCTGCTGATCGTTGCCCCTCACGAATGGGAGGTTCACCAGGCGCCGCACGACTACTTTCGCTACACTCGCCACGGGCTTGAACTCCTCCTGCGGCGAAGCGGTTTCGCAACCTTTGAGATCGCGCCCATCGGCGGCTTCTGGCGCTTGCTCTCCCGGCGGCTCTTCAATGCCGTTCAACAGTCGCCCCCGCTACTGAAGCCGCTGACCGCCCTTCTTTTCATCCCCCTGGCTCTGGCCGTCCCGGCGCTTGACCCACTGGACCACCGCCGGGATTTTACACTGGGGTATCAATGCTTAGCGCGCAAGGCCTGACGCTCGCCCTCTTCCTGGCGGCCGACTTCTCCGGTCAATCCGCCTATGACTACACCGCGAAGGCAGTCTCTTTCGGGCCGCGGACGCCAGGGTCGGCGGCTTCCCGCAGTCTTTCCGCCTGGCTCGTCGCCATGCTCAAGTCGTTCGGGTACGAAGTCGTTGAAGACAGATTTACGGCCAAGACGCCTAAAGGCCCCGTTCAGATGATGAACGTGATCGCCCGGAAGCCCGGCAAGCCCGGAAAGCGCGCACTGGCCGTGAGCGGACACTACGATACCAAGGTCTTCCCGTTCCCTTTTGTGGGCGCCAACGATGCCGGTTCCTCTACCGGCGCCGTCCTGGAGCTTGCTCGCAGCTTCAAGAGCCTGCAGACCGCGAAAGACATCTACTTCATCTTTCACGATGGCGAAGAGGCGTACGGCGAATGGAGCGAAACCGATTCGCTCTACGGTTCGAGGCATCTCTCTCAACGATGGCGCAAGGACGGCACGCTAGCCCGGCTCGACGCCCTCATCAACCTCGACATGATCGGCGACAAGGACCTCCATATCGTCGAGGAGCAGTACTCATCGGAGGTCCTGAGGCGGCTTTTGTGGGGTGTCGCCGCCGAGAAAGGCCTGCAGCGGAGCTTCGACGGAGGCGCCTTCCCGATCGAAGACGATCATGTCCCCTACCTTCGGCTTGGCGTCCGTGCGCTGAACCTGATCGACTTCTCCTACGGCCCGAACCACTCCTGGTGGCACACGCCTCAGGATACACTGGATAAGCTTTCGGTCCGGAGTTTTCAGACTATTGGATCGGTCGTGGCCGAAACGCTTTTGCGCCTCGACCGTCAATAAACCGAAGGAGCCCTTGGAAATGGCTCATCTCATTCTTCTGATGATGCTGGCCGGCGACTTCGGGCAGTTTTTGTCCCAGCTCAAGAAGAGCCCTCCGGCCTGCCCAGCTTCGTTTGTGTTGGACTTTCCCGTTCACCGGCCGGCGATATGGAGCGAACACTACGGTCCGGTCTTCGTTTCCGAGCGCATCGTTCAGCTTTCTCCCAGCGTTGCCGTTGTGGCGGGGGAGGTGATTGAGATCGGTCCGCCGTTCGGATTGCTGCGCCGCCCCATCAGGATTCTCGCCACCTGGAAAAACGGCGCATGGTCGATCCAAAACTCCGAGTGTGGTTCCGCGCCCGAGCCGTTCGTGATGAACCGGGTCCCGCGGTAGCTCAGGGTTTCAGTTCATAGGCGAAGACCTTCGGCGCGAGCGGAAGGACGATCTCTCCCTGATCCTGCGGCGCGAAGGTCCCGCTGCCGGCCACATCACCCGACTCGGCCCGTGCGACCCATCGCCTGGGGCGCGGGAGTTTCCACGGCAGTTGCTCCCACTCGAGGCGGATCTCCGCCGCCCGGCTGTTGGGCAGCATCGTCAACCAGAGCGTCTCCCCGGCCGGCGAAAGCCGCAAACCCGCGTTGGTGGTCACTCCATATGGAAACTGCACCAGCTTGCTCTCGGGGTTCATCCTTGTGAGCCAAGGGTCCGGCGTCGCAGGAAGCGGCTCGAACAGAACTCGCTGTTCGCCCAGCGTGATTCCGCCCAGCCGGATCCGCCCGCTTCCGTCGTCCACGCCTTCAATCCGGGCCCGCTGTCCAGTCCGGGCGTTGTAAAGGCCGATCCCGAGGTCGAATTTCGATCCCGCCGGGAACTGCGCCGGAGCCTCCACCGTCACCTGCGTCCTGATCACGCCAGACCACAGATTGCTGGGCGTCTGAGGTTCGTGGTCGCCCTGAAAGCGAATCGCTCCCGAGGCGTCCGTGAAGTGCAGGAAGACCCGCATCGGATCCTCCGTGGGCTCACCGGCGCTCCAATAAAAGACGTACGTGCAGCGCCGCGGCGTCGAGCACTCGAGCGATTCCAGACGGACGCGAATGTCCAGCCGGTTGGTGATGGGAGGCCGCGCGTTAACGTAGAACTGTTCCGGCGACCTGGCCCACTCGACGATCACTCCGCCGCGCCGCTCGATCGCCGCCTCAATTTGGCCCTCCGCAGGAATCCTTGCATAGAGGCCGTACTGCGGCAGCACACGGCCTGATGGCAGCGTCATGTCCGAAGCGCCGCGATTCACCGTCACCTCGCCGCCGCCCTCCCACCGGACCGTCGCGCGGTGAATGTCTCCATCGGCGAAGTCAACGCGCTCGATCCTCCTGAGGGCCAACGCCCGGGACGTCTCCTGCGACAGCCAGTACTTGCGAACGGCTTCCCGCGAAAACGCCTCCTTGACCATGGCCGGATGTCCGGTGAGGAATTCCGTGGCGATGTAATCGTCCGAGTAGATCCCATGCAGCCGCGGATCAAGTCCCGAACTATACCGCGATTCATACCCGGCGCCGTGGAGGACGAACCGGTCGTGATGAGCGAAGTCAAACCAGGGAATCCGTTCCGAGTCCCGGGCCCGAATGTTCCAGACGGCCCATGAATACTGCCCTTCAGGTGGAGCATCCACACGCAGGTGGTTGGTCTGCGCGCCATCGAGCCAGCCGATGAGCGCGTCGTGGCCGCTCTCGGAGATCTGCGGCGCCGAGCCGCCCAGGTAGTCCCGGATCCAGGCGAACGTCTCTCCCCATGAATTGGCGGTTCTGATCCGGTCTACGAAATCGCCCGACGCCGTCCACGAATCATACGGCCCAGCCGAAGACCACACGTCGATGAAATGCGCGGTAGGCGCGACGCTTTCCCTGATTTGGCTCAGGTTCCATCGCACCCACTCCTGCCATGCGCCCGTGCTCCAACGATAGCTCTGCGCCCCGCGCCCTTCATTCAGCCACGCCTTCACCGGTTGCCCCGCTGTATTGTGGGCCACGTAGGCGTAGTCAAAGCCCGGCGCGTCGGGATAGAAGTCAATGTAGTTGTCGTGCAACGCAAACAGCCGGCCGTTCTGCTTCGCCGCCGCGGCGAGTTCCTGGAACTCAGCCTCGGTTCCAAGCGAGGGGTTGGGAGGCCAGATCTCCGGAAGCCGGTAGTCGTACCCCCAGCGCTGCCAGTTGTGCCACACCACTGCGGCGTCAGTGAGTCCGTAGAGCGACGCCCGCCTGAGATCGGCTGCGGCCGTGGCGTAGCGGCCGCCCCACAGATCGAAGACGAATCTCCCGGCGAGAGAATGGACGCCGCCCGCCGCCCGCAATCCGTTGGACTCCCGCCAACGCTTGGCCGCGCTCCAGACATCCCGGCCGGGCAGGATGGTCATCACCGTAGGGTGAGCGGTGCGGATCGTCGCACGCCGTGCCGCGGGGTCGACATCGAGTTCCGTCGGGGGCGTGTCGACCGCCTGCACGACGGCGGCCCCGCCGGCGAACTCGAAACCCACGAACTTCGTCGAGAGGCGGTGCCCATCGTAGTTCAGGCGGAACGCCTCCGGTTGGACCAGCACGTTTCCCGCCCCGGCGTACACGCGCTCGACGCGCGACGACCAGTTTCTGAGCGCGAAATCTTCGATGTAGACCGCTTTCCAGGGCTCGTTCGGCGGCGAGTTCTCCAGCCAGACGCCAGTCTTGAGCGCTCCGTCCTCCACGGCCACGCGCAACATCACGTCGTAGGATTGAAAGCGGTGGCGGAGGACCGCCGCGCCAGCCTCCGCGGGCTCTTCACGGAAGCCGCGGAACACCGCCGCGGTCCGCGAGTCCTCCAACTGATCCCCCTGCACGCGCAGGGCGAAGCCGTCGAATGCGAGCGCCTGCCCGCCCGCAACCGGCTCAAACGTGATTCTGCCGTCCAGCAGGCCGCGCCGGCCGGTCTGCATGCTGACCTTGAAATCGCCAGTTTGGCCCAACAACCGCATTGACGAAAACGCCGCCGCGGGCGGCTGCCCGATGACAAGCGTGGGTTCCGCCCAATAGGACTGGTCGAACGCCGTGTTGTTTGCCGGGCCCGGGTGCGACTCCAATTGAAGACGAATCGCCTGTCCGGCGAACGGGGAGAGGTCGGCGGCTCCGTCCTGCCATGTTTTGGTGTCGGAATGGCGCTCAAAGACGATCGCGCCGGCTTGTCCTTCTGGGGCGTCCAGCGGAGTCACACGCACGCGAAACGTGACGCCGTCTCCGGGGCGTGCGCCCGCGTCCGGATCGCGGACCGCGGTGGCGAACCGGAGCCTGGCCGCGGAAGGCAGCACAACCGGGAACTCCACCCACATCGTGCCGGCGCGGCCGCCCGACCACGGTGGATGAATGGCGATCGACTCGCGGGCCTCCCCGCGAACGACGCGCGTGTTCATTGTGAGCACCGCCCGTGTCTCCGGTTCCGAGCCCTGCCATCCTGCCGGCTGCGTCTTGGCGTCATCATTCGAAAACACCCTGAACACCGCCCGAAAGACCTTCAGCCGCCAGAGCCCGATCTCGCTGTCGGGACCCGGCTCGATCGCTTTCCACGCCGGGGGTGAAACCACAGAGGGCTTGGCCGGCAACCGTGTCTCAATCAGCAGAACCGGGTGTGCCGTCAGCTTCGATCCGCCTGGCGGAGTGAACGATGCGAAGGCGTGCAGCGGGTAGTGCGCCGCCGTATGAGTGGACTCGTCCGCCTTCACGGTGATGTCAATCCGGCGGGTTTCGCCGCCAGCGAGGGTGAATGGCCAGATCTGATCCGGCTCAATCCGCCAGCCCCGGTGAACCTCCAGCCGCAGTTCCCCGGATTCGATCTTCGCCGTCGTGCTCGTGTTGATCAGGACGATTGCATAGGCCGCCGGCTCTTCCACAGAGGTCAGGACCGCCGGCCCTTCGATTCTCACCGTCAGCGGGCCCGCCGAATCCTGTGGCGGGTTGTAGGCGTTCGCGGTAGCGCACGCCAGAACGGCGATCGGCAGCCAGGCGGCGCGAGTCATGACTGCCCGCGGCCCTGACTCCTGCACTCGGCCGAGCAGAAGTAAACAGGCTCCGTTCCGCTTGTCTCCTTGAGCGCCAGCGCCTCACTGGTGAAGACGCCGCAGTGCGCGCACTTGCGCAGAACTCCGCTGGTCGGGACGGCCTCCGCCTGCTGTCCGGGACCGCTGCCGCCCGCGCCTCCTCGCGCTGCGGTCTTCTCGCCGCCAGTCAGGGCCGACCAGATCATCCGCACCGCCCGCAGGGCGAAGACCACCAGGATGGTGACGACGATGATCCTCAAAATCCTGCCCATTTGAAATCCTCTCTAATCAACATACGAAAACGGCGCGGCGGAGTTTCCTCCACACGCGCCGTTACGATCGGAGAACCGCCGCCGCGGTTACTTCTTGGTCTTCTTCGCCGGAGCTTTCTTGGCGTCCGGATTGACGTACTTCGTCTCGATAGTGCCCGTGATGACCGTGAGGAGACTCTTGGCCGCCTCGGCGTTTGGACCAGCCGGGTCCAGTTCAAGGTATTTCTCGAGCGCGGCCTGCATTCCATCGGGCGGAACCGGCTTGCCGTCGGCGGTCATCGTCAGCTTGCCGCTGAGCGCGCTGCCGAGCTGGAACCATGCCGGGGCATACTTGGGGTCGAGTTCCACCGCCTTCTTGAAGGCGTTGATGGCAGGGTCGGTCTGGCCGGTATTGATCATCACCGCGCCGAGATTGAAGAAGTACTTGCCGCCGCCGGGAGGATCGAGCTGAGCCGCTTTTTCTAATTCTGCCTGCGCTTCGGCGAACTTCTTCTGCTTGGCCAGGACCAGACCGTAGTTGTTGTGCAGGCCGGCGTCAGCGGGAAGCAGTTCGATGGACTTCACGTAATTGTCCGCCGCGCCCTGTAGGGCGGCGTCCTTCTCGGCGCCCGTCTTGGTGTTGGAGGACTGGTCGTAGGCCTGCGCCAGTTGGATCCAGACCGCCGCCTGCTTCGGGTCGATCTCGGCCGCCTTCTTGAAGCTGTCAATGGCGGTGGCGAAGTCCTTGGCCTGCATCGCCGCCATGCCGGCGTTGTAGGAGTCGTTCAGGGCCTTGTTCTTGGCCATCTGCTGCGACCGCTCCTTCATTGCCTTCTCCATGGCCGCCTTCTGCTCGGGCGTCATGTCGCGGGCGATCTCCTGCGTCACCTGGCCTGTCTGTATCGCCGCTTCCTGCGCTTTCCTCTTGGCAATGATCTTTTTCAGGTCGCAGAAGTCCTTCAGTTCCACCGGGTCGCCCATCTGGCTGCGCACGCCGTTCAACTGGTCGGCCACCTGGCCGTTGACTTCGCAGGTGATGACAAACTGGCCGGGCACGGGCATGCCACTGTAGATCCAGTCGCCCTTCTTGTTCGTCTTGGTCTGCCAGTTCCCCTTGATGTCCTTGCGCTCAATCTTAATGACAACGTTCTGGACACCTTTGCCGTCTTCGCCGACGACCTTGCCCATGAATGTGCCCATCTGTCCAAAGGCGATGGCGCCCGACAACGCTGTCAGCGCCACGGCCAACGCGGCTCTACGCAACATACAAAAAGAGACCTCCAACTCTGAATGCAATCTTCACTTCTAGGGTACAACAAAAAGACGAAAAGGCCGGAAACAGGTTACCCAAGACTCCACGCCTTGCCGTCAGGTTCTTATGCCGAGACTGCTTACGCAAACAACCTACCCTGCCGGTCCTCCCTCTTGTCACCGTCGGCTTCCAATGGGTAGCCCAGCCAAGACGCAGCCTTCTCAATGCACAGCCTGCTCAGGATCTCGACGGTAATCGGGCGTTTTGAATCCCAGTGGATGAGCGAGTTGTAGAACTCTCCAACTTGGGCAGATTCGAGAACCGTCATGATCTGCCTAGCCTCATTCTCGGAACCACAGGGAAGAAAGTACCCTGTATCATCGAGCATCACTGGCCTTCCCTCTTGCGGCGAGATGAGGCGAAACTGCAATCGCTTGTAAAGGCCGGAGATGCCGATTTTCCATGGCGCGAATGAGTAGCTTCCAACACCGAAGATTGAGAAGCGAGGCCGCCCCCGATAGATGCTGCTGGCTCGCCTGGCCAGTTGCTCCGAGTGTGCTCGGAGGTATTCCCAGACCCTGGGAGCTTTTACTTCGAGTTCAGCCGTATTCTGACCCACTTCCCGTTGCGTAATAAGTACCCATCGCTTTTCCGCGCGCGCGGCGCCTGCCAACGTACTGCTTTTCAGCAATGGGTAGAGGTAGTCGCGCTCCAACTCGGGAACCTCGCCGTACCCGTTCACAAGGCGCCCGTCGATTTCCGTGAACTCCATGACCTTCGCACAGTCGTGCTTGATCCCAGACCGCCATGTGAACCGGCTTTCCCCCGTGAAGTGGCGCCACCGCTCGTATTCGTCCAGTTTCGAAATCACCATGCCGTCGCGGTATCCGAGGGTCTTCACGGGATGCTGATGCAGTCCTGAGTGGACGACGCATTGCCGTCTTGCGTTCACCCCACCAAACGCCGCGACGAAGAAACAGGCGTCTACCGCAGCACCGAAGAATCTCCCGGCATCGACTGGGTACATCTGGCAGTCCTCGAGTTCCAGGCCACGCTTCCAGCAGTAAACCATAATCTTTCGCGCAACGGTGGTCTTACACAGCATGGCCAGCCATGCGCGGCGGCCCTGGAGCTCCTCCGCGAGTTTGATGAGCATATACTCGGAAATGTCGAAATTGCTCTTTCCGGTCACAGCGTCCAGCCCGGATTGTTCCTTGAAGTTCGACTTCGCAGGAAGGTTACCGCTCCCTACCGTAGAGAGGGACGAGTTCGTGACCCAAGGCGGATTCCCGATCACAAGCAGGGGCTCTGTAAGCTTAGCGATCGAATCCCTCCATTGACCCGTAAAGAAGCTGGCTTGTGCAACTTCAATTGGTGTTCTACTGGGTCTCTCCGCCGCGATTCTTTGCGCTGTCTCAACGTACTGCGCGTTGATTTCCAGCCCTGAGAGGTGGTTGAGACCGCTAAACTCGTCAGCGCAGGCAAACAGAAATGCGCCTACCCCGCATGTAGGTTCCAATACCGATCGCGGCTCGATCCGATTCTCTCTCAGTAGCTGGCAGCACCTCTTGGCCAGCCCTGGCGGTGTCTGGTAGTCCCCAAACTCAAGCCGCTTTCCTGGTTTGCTCATCGAACTCGCCTAACCCCATCCACCTGGCCCGCCTGACTGATCGCCCTAGAATACTGAAGCCGCCATTGAAGTGCGTTGGAAATGGTCAGGTAACCCTGTTCTAGCTTCGCTCCGCCCAGCAGGTCTTCAGCGATCTTGATAGCCTCGATCTCGTCCACTGGGAGCATTCGGTCGGTCATAAAAGCGACAAGTTCATCCTGGGTGCCCTCCCTTTCCAGAATTTCCAGCAGTCCCCGCGTAGTTTGATAATCACCTGTCCTGTGCGCCTCTACGAAGAGGACGTGCCGGATCTGCAGGAGCCCCGCTCGTTTCCGGGCGTGATCGCTCTTCTCATACGCAAAGACCAGAAGCGAGTAGCCTAGTCCGAACACCTTCTGCCTGCCCGACTTAAAGGGGCAAGAGGACTGCGGCTGAGTAACGCTCGTAACCTTCATGTCCACGCCGAGCGAAGGGGAATCGATTCCTCTGGCCGAATTGCCCTCGTCGAACGAGTAAACGCGAGTGAGGTAGTTCCGAAACTTCTGCTCCAAGTATGTGCCGATTGCTTTTCCGTCAGTCACGCCATACAAGCTCGGCTCAAAGTGCCCTGATTCCCTCTCCGCAAAACGAGCCGCTTCACTGGTGAGCCGTTCCAAGTTGAGTTTGAGTTTGGGCGCCGGTCTACTCAATGTGACTTACACTCCTCATCACGGCATGAATTGGCAGAGATACCGCGCCGATTGCACCAGCGCCCCTTCTCTCATCTCCAGTTCGCCCTCGTAGGCGCGGTCCTCGACTTCGATGCACACAGGGCCGCTGTAAACCTCGCAGAGCGCGCCCATGAACTCACCCCAGTCGACGTCGCCGAGTCCAGGCAGTTTGGGCGTGTGGTACTGCGCCGGATAGGCGAGCAACCCGACCTCATTCAGCCGCTCCCAATCGACTCTGGCGTCTTTGGCGTGGACGTGGAACAGCTTCTCCTGGAACTCCCGCAGGACGCCGACGTAGTCCATCTGCTGCCAGACGAAGTGCGACGGGTCGAAGTTCAATCCGAAGTTCTTCGAGGGAATGTCGTTAAACATCCGGCGCCAGATGGCCGGGCTCGTCGCCAGGTTCTTGCCCCCCGGCCACTCGTCGCGCGTGAACGACATGGGGCAGTTCTCGATGGCGACTTTGACGCCGTTGTCCTCCGCGAAGGCGATGAGCGGCTTCCACGTCTTCAGGAACCGCGGCCAGTTCTCGTCGACGCTCTTCACCGGATCGCGGCCGACAAAAGTGTTGACAACGTCGACGCCCAGGAGCGATGCGGCCTTGATCACCTTCTTCAAGTGATCGACGTACGTCTTCGCCTCGGCTGCGTCCGCCGCCAGCGGGTTCGGATAGTAGCCCAGGCCGCTGATGTCGACGCCGCTTTCTTCCAGCATCTCTTTGATCCGGGCGACGTCACCCTTCTTGAAGGAGCTGCAGTCGATGTGCGTGACACCCGCGTACCGGCGCTCCGCCTTGCCGGCGGGCCAGCACATCAGTTCAACGCAATCGAAGCCCTCCTCGCCCGCGAAGTTGAGGACCTCTTCAAGGTTCAGATCCGGCAGGATCGCACTGACAAAACCGAGTTGGAGCATGATTCCATTCCCTTCTTAGTAGCCGGCTGGCGCAGGCGCAGCCGGGAAACTGATCAGTGCAAGGCCAAGCCGGCCCCGCGCGTCGTCCATCATGGACGCCGTTCGAGTCGCGCCGCAGCGCGTCACGCCTAACGCGCGGACTCGCAGCAGGGCGTCAAGATCGCGAATCCCCCCCGCCGCCTTCACCTGCACATGCGCCGGCGAGTGCTTTCGCATCAGGATCAGGTCCTCGTCTGTCGCTCCCGATGGTGCATAGCCCGTCGAGGTCTTCACCCAATCGGCGCCGGCCTCGGCGCAGATCTCGCACAGCCGGATCTTGTGCTCGTCCTTCAGGTAGGCGTTCTCGAAGATGACTTTGACCTTCTGCCCCGCCGCGTGGGTCTCCGACACGACGGCGCTGATGTCTTCCTTCACGGAGGTCCAGTTGCCGGAAAGAACCTGGCTGATGTTGACCACCATGTCGAGCTCCTCGCCGCCATCGGCGATCGCCTGCTTCGTCTCCGCCAGTTTGATGGAGGTCGTGTGCCCGCCGTGAGGGAATCCGATGGTGGTCGAAGCCTTGACGTTCGACCCCTTCAATCGCTCCGCGCACATGCGCAGAGCGTAAGGCAGGATACAGACGCTGGCTACATCATAGGCGAGCGCGAGCGCGATGCCGTGTTCGAGATCCGCCATTGTCAGTGTCGGATTCAGAAGCGAATGATCGATCATCTTCGCCACGTCGAGGTAGGAGTAGGTCAGAGACATTGATACCACTTTATACCGCCAATTCACCGCCCTGTAGCAGGCGTTGGCTAACCTAAGAATATTCACTCATGCGTCACATCGCCCTCTCTCTATCTCTATCCTTCATTGGACTATTCGCCTTCGCCCAGCAGCGGACCGGCTCCATGACGGGCATCGTGCTCGATCCCAGCGGAGCCGCGGTCGCAGGAGCGCAAGTCAAGGTGGAATCCTCCGCCACGGGCTTTCGCCGGGAAGCCGGCACTGATTCTTCGGGCGCCTATACGTTGGCTCTCCTTCCCGTGGGAACTTACGAAATCACGGTTTCCGCCAAGGGCTTCCAGACCCAATCCCGCACGGCGTTGCCCGTCAACGTGAACGACACTCTCCGGATCGACTTCCAACTTTCCCTCTCCACGCAGGAAACGGCCGTGAACGTCAATGCCGAAGCGCCTCTGGTGAACACCTCCGACTCCACCAGCGGGGTCGTCGTGCAGTCGCGCCAGATCGTCGAGCTGCCGCTGAACGGCCGCAACTTCACTCAACTTGGCCTGCTGATCCCCGGCGCGGTTCCAACGCCTCAGCGTCTCGGCGGCGCCACCTCGAACTCCGCGTTCTCGATCAACGGCCAGCGCACGCAATCCAACAACTTCCTCCTCGACGGCGTCTCCAACAACGACACGCTCAACTCGGGCTACGTGCTCATCCCTCCGCCTGACTCCCTCTCTCAGTTCAAGATGGTGACGCACAACTATGCCGCCGAGTACGGTCAGAACTCCGGCTCGGTTGTGACCGCCATCACACGCTCCGGAACGAACAAGCTCCATGCCGCGCTGTGGGAGTTTCTCCGCAACGACGCGCTCGACGCCCGGAACTTCTTTTCCGCCTCCAAGCCGCCGCTCCGGCTGAACCAGTTCGGCGCATCCGCGGGAGCGCCCATCGTCAAGGACAGAACCTTCATCTTCGGCTACTACGAGGGCGTCCGCTCGAGCGAGGGTCTGGTGAACAACGTTGTCGTTTTGAGCGACCTCGAGCGCACCGGCAACTACTCGGCCTCTTCGACGAAGCCGCGCGACCCCTCGACGGGCCAGCCGTTTCCCGGCGACATCATTCCCTCGACTCGCATCGACACAGCGGCCCGGAACATTCTCGAACGCTATATCCCGCGCTCCAATTCCGCCGGTAACCGCTACCTCGCTGCTCCCGCCCGCACCGTCAAGTCGAACCAGTACGGACTCCGGGGAGACCATCGCTTCTCCGACGCCAACTCCCTCTTCCTTCGGTACTCCTATGGGCAAAACGATAATTTCAATCCGCTCGGCCCGGCCAACTTTTCGCCCGCCGGTTCGGCGGCGAAGGACTACAACCATGGCGCCGTGATCAGCGATACGCACGCCTTCTCGCCTACGCTGCTGAACGAGGCCAGCTTCAGCTTCCTGCGCCAGTTCTCTCTTCCTGTGACCCGTTCGGGCGTTTCACCTGCCGATCTTGGATTCGTCTATACGCCGACGGAAGCCACTGCGCTCGGAATGCCGCTCGTTCAACTTTCCGGTCTGTTTACCGTGGGCGACGCCGGCCAGGCTTTCACTCAGATTGCTCGCAATAACTACCAGCTCAATGACAACCTCACCTGGATTCGCGGGCGCCACTCGCTCAAAATGGGCTTCGATTTCCAGCGCTCCCAGATCTTCCTTGTCTTCCCTAACCGCCCCAACGGGGATTTCACCATCAACGGGTCGGCATCCGGCAATGTGACCGCGGATTTCCTCCTCGGCCGCGCCGCGCAGTTCCGCCAGGGTGGCGGCGACCCATCGAAACACTTCTTCGGCTCCACCTACGGTTTCTACATGCAGGACGATTGGAAGGTCTCTCGCCGGTTGACTCTCAATCTCGGACTGCGCTACGACCTGGGTCTGCCGTATTACGACAAGTACGATCGCGTCGCCAGTTTCCAGCCCGGCCGGAAATCCACTGTCCGCCCCGACGCGCCGGTCAATTTGCTCTATCCCGGCGACAACGGCGTGCCCCGCGCCACGATACAGACCGACGCGAACAACTTCGCGCCGCGCTTCGGCTTCGCCTACGACCTCACGGGCGGCGGAAACACGAGCATCCGCGGCGGCTACGGGATCTTCTATGACGCTATCCCCGGGGTGGCCGTTTTTCAGAACATCAACGTGCCGCCGTTCAACCGCTTCATTCAAGTCGATGGTGTGCCCAGCTTCACAAACCCTTACCAGAACTTCCCCACCAACCCGCAGACCGACCCTTCCCGCAACTTCCCCTGCCCCTGCCTCGTCATCGGCTTCTCGCCCGAGCTGCGCAGCCCCTACGCGCAGCACTGGCATCTCACCGTCCAGCAGAGGCTTCCGTTTCAACTTCTCGCGGAAGTCGGCTACGTCGGATCGAATGGCGTGAAATTCCCCGGCTACCGCGAAGTCAATCCAGCCGTGCCGGGGCCTGGCGCGACTCTGGCCAACACGCAGGCCCGGCGCCTGTACAGAGACTTCAATCTCGTCCGGCCGACCTTCGGCGATTTCAACTCCAACTACAACGCCTTCCAGGCGCGGCTGGAGAAGCGCTACTCGTCGGGGCTGCAGTTCCTTGCGAGTTACACCTACTCCAAGGCGATCGACTTCCAGTCCTCCGTGAACCTTGGCGATCCCCGCCCGCAGGATGCGTTCTCGATGTCGGACGTTCGCGGACTCGCCATCTTCGATACCCGGCAGCGCTTTGTCTTCAGCGGCGGCTATGAGCTGCCGTGGGGATTCCTGCTGCAGGGAATCGTCTCCGCGCAGTCAGGCAACCCGCTCACCGCGACCGAGAGTGTCGATCTCTCACTGCGCGGGCTCAATGCCGACCGGCCTGACCAGATCGGCGATCCCAACAACGGACCGAAGACGCCGCAGGAGTTCTTTAGGCGTGCCGCGTTCCAGCGTCTCCCGGCGCTGCCCGGCGGTCAGCGCTCCGGCACCGCCGGCCGCAACACCATCATCGGCCCCGGTCTCTTCCAGGCCGACCTTGCAGTTCTCAAGCGCTTCTCCTTTTGGGAAACTCACTCGATCGAGTTTCGCGCTGAGTTCTTCAACGCCTTCAACAATGTCAACTTCCTGAACCCGCTCACCAACATCGGCTCGCCGCAGACGTTCGGCGTCGTGCAGCAGGCCCGGCCTGCGAGGATCATCCAGTTCGGGCTGAAGTACGCGTTTTGACGCCGGATGAAATTGTGCCTGCCACAATTTTGAGGACACGAGAGGGCCGAATCGAATGATCGCCAAGATAATCGATAAGTCCGGCCATGGCTTCACTCTACGGCCGCTCGTGAATGCTCAATAAAAACCGCCCGGCGCGGGGCCGGGCGGCTTGCTGCGAACTCAGAACTTGCTTGCCGGTCCTAGCCGACCTTGACGAACGTGAACAGCGCCAGCGATTCCACGAACGCCAGACCCAGCAGCAGCAGGATGCGGATCGCGCCGGCCGCGCCAGGGTTGCGCGCGATGCCTTCGCAGGCCGCGGCGATCGCCTTGCCCTGCGCCAGGCCGCAAAGACCGGATGCGAGCGCCATGGCGAACGCCACCGGCAGAACCGGGGTCGAGCTCGAGCTCGAAGTCTGGCCGAATGCCGGGACGGCGATCAGGATGAGCGCCATCAGAACGAGAACGGTACGAAGTGTCATTTCAACTTCTCTCCTTATCAATTTGCCGCCAGTTGGTGGTTCCGCTCCGCGCGTTGGGACGCCGGGGGCTCACACTGCAACGGCCTGCCAACCAAACTTTTTAGTGGTCCTCGTGCGCGACCACGCCGCCCACGTACACCATGTTCAGCACCGTGAAGATGAACGCCTGCAGGAAGGACACGAAGACGTGCAGGCCCATCACCACAACTGGAACCAGAACCGGCACCAGCGCCAGGAAGCCCAGCGTCACCTGCTCGCCCGCCAGCATGTTGGCGAAAAGACGGATGGTGAGCGAAACCGGGCGGATACAGTGGCTGATGATCTCCAGCGGGAACATGAACCACGCCAGCCACCACATCGGTCCGGCGAAATGCTTCAGGTGCCCGATCAGGCCCATCTCCTGAATGCCCTGGGTGTTGTAATAGACAAACGAGCAGAGCGCGATGCCCGCCGGCACGTAATAGAACATCGTCGGCGATTCGAACGTGGGGATGATGCCGATCAGGTTCGACGCCAGGATGAAAATGAACAGCATCGCGAAGAAGGCGACGTTCTTCTTGTATCCATGGCCGACCACCTCATGCGCCTGGTCGCGGAGAAAACCGTAGATGCCCTCCAAAATCAACTGGAACTTGCCCGGCCTGTCGACGGACAGCTTCGGCCGCAGGACCACAGCCAGCAGCATGAGCAGGACGATCACCAGGATCTCCATGCTCATCGCGTTCATGTATTCCAGTTTCTTGTCGTGGCCGCGGCCGGCCAGATGAAGGATCGCTTCGGCGGGTGCTGAGATCACCGGCGCGAGCAGTTTCGTGATCCAAAGCTCATGCATAGAAGAACTCGAACAGGGCCTCGAGCGAGGCGGCCGTGACGGAAATCACGAGCCCGCAGACCAAGGCTGTGCGGTCTGCCCCGTAAACCCTCAACATAGCATAGGTCAGCGCGAAAACGAGGGCGAAGCGCAGCAGGTGCGTCATCGCCGTCGGCTTCTTGAGCGGCTCGCCCGCGACCGCCTTCGCCAAGTCCTTTGTCGCGCGGTCCAGCATCCAGAACGAGATCGCCGAGATGCCCGCGCCACCCGCGAATGACACCGCCGCTTTTTCCCCGCGAAGCAGGAATCCTAACGAACCCGCCGCGGCCAGCGCCGCCATGATCAGCCAGATCCTTCTGAGCGTTCTCGATTCGTTGAAGATGACGGACCCCCTACTGCTTCTTGTCCAGTCCCTCGATCTTCAGCGCCTGTTTGAATGTCTCGTAAATGCCCGCCGCGCACCCGATGATGAGGCCCGCGAGATCGAGGTGCGGCGTCCCCGTCCGCACCATCAACCACTGCCCGATTTTGTAGCAGACCCACCCGCTGATTGGCGTCACGAGCGCCAGGCCCATGTAGGCGCCCGCTTTTGCATAGGGACTCATCTTCAATACAATCCTAGAGCACCCAATGCTCCACTGGATTCTCATTCTCTTGATCGCCGTCTCCGCCTTCGGCGCCGGCCGCCCCATCACGCACAAAGACCTCTGGACCATGAAACGGCTGGGCGACGTCGCCGTCAGCCCCGACGGCAAGTGGCTGGTCTACTCAGTCACTGAACCCGACTACGATCCCGCGAGGACCGTTGCCGATCTCTGGATGATGCCCGCCGACGGCTCCGGTCCCCCACGGCGGCTCACCAACACCCGCGGTGCGGAGTCGGGCGTTTCCTTCTCGCCCGACGGCAGGAAGATCGCCTTCACCGCGCGGCGTGAAGGCGATGACGCCTCGCAGGTCTACATCCTCCCGCTCGACGGCGGGGAAGCCAGCCGCATCACCACCATGCCAGGCGGCGTCTCCAACCCTCAGTTCCGCCCGGACGGCAAGGCCATTCTCTTCGAATCCGACTTCGACCCCATTGCCGCCCAGCGCAAGGAACGCAAGTGGAACGCCCGCATTTATGACACCTTCCCCATCCGCTACTGGAACGCGTGGCTCGATGAGAAGCGCCCGCACATCTTCACGCTGGACCTGGAGGCCGGCGCCAAGCCGCGCGACGTGCTCGATGGAACGAAGCTGGCTTCCTCGCCCGGCTTCGGCGGAGCTTTCAATCCGACAGCCGGGGGGCAGGCGCTCCGAGCCATCTGGTCGCCCGACGGGAAGCAGATTGTCTTCTCCGCCGTCGTCAACCGCGACGAGACGATGTTCGCCGAAGTTGAGTCCCAGGTGTTCGCGGTCTCCGCCTCGGGCGGCGAGCCGCGAATGCTCACGCAGCGCGGCCAGAGCTTCGCATCGCCGAAGTTCTCGCCGAAGGGCGATCTGTTTGCGCTGCACTCGAAGAGTCCGGAAAAGACCCGTCTGTACTCGCTCTCCAGACTCGCCAGACTGCCCTGGCCGCAAGGCGGAACCGCCTCGATTCTCACAGCGCAGTGGGATCGCTCGGTCTCCTCGTTCGATTTTTCTCTCGACGGCGCGCAGATCTATCTCGATGCTGAGGATTCCGGTTTCGACAAAGTCTTCTCACTGTCAATCACGGGGGGGACGCCCCGGGAAATCCTCGAAGTCAAGCGCGGCGGTTACTCCGGCGTCCAAGCCACCGCCTCAGGCCTCATCGCCAAGTTCCAGACATCGGCGCAGCCGCCCGAAATCGTCCAACTCAAACCCGGCAGCGCCATCCACGGCTTCCTCACGCGCCTCAATCTCGACGTGGTCGCCGAACTCGACGCGCCCGAACCCGTGCACTTCTGGTTCACCGCGAAGAATGGGCGCCGTATTCACAATGTTCTCGTACTCCCGCCCGCGCACGATCCCGCCAGGAAGTACCCAATCGTCGCCTTCCCGCACGGCGGACCGAACTCCATGTCCAAGGACGCGTTCTCCACGCGTTGGAACAGCCACTTCCTCGCCGCGCCCGGCTATTTCGTTCTCCAGACCAACTACACCGGCTCCACCGGCTTCGGCGAGAAGTTCGCCGACGACATCGAGCGCGACGTCCTCCGCGGCCCGGCCCAGGAGATCCTTGAGGCCATCGACGAGGCCGCCAAGCGGTATCCCTCGATTGACCTGACGCGCCAGGCAGCCGCCGGCGCGAGCTATGGCGGCTACCTCATGAACTGGTTCAACGGGCACACCACGCGCTTCAAGTGCCTGGTGAACCACGCCGGCGCCGTCAACAACGAGAGCCAGTACGGAACCAACGACGGCGGCCTCGAACGCGAACTCCGCATGGGCGGACCCATTTGGGAAAAAGGCGGCCAGTGGAATGACCAGTCCCCCATCCGTTATTCCGGCAATTTCAGGACGCCGACGCTCATCACGCAGGGCGAACTCGATTTCCGTGTCCCGCTCTCTGAGAGCATGACCACATTCAAGCTGCTCCAGCGGCTCAAAGTTCCTACGCGGCTCGTACTCTTTCCGGACGAGGGCCACTGGATCCTCAAGGGGGAGAACAGCCGCAAGCACATGGAAGAAGTTATGAATTGGCTCGGGAGGTATCTACAATGAACAGACGGCAGTTTCTTGGCAGCCTCGGCGCCGCCGCGATTCAGCCCGGTCCGCCGAAGAGGCCCAACATCGTCTTCGTCTTCTCCGACGACCACGCCTACCAGGCCATCTCGGCCTACTCCGGCGGGCGTCTTAACCATACACCCAACATCGACCGCATCGCTCGCCAGGGCATGCGCTTCGACCAGTGTCTGGTGACGAACTCGATATGCGGACCGTCCCGCGCCGTGATCCTTACCGGCAAATACTCGCATCTCAATGGATTTATCGACAACTCCGGCTCGCCCTTCGACGGCACGCAGCAGACCTTCCCGAAGCTGCTCCGCGCCGCTGGCTATCAGACCGCCATCTTCGGCAAGTGGCACCTTGTCACCGACCCGACCGGCTTCGACGCCTGGGAAGTTCTGCCGGGCCAGGGCAGTTATTACAATCCGGACTTCATCACGCCCTCAGGGCGCAAACGCCGTGAGGGCTACTGCACCGAAATTGTGACGGATCTTTCCCTGGACTGGCTCCAGAACGGCCGCGACCCCTCCAAGCCATTCATGCTGATGTGCCAGCACAAGGCGCCGCATCGCAACTGGATGCCCGCGCCGGACAAGCTTCACATGTACGACGGTGTGACCTTCCCGGAGCCAGACACTCTCTTCGATAACTACGAGCACCGGGCCTCGCCGGCGCACAAGCAGCTCATGGAGATCGGCAAGGACATGACGCTTGGCTCGGATCTCAAGATTTTTCCAGGCGAGCCCGGCCCGAAGGAGCTTGCCGAGTACCATCGAATGACCGAAGCGCAGAAGCGAATGTGGGACGCCGCCTACCGTCCGCGCAACGAAGCCTTCCTGAAGGCCAACCCGCAGGGCAGGGAACTCACCCGCTGGAAGTATCAGCGCTACATGCAGGACTACCTCCGCTGCATCGCCTCGGTCGACGATAGCGTCGGACGCTTGCAGCGTTATCTCGACGCGACGGGGCAGGCCGGGAACACCATCTTCATTTACTGTTCGGACCAGGGTTTTTATCTCGGCGAACACGGCTGGTTCGACAAGCGCTGGATCTATGAAGAATCCGTCCGGACGCCACTGCTCGTGAATTGGCCCGGACTCACGAGGCCCGGTTCCACGAACCGCGATATCGTCTCCAACATCGATCTCGCGGAAACCTTCCTCGACGCCGCTCAAGCGCCTGTGCCCGGCGACATGCAGGGACGCAGTCTCAAGCCGATTCTCGCGGGGCAAACGCCCTCCGATTGGCGCAAGAGTTTCTATTACCACTACTACGAGTTCCCCGGCCCACACTCCGTCGCCCGCCACTGCGGCGTCCGCACGGACCGCTACACGCTGGCGCACTACTATCAGTCGGACGAGTGGGAGCTGTTTGACCGTCAGAAAGACCCGCGGGAACTGCGCAGCGTCTACGCCGACGCAGCGTACGCGCCTGTGGTCAAGGAGCTCAAAACGGAGATGGCCCGGCTTCGCGCCGAGCTCAAAGTGCCCGATGTGGACCCGGTTCCTGCCCGTCCTCGCCGTCCGCAGGCGGAAGCGCGGAAGCCGGGGGACTAATCCGGCCTCCGCTTGAGCGTACCTCTTCGGTACCGGCGGATCGCCCGGGACTCTGGACGCCCGCCTTGTGCCCGTATGAGTGCGTCACTCAGAATTGGGTTACCGCAACTCCTTCAGCAGTTCCGCCGCGCCGTAGATTTTATCGAGCGCTTCCCACACCGCCTCGATCGAAACGTGCACGCTGCGGGCGCTTGTGTCGCTATAGATGAACCGCTTGGGCAGGCTCTCAAGATTGCCGTCGAACAGGATGCCGACCACCTCGCCCTTCGTGTTCAGCGTCGCGGAACCGGAGTTGCCGCCGTGGGTATCGGCGGTCGTCACGAAGTTGAACGGCGTTTTCATGTTCAGCTTCGGCTTGGCCTTGAGCCAGGACTCCGGCAGAATGTAAGGCTCGACGTCCTTCGCCTTGGGATAGAGGCCCGCGAACGTTGTCGCGTAGGGTACGTCATTGCCGGCTTCATCTTTGTAGCCGCGAACGGCGGCGTAGGAAAGCCGCAGCGTAAAGGTCGCGTCCGGGTAATCGGATGCGCCGTAGAGCCTGAAGCGCGCGTTGGCTATTTCGCCTGCCGCACCCGTAATCACCGATTCCACCTCATCTTCATAGCGCTTACGCGCTGCGCGCGCGGCCTTGTCGATCTTCCGCGCGAAGACGATCATTCCGTCGGTGGAGGCCGCGGCCGCTTGCGGGTCCTTCGCCAACCGTTTCCGTTCTGCGATGTCCGTCAGCTTGGTTGTCGAAACGTACGCCTTGGCCGCCGCTTCCGGCGGCCGCCCTTCCAAAACAGCCGCCACCACAGGGTGGCTCGCGCCGAGCTTTTTAGTCATGAACCTCAAATAGTCGGCCAGCAGAGCCTCGTCCAACTCCGGATAAACGGGCGCTTCCGAAAACAGCCCCTGCTCGAGCGAAGGCAGAGCGGCGGTCCGGAACTCCCGCAACCGCTCCCCGTCCGGCTTTGCCGTCTCCTCCGCGTAGCGAAGCACCGTGCGGGCGATCCGCGCCAGTTCGTTGCCGGTGGCTGCGTAATTCTCAAGCAGCATCAGCTCCACGTAATAGCCGCGCAGGCTCTTCATTGCGGCTTCCACGTCGCTGTACCGTTTGAGCAATCCCGGATTCGCGCTCCCGGCCGACGCCTTGAAATCCTTCTCCGAGGCCGCCTTCCGCGCCATCAGTGCCCGGTCCCGCAGTCCTTTCAGAAAGCCCGTGTACGCCTTGTAGCTGTTCTCGACGCCGAAGATCACGTCCTGAGCCTGCCGCTTCTGCTCCTCTCCTCGGGCTGAGTAAGCTTTCGCCGCGCGGATGATCGAGTCCAGCCGCTCATAGATGAGCGGATAGCTCACATCCCGGGAGAATTCGAGTTGGCTGTAGGTGAGCAGCCTGCCGGTTGTGCCCGGGTGGCCCGGCACGAAAACCAGGTCTCCCTCTTTCACGCCCGTTCGCGAAAACTTGAAGTGGTCTGCCGGCTTGGCGGGTTTGCCGTTCTCATAGGCCCTGAAGAACGCGACATCCAGGTTGTATCGCGGATAGGTGAAGTTCTCAGGATCGCCGCCGAAGAACGCGATCATGAACTCCGGCGCCATCACCAGACGCACATCCGTGTATTTCTTATATTTGTAGAGGTGGTACAGGCCGCCAGAGTAGAGCGTCACCACGTCGCACCTGCGATCTTCCGCGCCTGCGGCACAAGCCTTCTCAAGATCTCCGCTGGCAGCCTTTCTGAGCTTGTTCGCCTCGGCGTCGGGCATGCCTTCCTTCACCGCCGAGTTCACTTTCGCGGTGACGTCTTCGATTTCAGTCAGGACATTCACCTCGAGATCCGGGCAGCGTTTCTCCTCTGCTTTGCTGCGCGCCAAAAACCCTTTCTTTATCAGATCTTCAGACGAAGTTGACAGTTTCGCGATGCAATCCGAACCGACGTGGTGGTTCGTGAATAGCAACCCGTCGCCGGACACAAAACTGCCCGTCCCGCCATTGTTGAATCGGACAGCCGATATGCGGAGGTGGTCCAGGAACTGATCAGTCACTTTGAAGCCGTAGCGCTTTTCCACCTGCTCCTTGGGGAAGGCGTTGAACAGCCACATTCCTTCGTCGGCCGTGACCGGGCCCGACAGACCAAAGCAGGCGGCCATTGCGGCCACCTGGAACAATCGTGTTTTCATACTGTTAACCTATTCAAAAAGAAAGACTTATTTTCTTCTAATCGTGTAGTAAGACTGGACTCCTGGCTGCTCTGTGCGATACTATGAGTTTAGTGGGGCTACGCAGAGAGCCTTTTCCACAAGCGACATGACACAGCTCGGCGACGCAATTGCCCGTTACCACAAGATCCTCGAGCAGGACCGGGAAAAGCACGCTGTCTGGATCGGCGAACTTCGCGAGCGGATGGCCGACGCTCATCTGATCGTCAATGGGCGTCCTGTGAGCCCTGTTTTGCGGCCCCATTTCATCAGCCGCCGCCAGTATAGCAACTTGATCCGCACCGCGGAGCTTCTCACGGCCTCCATCGAACGGGTTCGCTGTCTGGCGATCGAGAACGCGTCCGTCATGTCGCGGATTCAACTGCTGCCCGCGGAGAAGATGCTGGCCGCCGTTGATCCGGGCTACCGCCTTTCACCGGTTGCTGGTTGGCTCGGCGCGCATGTCAATAATGGCTCCCTTTACACCAACGCGGCGCAGGCGGACCTGCCGCGCGGCGTGCTGGACGGCGAATTGCTCGGAGACATCTTCTACGACTGTCCGCCAGTCAAGGAGATCCGCAAGAAATTCAAGCTACAGAAGATCTCCGGAACGAAGCCGTTCCTCAATTCGATTCTCAAGGCCTGGAAGGAGTTCGGGGGGGCCGGCAAACCCGCAATCGCTCTCCTTGAGACACGCGAGCATATCGTGACCGTCGAGGGCTCGGAAAGCCTCCGCTTGGCCGAATGGTTTCGCAAGCAGGGCTTCGCGATCGAAGTGGCCAGCCCGGAACAGCTCGAATACCGGGATGGTGTCCTATTGAAGGGTTCTTTCGCTATCGACCTGTTGATCCGGGGCGTCCGGGCGCAGGAGTTTCTCGTGCGCTACGATCTCAACCATCCCGTCGTGCGCGCCTATAAGGACCGCCGCGTCTGCATGGTCAACAGTTTCCGGACGGAACTGACGCGGAAGCGCTCGCTGCTCGCCCTGCTGACCGATGATCGCATCAACTCGAAGTTCCCAGCCGCAGAGCGGAGGGCGATCCACGAAGCCGTGCCTTTGACCCGAGTTGTCGCCGCCGGAAAGACGACATGGGGGGGCGAAACGGTCGACCTGCTGGAGTTCATCGTCAAGAATCGCGAAACCCTTGCGCTTCGCCCCAGTGAGGATTCGGGGGAAGTCCACTCCATTGAGGGCTGGAAGACTCCTGCGTCGGAGTGGAGCCGCGTCATTAATACCGCGCTCCGCGGGCAGTTCGTCGTCCAGGAGCGGCGCGACGATGTTCCGGTGAGCTTCCCGATCGACTTCTACGGGGAGATGGTCTACCGCGATCTCGCCGTTGAAATCGCCCCTTCCACCTTCGCGGGCAAAATCAGCGGCTGCACGGCCCGCGTCAGCGACCCCAACTCGGCCTTCTCCACCGTCCGCGGCACCGCGCCGGTCTTCATCGTCGAAACCAGGTAGTCTTTCGGGTGGCGGGCGCGACAGGACACGAGCCATGCAGTCGCGCGGATTAGAACGCCCGCTAGATGAAGAGGTCTATCGGCACGCGAAAGAACTCGGCTAGACGTTTGGCCTGCGCTTTACTGATCGACCGCCTCCCGCTTAATATTTCGGTGGCGGAACCCTTATTGCCGAGGACCGGCCAGATGTCTTTGTGTTTCAGTCCGCGCTCCTCCATCAGCGCGACCAGCGATACGTTGGGCGAGACGCGAGGAAGCGGATGGTATTTCAGTTCGTAGTCGTCGATCAGAAGGGTCAAGACTTCGGCCAGCGCTTCTTCTTCCGGTGAAAGATCCTCACGTTCGTCAAGATCGAGCAGCATCTTTGTGAGACGCGTATGCTCAGCCTCGGTACGAATGGGGCGAGGGAGGGACTTCGCCAAAAGCTTGGCGTAGACGGAATCCCTAATCTCAGTGGTTGTGGTCATCGTTTCCAATCCCCCTTGCTGTACTCGTGGTGCGTGAGGACGTGCAGTATGAATACCCGCCTGGTCCTATAGTTGACCCGGGCGATCAGCCGGTAGTGGTTGCCATGAATGTTGAAAACCGTTCTACGCCCCACGGCGTCTGCATGGCTGAAGTCCATTCGCACGTCGGCCAGAGATTTCCATTCAGCCTGCTTGGTAATCCTGTACCAGTTCATCAGCGGAACCAAGGCGTCAGGATACCGTTCGGCGAACCGGAGGATCATTGGTTTGCTGATGACCCGCACAATCCGAAGTTTACAAAACGCAAACTGTCCTGTCAATGATGCTCAAACACTGGGCAGGCGTCCTCAATCACGTGTGACTGAGCGGCGCAATGGGAGTTCCGAGTTTGTTGTCTGAGATCCGCTGGTCGAACAAATATTGTCAGCGCGCAGGGTGATATCGATTGCCTGGGGCGGACATTGCGCGCGTGGTAGATGGCCGTGCGCGTGGCCGCTTTGCCCGAGAATGCGAATTAGCGCTTCGGCTATCCAACCGTAGAAGTGGGGAAGGAGAAACAGTGCTTCGGCCGCAATCCTGTCGTTGTGCAAAGCCGCATAACCACGGTGCAATCTTCGGCGGGGCTGTGGCTGGTCCGCGCCACCCGGCTGAGGAGATTCCTGATACGGTTCTGAGACGTTCGCCACATCTGGGGGCTTAACCCGCAATCAATGACTCAATGCCCCCGATGCCCTCAACTCGCTTCCAGTTACGATGATCGCTCCAGATGGAGACGGTGCGAATTTCAGGTTCGGCGGACTGCGTTTTGTGTGGGCGGCCCCTGTCCCAAGACCCCAGACTGACAGGGGTTTGGTGCATTCCAGAGATCTAAGTTGAAGAATTCGCGAGGTGAAATTTCGGCTTGACCACTCCCTGAAAAGCAGGTGCTCGGAATCGGCGACGGGAAGTGACTGGTTCCAGTGGTGGGCGCGACAGGACTCGAACCTGTGACCTCCTGCGTGTGAAGCAGGCGCTC